>NZ_CP029002.1:2803436-3114929 GCF_003073375.1 Lysinibacillus sp. 2017
TTTCCAATAGAAATTTCTGAAAATTCCCATTTATATTTGTTTCGACGAATTTCAATTTAGCTACCGCTTCTTCTGGCACCATATTCGTACGTTTACCAGCTTTAAGTGAAACGAGTTGTTCCTTACCAGTTGGTTTTGCACTACTAAATACTAAATGAGCAATCCCTTTTTCCGCATTGATTAATGGGAAATCTGCATCTGGTGCAAAGCCAATCGATGGCATTTCTTCTTTTTCAAAATAACGATCAACACAACGGAAGCCACTTTCTTCATCTGATCCAATAATCATACGTACACGTTTATTTAACTCGATGCCTTCATCTTTAATCATTTTCATCGCTAACCATGCCGCTATCGTTGGTCCTTTATCATCAATAGCTCCTCGACCAATGACTTTACCATCTACAACGCGTCCTTCAAATGGTGGGTAAGTCCATGTTGCAGGATCACCAGTTGGTACAACGTCTACGTGACAAAGTAGGCCAACTAGTTCCTTGCCTTCTCCCATTTCAATATGACCAGCCATATTGTCTACATTTTTCACACGCATTCCTTGCGCTTTGCCTTTTGCTAACATAAAATCTAATGCCGCTCTCGGACCAGGTCCAAATGGCATTTCTGGTGATGTATTTTGTTCATCAAGTACACTTTCAATTTGAATTAGCTGTTGTAATTCCTCTAATAATTCCGATTTTCTTTTTTCTGCGATTTCTAACCAATTCATTTCTTACACCTCTATTTTTTAATATCGTTAATTTTACCCTATAATAGCAAAAATACAATAAAAATCACATCTGTTGCACTGTACCATATCGACTATAAAGTGAAACTTCAATTGTCCTCTTTTCGATTTTCTTAAGACTTGAGGTGGTAATCTTACTGCACGTTAAAGCGGATAAATTTTTAGTATATGAATTTTCAGTAAAATTATGAATAATTCAGTTGAAGTTATGGAAATATACTTAATTTTTCGCTATAATGTATGTGTCGGAACATTCATTCTGACCAAACCTTCAGAAAAGGGGATGTCTAAGGCAAACTAATGAAGCCTAAGTGCACTCCGCACATAACTTGTCGTCCGCTAGTCTTATGCCATGAGAATTTAAGATCGAAGGAGTGGTTTTCAAATGAAACCAACTACTGATAGAATGCTTAATCGTATTAAAGACGTGTATATGTTTATCCTAAACAAAGGAGAAGTGACTACACAGGATTTAGTCGAAGAGTTCAACATCACTCCTCGCACCATTCAAAGAGATTTGAATGTGTTAGCCTTCAATGACTTGGTAATGAGTCCAAGTCGAGGTAAATGGACAACGACGAAGAAAAAAGTAAAAATGACATCTTAGAAACTTTGAAAGCGGCTGATTCTTATTTTGTAAGAAAGGGCATCTATTTGCCCCAAACATAACTTAAGGTGTCATCAGCTCCATACTGTAATAAAATGGATATCATCTCGTAGGTGAATGTCCGCAAAGTCCTTCTAGGTAAGGATTAGAAAGAAAGTTCTACTTTCTTATCGACAAAAAAAGAGAATGCCCTTTTCGTCGGGGGCATTCTCTTTTGTTTTATTTACGTTCTAAAAGTTGCGTTAACTCTTCTTCTGTTAATTCTCGGTATTCCCCTAATTCAAGCTCCTCATCAAGCTGTAAAGGTCCCATTGATAGTCGTTTTAAGTAGGTAACTGTTTTACCAACTGCTTCAAACATACGTTTTACTTGATGGAACTTACCCTCTTGAATCATCAGTTCGATTTCTGACTCTTCACCTGAAGCCAAAATTTTCAGTTCACCTGGTTGTGTATGATACCCATCATCGAGTGTCACACCTTGAGCAAATGCTTCGATATCAACTTCGGTAACAACCCCATCAATTTTTGCATAATACCATTTTGATACATGCTTTTTCGGTGAAAGTAAGTTATGCGCTAAGCTCCCGTCATTTGTGATGAGTAAAAGCCCTTCCGTATCTTTATCTAATCGACCTACTGGGAAAGGCTCAAAATGTTGTATAGATGGGTCTAGTAACTCAATAACCGTTGGATCATATTTATCTTCTGTAGCTGAAATAACACCAGGTGGCTTATTCATCATGACATAAATAAACTCAATGTATTCTACACGCTCGCCAAATACTGAAACATTTTGCTTTTCTGGATTGACATGCATCGCAGAATCTTTTACTTCTACCCCATCCACGGTAACTGCCTTTTGCTTTAATAGAACTTTTACTTCTTTTCGTGAGCCATAACCCATGTTTGCTAATAATTTATCTAAACGCATCTTATCCTCCAATAAAATAGGACGTCTAATACGCAGACGCCCCGTTTTTTATTTTATTTTATCAATTTTAATTTACGTGCAATCTTCCCTAATTTATCTCCGAGTAAAATTTGAGCTAATCCTAATTTATAAGCGACTGCGCCATAAATCGCTCCCCCAACACCTGCGCAAACTACTGCGTATACTAATGCAAGTAACTTCGAAGTAGCTGGTGCAATTGCTGTAAGACCGGTGTGTGTTAACCAAACAACAAGTAACATGACGCCTGTTAATATGAATATTAATAGAATGCGACGTATAACAACTTTTGAGTTATAAGCTGTCACTTTGTTAATGACTAAAACATTAATAACAATCGTTACAAGATAACCAATTGCTGTCGCTAAAATTGCTCCATCCACTGACATGACTTTAATCAGTGGTGTATTTAAAATCGTTTTGACAAATAAACCAAGCAATAAACTAAATACAACCCACTTTTGATAATCGACACCTTGTAAAATCGCTGCTGATACTGTAAATAGCGCAAATAAAACAGCAAGTGGTGCATAGTGACTTAATACTTGCGTACCCATTTCACTATAGGAATAGAAGAAATGATATAAATCTTCTGCTAAAATCGCAATCCCAAACGAAGCTGGTACTGTAATGAATAATAACACTTGATACGTTTTATCCATTGCCGCGTGAACACCGCGAAAATCTTTTTGTGTAAAGTATTTCGTCACAGTTGGAATAATGGCCATTGAGAAGCCTGTTGCTAAAACGACTGGAATCATCACAATTTTTTGTGTTAATAAGTTTAGCATCGTGAAGTACGTATCTGTTATTTTTGCTTCAACACCACCAGCAATCATTGCACGGTTAAATGTTAGCATATCAACAAGTTGGAATAATGAACTTCCAAGACCTACGAATACGACTGGAATCGAGTACTTAAAAATCTCTTTATACATGTTGGAGTAAGGTAGCTGATGCTCTTTTGGTGCAATCACTTGAACCGCTTTAATTTCAGGGCGTAATTTTTTCCAATAATAGAGCAGTGTTACAAGTCCTCCAATTGCACCAATAAATGCAGCAAATACTGATAAATTTACGGCCGTAATTTGATTGCCATCCATAACATTTACTACAACAAACGCGCCACCTAATAAGAAGATGATACGAACAATCTGCTCAATTAATTGCGATATTGAGGTCGGTAAATAATGACCGTAACCTTGCAAATAACCACGTATTAAACTCATAAATGGTACAACGATTAACGCATAACTTACCCACTGAATAACATTTGCAATTTGTTCTACGCTAAATGTTTGCTCATCATCCGCGATAACAATATTCGCAATCGGTGTTGCTAATAAGTTCATTAAAATAAACGCCACAATCCCTGTAAGCGTCATTAAAAGTGCACCTGTTTTGACTAAGCGGCGCCCTGCATCATAATCACCTAATGCATTATATTTCGATACAAACTTCGAAACCGCAATTGGTAATCCCGCAATTGCGATAGATAACATAATGTTATATGGAATATAGGCATAGTTGTATAACCCAATATTCTCTTCACCAACAATTGCATAAAACGGGAAAATATAAACTAATCCTAAAAGCTTCGATAAAAACAATCCGATTGTTAAAATCGCTGTTCCCTTCATTAATGAAGACATGAAAAAACCTACCGTTCTATATAAAAATTCAATAAATATGTTGGATATATCATTCTATTTTCATTGTATCGAATGAATTTTTACAGAATTTAACTTTCTCTAATGACGATTTCCGACAAAAGGAAGTTCCCGTACTTTTCCTTATACAAGTTTACATGTGAAAGACCATTTACTCAAATAGTTTCTTCGTTTCATGTATAATAGGTCATAGAAAAGAACAGCTACTAAGCAAATTTTTGCATAAGAAAGTGAGAAATCATTCATGTTTGATTGTATAGTAATCGGTGGCGGACCATCAGGTTTAATGGCGGCAATCGCAGCAGCCGAGCAAGAAAAGAAAGTTCTACTACTTGAAAAAGGATCGAAGCTTGGTAAAAAGCTTGCGATTTCAGGTGGTGGGCGTTGTAACGTAACGAATCGTTTATCAGCAGATGAAATTATTAAACATATCCCAGGTAATGGCCGTTTTTTATACAGCCCTTTTACGGTGTATAACAATGAAGATATTATCAAATTTTTTGAAGGACTGGGCGTTGCGCTAAAAGAAGAAGACCATGGACGTATGTTCCCTGTTTCAAACCGCGCACAAGACGTGGTCGACGCACTCGAAAAAGAATTAAAACGATTGAATGTTGAAGTGCGTTACCATACAGCAGTCAATAAATTATTAATGGATGATGAAAAGATTTACGGCGTTCGTTTAGAAAGTGGTGAAGAAGTCCGCTCTCAAACAGTCGTAGTAGCAGTGGGGGGAAAAGCAGTTCCTCAAACAGGTTCAACAGGTGATGGTTATCCATGGGCGGAACGTGCGGGACACACAGTAACAACTTTGTTCCCTACTGAAGTTCCCGTAACCTCAAAAGAACCATTCATTCAATCACGTGAATTACAAGGATTAGCATTACGTGATGTAGCCGTTTCAGTACTAAATAAAAAAGGCAAAGTGCTCGTGACCCATCAAATGGATATGCTGTTTACTCACTTTGGCTTAAGCGGTCCAGCTATTTTACGTTGTAGCCAATTTATCGTGAAAGAGCAATTAAAAACAGGAAGCGCTCCCGTACAAGTTCGTATTCAATCTTTAACAGACTATAATGAAGAAACATGCTTCCAAATGCTCAACAAAACGATTAAAGCTGAACCGAAAAAGGCCGTGAAGAACTTATGGAAATCGCTTGTACCAGAACGTTGGTTACTATTCTTACTAGAGCGTGCAGGAATTGATGTTTCATTAACAGGCATCGAGCTTTCACAAGAAAAAATCCGTAATTTTGCACGTGAACTTATAGGATTCACAATGGATGTTCACGGAACACAACCCATTGAGAAAGCCTTTGTTACAGGTGGTGGCGTTTCTGTAAAAGAGATCGAGTCGAAAACGATGGCTTCTAAGAAAAAACTAGGTTTATATTTCTGCGGAGAAATTTTAGATATTCATGGCTATACAGGTGGCTACAATATTACATCTGCATTAGTAACAGGACGTATTGCTGGTATGAGTGCGGGTCAATTTCATGCTTAAGAATTTTCTACTTGAAATACACTAGCACTCCCAATACTTTCCTAGTATCATAATTGTTAGTGTACAATCAGGAGGCTTAAGGCACTATGCATAATCTAGATAATAAACAAACCACGCTCTACTTAGCAGCAGATGAGCAGATGCAAACACATTTAACTTGTAAAAAACTAAAAGATACAAATAAAGAAGAGTTCACGTTTGCAATTTATGCCTTCTGTTATTTTGAACAATCAGAAGGCATGGCTAAAAGTGTACTTTTAAAATTAATTCTAGGCTTAAATAAAACAGGATTAGGGATGACTCTAGCATTAGAATTAGCGAATATCCCGAATATTTTTCCAATGCAAGTAAAACAAATTGTCGAACACATCCAGAAAAGTCCTAGTTTTCTACAAGTTGTTACGAAACAATTAAATGTTCTTGCAGCTACTTCTGACTACGATACATCAGCTCAAGCAAAGCGTGCGAAACAATTTTTTATTGAAAATGCACCAAAGGGAATTACCGCATTTTCAACAAATCGACAAGCAGATCAGCTTATTTGGCTTTATCAAAATGAACAGCTAATTTCAAATATTAGCCCGTTTACGATTGATGAAAAAGGTGGGCACATTTCCTTTTCAGTTCGCATTGGCTTTAAGCATTCCTTTATAATGCAGTGCTATGAAGTAGAATGTATGATGCATCTATTCAATGAGGATGAAAAGATTGGTTATTTCTTTGAACTTTATTTAGATCAAGAAAATTATCATCATCAATTACTTTATAACGCAATGCCCGATCATTTCATGGAAAACAAAGCGTTTTTAAATCAGATTTTACAACTAATGATTAAGCGTAATGATGAACAGTATGATGAGTATTTACAAGATTTAATAGAAAAGTTCACCGCAAGCATATAAAAAGAGTCGATTCCGTTTATGAATGGAATCGACTCTTTTTTCTTATACATATAAATAAATTGCAAGGAACATCATCGCACTACCAGCAACTACGAATACATGCCAAATCGCATGATTGTATGGGATTTTTTTATTTTTATAAAAATACGTTCCGACTGTATAAAACAAGCCACCTGAAAGTAATGTTAAAAAACCAGCCATTGTAATGTGTACTAATAATGGCTTAGCAACAAAAATAATAATCCAGCCCATGCCAATGTAAACAAGTAATGAAAGAATTTTAAATCGATAGACGAAAAATTGCTTTAAGATAATTCCAGCCGCTGCTAAAATCCATTGAATTGCAAAAATTGTCCAACCGAGTTTTCCACCAATAGCAACTAATACAATCGGTGTATACGTTCCAGCAATCAATAAAAAGATTGAACTATGATCCATTTTTTTTAAAAAACCTTTGTGTGTTGGCCATACATGATACATGGTCGAGGCAAAATACAAACAAAACATAGAAATCCCAAAAATAATATAGCTGATCAGTTCAATCGTCGAACTATTTGTTAGTGCTTTATTTGCTAATACTATCGTTGCTGGAATCGTCAGCAATGCCGCAACACCATGTGTCAAACCGTTCCAAAATTCTTCTTTCGCGCTATAACTACTTCGTTCCATCATGATTTGTGTCATACTGTACACCTCTTTCTTATTTTAATTATAAAAAAGAACTGGAAACTGCTACATATCCACTTGTCATAAGTTACATATGATATTTATCATGTTTTAAAGAAAACGCCCATTAGAATCTACATAATATAGGGTGAATAGCATAATAAAATAAAGCTACACCTTATATTTAAAGGTTTTTAGTTTGATTATATATAATCAAACTTTATAATCAAATTTTTTTGTCTAGGGGTACGGCCCACATTTCGGAAATGTTGTACGTTAAGGAATGTTAAGAATATGCACGATTTTATTCAACATCATGATGAACGCAGCCAGCACCAAAACATGTTCAACTTGTTGCTGGGACTAACTTTGTAAAAACGTGCATAAAAGTATGTATAAATAATGTTCCACTAAAAAAGCGAAAAATGTTGATTTAACAACGTTTATCGCTTTTTGGTGTATTTCCAAACTTTTCGTTTGGGAACGTTATTTCTTATAGGGGTCTCGTCAATTTTCCCGTATTTACAACGATAAGAAATCTTATTAACACTGGATATGTTTTGGGGAAGAGCCAATAATAATTCTATAAAAACCTTGTATGCATAATTTTTAACCCCCGTCGATAATTTAGAACAGGGGCTATGCTTGTTTGGACTTTTAGAATCAAAAACTGCTAAACCCATAACCTTTTAAGAGAAGCTGATTTAATTTTATTGATACCAAACAGCTTGAGAATTATACATATTATAATAAACACCTTTCTTATTTATTAAATCTTCATGGTTTCCAATTTCAGCAATTTCGCCTTTATTCATAACTATAATTCTATCTGCAATTCTAGCAGATGCCATTCTATGTGATATAAAAATTGCTGTTTTATCCTTAACTAAATCAATAAATTTTTCAAAAATATAAATTTCTGTTTTTGGATCTAAAGCAGCTGTGGGTTCGTCTAACACAATTATATTCGAACCCTTAAATAATGCTCTAGACAAGGCAATTTTTTGCCATTCACCTCCCGATATATCTACACTATCTGGATGTATCTTACCAAGATTGGTATTTATTCCATTAGGTAACTTTTTAATCAAATTATTAATTTCCATTTCATTAACTACACTATTTATTTTTATATCATTATTTATATCTGAAATATTACTAAAAGCTATATTTTCCTTAACCGAGTAAGAAAACTTTACAAAGTCTTGAAATATTACAGTTATATTCTCTCTTAAACTTGTTTTTTCTATTTGTCTAATTTCATTTTCACCAAATAATATATCTCCCTTTGTAGGTTGATATAATCCAACTAAAATTTTGATTAACGTGCTTTTCCCTGATCCGTTGTCACCTACAATAGCAATTTTCTCATTTTCTTTAATTTCTAGGGAAATATTTTTCAAAGTATATTCTTGATTTATAGGATATTTATAAAACAAATTTCTAATTCTTATATTTTTAACATTTGTTATTTTAACTGTCTTCCCTATCATATTTGTATTATTTTCAGTTTCACTATTTTCAAAATCCATAAAATCAAAGAAATCTTTGACATAGAGGCTGCTTTCTAAAATTACGGCCAACAATAATGAAATGTGATTAATTCTTTGTTGTAATTCTTTCATGGCTTGTATTATTGTAACGAAATTACCAATACTTAATTTTTTTAAATTTATTATCTTAACTGTCACCATTGTTGCTAGTGCATATAAGATTGCCGAGAGTCCATCTAGTCCGATATTCATATTTCTTTGTTTCTTAAGAATATGTATTAACCTAGAATTATTGGTTAATATAATCTTACTCCACTTTTCTAAAAAAGTATTTCCTAAATTAAACAATCTTACCTCTTTTGCGCTTTGCTTGTTACTAAGTAGTCCATGTATATAACTTGCTTCTCTTAATTCGGTAGTTTGACCTATAAGTAAATTAAACTTAGCTTGTCCATATTTGTACTGAATAATAAAGGTTGGAATTCCTACTACTACTGCCATAATTACTAGTATCCAATGAGCAAAAAATAAAAAACTTATAAAAGATAAGATACTAATAACATTTTGTAAAGATTCTAATATATTTTTAATGGGTCTTAAAAATTTTGTCCCATAATTATTTTTTATGCGAAATTGATGATTATAAAAAGAAGGTAGCTCAAAACAAGAATAAGGTACACTAATTAGTTTATTCATTATCATTTTACCCAATTCGTAATGTAGTAATTGTTCCATACTTGTATCTAAAACATTCAGAAAATTGGTAATTCCTGATTTAATTATTGCAAAAACTAATTGAAGTATTATTAATTTAATAATTAATAACATACTACTATTATCACCTTTTACAAAAAGCGCAATCTCGTTGATGAGAGTTTGGAGTACCCATAACTCGGCGAATGGAAGTAGTCCATTCACAATTCTGAAAAATACAGTAGCAAATAACCACGATTTTTTTATATAGTAGATTAATTTAATGGATCTGATTAAATATGAAATCATCATAATTTCTCCTAGAATTAAAGGTAGGTAGTAGACTACCAGAATCCACACTTTTATCAACTACAACTTTATAACTTAAGAAGATTTATTAAATCGTAAATAAGATATTAATAATTCAAAATCCTTCTTATGATTTACTAGACCTTTCTCCAGCACTTTATCGTCTCTTGAAAGTAAGTAAGCAAAAGGGAAGCCAGTAATGCCAAGATTATGAAGTTGTTCATGTTTAATTAACGCTAATTGGAATTTTTCTAAATTATACAAATGAATATTTTCTCGAGCCTGTTCTTCGGTTGCTAGCATCAATATATTGAATTGCAAATTTCCAAACTCTTTTCTCAAATCCTCAAGATAAGGATAAACTCTTTTACATACTTCGCAACCATATGAAGTAATAATTATTACCGAACCCACTTTAATTTTAGGTTTTGTAAAAGGAGAACCTCCTATGGTTTTTAGTTGCGTCAATGGATAGACTTCACCTTTCTTTAATCCATCTTCATTTTTCGGAAGTCTTTTGTTTGTAGATGAGTCAATCAATAACTTATATAAATACAGCATCATTATGGATAATACAAGAAGCATTAAGTTAACTGTAAGAAGATATATTAAATTGATCATGATTTTGGTATCCGCCTTAAAGTAGTTAATTTTTTAAAGTTCTTGGATAAATAATACAGAATCATAATGTTAATACTAGCAAAGCACAACATAAAATTCTTCTCGAATGAGTAGGTTGTAATGCCCACCTCAATTTTGCTAAAGAAAAGAAGATTTAATAAAATGAAAAGAAAGACTATCCTAGGGTATGTAGATTTCCCCAACTTTTCATCTGACAGCTCTCCAAAACAATTACAACTTATTTGTAGCCTTTTAATTTGACTATAGATTGCTGTAATAAAAAAAGATAGAATCAAAAAGAACAATATAACCTCTCCGTAAAAACTTGTCTTTTTAAAAATAATAAGCAATGAAACTAGTGCCTCTAGAGAAAGAATTAATATCGCAGCGATAAAAGAAAAGTACTTATTAAAACCTAACGATGAGAATACATTTAGGAACTTTGTGAAGGTAAAAATTTTAGAAATAAATGAAAAAAGGAATATAGTACTTATTAAAATTTTGATAAATAATATTAATTCTGAAATTATCCTACACACCTTTCTAATTATACAAAAGACAAGGGTATTACCTTGCCTTTTGTACATTTAAAACTTAATTTTTAACCAAAAAATCCACATCCACAGTGTGTTCTAGGAGGTTCCGACGGATACCCAGCATAACAGTATTCTACGGTATATACACCTCCGGCTCCACAAGGATTAGTAGAACAAACAATTTTTTCGCAATCGCTTGTCATTGGTTGGAATTCATCCAAAATTTCATCCATAATTAACATCCACCTTTCTTTTTTAGAACTAATAATAATATATTCATTTTAGAAGTGTTTAATTACAAATAATGGGAAATATTCATGATTTGTTTCTAGTTCACATCTACAATAAGCATCCATCACACTTCAATACTGTTTATAACATTATTAACTAAACAATATTGTCTTTCCTGAATCTAAAGAAGCACTGGAAGATTAGGATAGACAATTGGACTCATTTTGCTCATATCCTTTAAAAATATTCATTCCTATATCGGTCATAAAAAAAGAATGTATTTAGTAAATGTATTTTCTATATTCAGTAAGATGAATATAGAAAGCGTGTTATAGTTTGAAAAATTCATGAATAGATGAATAGATTAATATAATAGTGAAATATTTAATTTTGAAATAATTAACTAAAATTAAGTATTGGAGGCGGTAATCATAAAAAAGAAATTATTTTTTATTAGTATAGTTTTATTTTGTGGGATTTTCGTTGCTTGGAAGATAAATAAACAAGATGGTAATATGGAAACGACGATTTCTAAACAGGTGGATATAGAAGAGTTCATACCAGAAGGGATAGAACCCGGAAATTTTAGTGAGTATGATATTACATTGAAAATGGATGATAAAGGTAAATTTCAATTAGAAACCAATGTATTAATTAAAAATCTATCTACCGATGATTGGAATCAATTAATTTTTTATTTTATACCTAATATGTTTGCAAAAAGTGTTTCACCAGATCTAGAACATCCCTCAACTGTTAATTTTCATAACATTTCTATTGATGGAAAAAAGGTTAATTATACACTAGAAAAAGATACATTAAACATAATGCTTTTAGAAAAGTTGAAACCTAACCGAGACGTTAAAGTTAATTTTTCCTATGAACTAACCCTTCCCGAAAAAGGCTTAAGATTTACGAAAAGTAATGGTAACTATCATTTAGCCCAATTTTATCCAATGATTGCCACATATAGAAACCATCAATGGAACAAGGAAGCGTACCGATATAGAGGAGAGACCTATCATACCACATTTAGCAATTTCAAATTAGCGTATGACATTCCTAAAGAGTACACTTTAGTTTCTTCATTTGAACAAGAAGTATTTCCAACCCCAAACAAGGGTTTGATTGAAATTAAGAATGTGAAGGAGATATTTCTTGCTATATTAAAAGATCCAATACTAGTGGAGAACGAGGAAGGCATTTCCATTAGAGTATTTGGATTTGAGGAGAAAAAAGAGGAACTATATCAAGAAATACTCACCGAAGCTACCGATGCATTAAATTATTTCGAAGAAGTTATGGGGCATTATCCTTTTAATCAATTAGATATTGTATTAGATGGGTTGGGTATGGAGTATCCGGGAATTGTAACAGCAAATTCGATTTATAATAGTGGTCCTAGCAATTCTAGCCAGCTTAAAAGTATGGTAGTTCATGAGATTGCTCATCAGTGGTTTTATGGGATGATTAGTAATGATCCTTATAATAATGCATGGTTAGATGAAGGTTTCGCGGGATTTGCAACTAGTCTATTCAAGTTTTCAAGTTCGAAACAAAGTGAAACCTATAATTCGCTGTACAGAATTGATCCAAACCTAGAACTACCAGTTAATTTACCACTTGATCAATACGAATCTAACATTATGAGCTCATATGTCTATGGAAAATCTACCATAATGTTATGGGAATTATTTAAAGATAATGGGGAGATAAAAGAAGCTGAAGAATTTTTGAAAATTTATTATCAATTTTATAAAAATAAAGAGATTGATTCTAAAGAATTTATGAGATTTGCAAAATACTATTTTAATTTAAAAGATGATTCCTTATTTGAAGGTTGGTTAGAACTATAAAAAACTAAAAATACAAAAAACAAGATAAGTAAAAATTCGGAAGCACCGAATCATGTTTAAATTTATTTTAGGCTTGAATTGGTGCTCTTTTTTGATTTTATCTTGTTTTAGCTACCTATACACGAGGTGTTTTTATGACAATGTTGGAACAAAATCGTCCCTTTCGTCTAAAAGTAGGCAGACTTCGCCCAGTAGCAAGCTATCCCTATTTTCGAGACTACATGTGGCTTTTGAATAAAGTTTGATAAAAAGTAGCCTGCAAACTCGCATTCTTACGTGTACCACCGTAGCACCGTTTATAAAAAAGATTGACCAAAACGAGTATTTTTCATCACTTTTTATAATAATGATTGACCAAAATAGTTTGATAAACGTTGTTATTATAAGGTTTCTGTAAAAAGACTGTTTATTTTGATCAAACTTTACAAATGATCAATCTTTATTTCAAATCAACACTACAAATGGATTGTCAGAGGTCGCGAGTCAGTGTGCAACGTTATTTAAGCAGACTCGCAGCGGCTCATACGCCACTAGGCACATTACGAGAGCAGTTGTCAGCAGTTTATTTAGTTTTTTGATGAAAAGTATGAGATGAAAAACCTACGCAACTTGCAAGATAAGCATATTGTTACCTATGTCAAGTATCGGGAAGAGCTTGGGTGTATTTCGCAAATGAAAAGTGAGCCATTTCGCAATTGAACACGAGGTCCTTTTCAGTGGACAAGATAATTGTCGCAGCATGTTTTTCGGTAGGCTTTACATGGAGCCTCTGCGGGCATAATTCTCGCTCAAAAGGCGTAGTAACAGGAATTTAACGCCCGCATCAGGGTATCATGCCCGCCACTCCAAATAAAGCCGACGTGTGCTTCTGGAAAAGACAGATAGTGTAAAGTGGCTCACTGGCTCAGTTAACAATTGGCTCAATATTGGGATGCGATATACACTTGGGATTAGCGATAAGACGCTAAAAGGCGATTTAGGAGCAATCTGTTACATGCTAAATTTAGTTCCCAATGCAAAGTATGAATTATCAACTAATGAAAATCTTGCTAAAAACTATGATGTACAACTTGATAAAACACCAGCTGTAAAAGGGGATACGTCTTGGAAGCAAAAAGAGTATGAGATATGCGTACTTTAATAGATAATCTATCGCAATAAGACGGCTTTCGAGGGCTGACTGCAAAGGAGGTTAGAGACATATTGCCAATCTATCGGACGATGGACTTGCGGAACACCGAGGTAGTGGCGATGAAACGTTTACAAGCAGAACTGGTATATACGAGGGCAATGGAGAGTCTAAAAACGGTATACATCGCTCTGTACGTCTTTCTGATGATGCAAGAGGGGTTATTGGAAGAACGAATCTCTCAAATCGAACGAGGGCTTGTATTCGTCCGAGAAGGCGAGAAAGTCAATCAAGTGGGAAATTTCCGTTGTGAAAAGTTTTTAGAGCGTCATAGGAGGCTTGTAGAGACTCCCGAAGGGCGTTTCTATCATGAGTACAAGAGTGAAATCTAATAAACTCACTTATCATGGTTTACGTTATTGCTATGTGCATGAACGTATGGCGGAGGAAGTTGGGTATAGTGGGATTGACATAATTAAAACTTATATGGGCGTTAAATAATTTTTGGCAAAGATAGAGCGTACCCACTTATACACCATAAAAAAATTTTTGTTTAAGTGGGGTTGCTTAAGCAACTAAAAATACTTCGTAATTGAACCTAACAGGGGTATTTAAAAAGTAATTAATTTTTTTTCTTTTGAGTTTGGTTTATGGATGTATTTTTTATATTTTATTAAGAATTTTTTGTATGGCAGTTATATAGCCTGCCTTATATATCTGAATGCCGTTTTCTTTTACTCTGCCATAATTATCTTTAGTCCATCCCTGATGGTTCAGAAATTCGTTTGATATGGCATTTCTCAGTGCATCTATTTCGGTATCTGTCAGATTATAAGAAGGCTCGACTATAACGACATCCTTATTTTTGCTTAGATCGTTTCTAGAACGCATATCAATCGTAAAGGTTGTTTGTTCCTTTAGCAGAGAGTTTTCTCTTTTGAGCTTTTTATTCTCTGCCATAAGCATACCAACCAATGCCTTTGTTGTTGGTTCGGAGATACTTGCTAAGATATCATCGTTTACGGTTGTTCTCTTTTCTTTTTTAGGCTTTTTAGTGGTAGTTTTATAGTATTCAGCCCACTGGCTTATCAAAACTCTGTAATCCTCTGCATTTTTGTTTCTAAGTGCCTGTTCACTTGGACCGCCATCATTTGCTATCAATCTGGCTATAGTGCCAATGGAAAAATCTTTTATGTCAGACTCGGACTGTTTTTTACAGGCGTTATTTATGAGTTCTAATGTTTTCTTTTTCCTTGTAGAAGCGTTCTCGTAAAACTTAGAGAACAGTTCATCTGGATGCAATTCCATCATATATCCTCCAATACATAAATAATTCTTAATCAATAGTAGAACTGTCTATATTGGTAACAAATTACTGTTTAAAGTCACAGATTTAAGTTCATTAACAAACTCATTCTCAAACCCGATTTCTTCAAGTTTCTTACGCCCGAGTGCATAAGGAATAGCATCTTTATAACTACCTGCACGATTAATTAAAAGCCTCATGAATTGATTTCCTGCAATGAGCTGTTCTTCTTCTGTTAATGAGAACATAACGGGCATTTTATTGTTATTTCTTAATGTTAAATCTATGATTTGAGATCTTTGAAGAACTGCCTTGCTTGCATCTGTTTCAGGAAACAGTTCCGCCCCATTACAGATGATTTGAAGCTGTTCAAGTTCATGCTCAATGTTATTAATAGAAATTCCAACATCCGATATAGAACCTACGGTTACAAGCTGAACTCCATCATCAGAAGATGTTTTATTGATTAACTTCATGCACTTATCAATAAGACGAAGAGTGGCATTATAATCGTTTGCTAGCTTATCATTCTTTTGTATCTCCTGTGCATATAATTGCTCATATTTAAGAAATTCATGATGTTTTGTAAATATGGTTCCATTAAGTTCACATTCGTATTTTTCATTTTCTAAAAGTTCTATACCATGCTGATATTTAATCACTCGTTTTCCTATTTCGCCCATATTGTAGCCTATGGTATTAAAATGATGCACTAAGCCCGGAAGAAAAGCAGGACTGGTTACGAACCATCTACATCTGACACAGTTCTGCTCTGGAAAACCCGGAACAACACCATAAGTGAGTTTATCTGTATCATTATTAACATATGTGCCACCTGAATCGCATCCAAAACAGCCTTTAGGACAAATTCCTTTATCACTTATAATAATACTTGCACCTGATTTTTGAGCGTTGATTACTGCCTGATAAGCTATTGGGTCATTCGCAGCTACACTTGTTTCTAACTGTTCATACTTTGAATCTCTAATAAATCTATCAAAAGCTTCTTTATCATTTTCAAGAATGCTCTTTTCAGCCTGATTCATTGTATCTGTAACATATGAAATACCTGCTTTTGTATAATAAAGAGTCATAATGAGTCTTGCGTGACCTGTGATAGCCTTTGAAAGAATAGGCATTGGAACTCCACCTTCAAGAGCATAGGCAGTTATAAGTGATACTCTGAGTGAATGAAGGGGATAATAAGTCGAATCTGTACGGTCTGGACGCACAAATTTTAATGTTCTTTCTTCTTCGGATGATGTATTTTCTTTAAGCTGAACCTCAAGCTGTTTAAGTGTCTTATACCAAAAAGTACCCATTCCGCTTACTGCTATTGGTAAGCGTTCATGTCCTATTGAAGTAGGGTCTCTGAAAAGAAATGTGATTTCCCCCTTTTGTTTTAAAATCTTCACATCTTTTATTTCTCCTAAGTGATTTCTTGTCAGTTCTGTCCATTTTGCAGGTCGAGAAATAGGATTGTACTTCACCTGCCAATCCCTAAGTTTTGCAAGCCAGTATTGTGCTTCTTCGTACTGCCAAGGAATGTCATAACCTCTATCTGATTCCTCTTTGTTGATGTCTGCTGTTTTATTCGTATTGATAAAAAAACCTGTCATTTCAAGCTGCGTTGTATTGTCTTTGAATTTACGAAGAACGCCTCTTTTAAAAGGATTCCTTTCTGTACCCTGACTTAAATGTGAATCATTCTTAATCCATTTTCCAGCCACATCTCGCATAGACTGCACATACTTATATGTATCCATTTCTCCACTGTCAAGCATACGCACCTGATAAGTTCTTAAAGGAAGAAGGAGCTTAGTTAAAAGCAACACAGTAGTCCCCGGAAACCACATCTCATATACTTCTTTAGAAAGTCCTTTTTCTTTCTGTTCATACGGGGAAGTTTTTCTGACTCTGTAAACACAGTCTGGGTCATTTTCATCAATAACGGACTTATCAACAATGAACCAATCACCACCTGTACTTGAATCGCCTGCACTTTGTGCAAATTTCAAGTCTTTAAAGCAGGTTGCATTTTGAGGACAGAGTATATTACGAAGGTCTTTTATGTATCTATAAGGCAGGACATTCTTATTTGATTCATTACGTTGCGATAATTTTACAGAGTCTGGTAAGTATTTTGTTAGAGGATTTTCAAATTCTGCCGGAGTAAGCTTATTTCCTAAATCATCTTCAACCGAAAACCTCTCCGCAATAATCCAGTCAACAAATTCAACAACCTTTTTTGCTTCAATTAAAGCATGGAATTGTGAGCCTCTTTCTGCATAAATAATCTCGTAAAAATCTGGAGTGTCATATTTTATTGAAATGAACTCTTGCACAGACCTAGTGATGTCTTCTTCAATAACATATTTCTTAAAGAAGTTTGTTAAACATGTAAGTGCTTTTGCTTTGCCTCTTACAACCGTCTTTATCCATTCTGTGGCATATTCATTCCATTGCCGTAAATCAGAATCATATCCTAAAAGCCATTCGAAGTTTTCACTCGTGGTCGTTCCATGGAACCTTAACTCAAGTTCTCTTTTCCTAGCTTTTTCCTTTAACTGTTCAAGCCTCAGATTTTCTTTTGGCGATAATGCATTATCACCAAAAGCTCCGTTTTCAATAAAATCTCGGAGCCATCTCATAACAGTTCTATGGCTAACATCATATTCTCGCTTAATATTCCTTGCTGCTTTGCCGTTGCAAAGTTCTTCAATCATTTTATACTTAAAAAAATTATCATATTTTTTTCTTCCCATTTATTTTCTCCTATATCTGTATCTGTTTTGCTGTTTAGTTTCTTCATTCATCCATGCATCAATCTCAGTCTGCATTGGAAGTACATAACCATTATCCAAAGATGCAGTGGCATTATTTAGTGAAGCTGTAACATCTGCAACTGTTGGCTCTGTGTATACTTTCTGAGACTCTATTGATTTGTGGTGCATGGCAATTTGTTTGATGCGGTCAGGTATATTGGCATTTTTAAGACTTTGACCATATGCGTGTCTATGTCCGTGTGGAGTAGTGCCATCTTTCTTTCCGACTGTCAAACCAATCTTTTCAATCGCTTTTTCGTGAGACTCTCTCTGAGTCCTAAGTGGCATCATTTCTCCAAGTGTCTTAGGCGAATGTGAGACAAAGGCAAATGGGTGAGTATCCTTAATGCCATCTCTTAACCTTTTTGCCATATACATTTTCCATACAGACATAAAGATGTATCCCCATTCCTTTGACAACCAGTAAACATGCATGTATTTATCTTGATCGTTATCAAGTCTTGGCTCTTTCCACCCTGCAAATCGTTTGTCCTGTGCGGAATACATATTGCGTGGTAGCAAACCATATTTTAACAGCAGATAGCTTTCTCTGTCTGTTATATATTTACCGATATTAGGGTTCTTGAAATCCTGCGGGGCCTTTCCTTCGCTTGGATGATAGATTCGTACCACAGCAAGATTTAGGTCTTCATGGTCAGGGAAGACGTCCTGTACCCATAAATGAAATACTTCACTATGCCTAAGTCCACCGCCATGCATCAGTATAGTAATGGCAATATCACGCCAGTTATAACGATCAACAAGGTCTAATTCATAGTTCTTTCTTGTATTCTTAAACCCTTCCCATAGGAGATCATGTATTTTATTTTCGGGGAATGCTTTTGTATCTCCTTTTGATGAGTATGGTTTTCTTCTTCTAACAGCATTGCGAGCTAATTTTGCAGTTTCAGAGATTTCATGAACATCATTTAAATGCCCTAGAAATGAGTTCTGACTTTTGTTTATCTGTGCCATCCAGTTAAGTCGTTCTTCATATCTTGTGGCTTTTCTCCAAGGGTTTAATTGAACAGCTCCATATTCTTCATATAACCAATCTGATAACCCATTTAAAGCAGATAAAAGCATATTCGCTGTTTCAACTCTTTTAGGTAACCAATAAAGTCCCGAAGGGTCTAAACCTTCTTCATTTATTGTTCCTGAATAAACAGACTCCGTAAATGTATCAAAGAATTCTTTTGGAGAAGAATAACATTTCTGATTAGCTTCCATATAATCAAGCAATAGTCCAACAGCTTGTACTAACTTCTTATGCCAAGTTCTGCTTTTACTACGATTCTTTAATTGATATCTGTGTAATTGTTCAAAAAGCATTGTCTCTCCATTATACTCAACTAGAAGAGTAGGAAAGTCTATGCTCCTGCCTGTATTATCCCTATATGTTTTTGAAGATACCTGAACATATCTCATATATATCCTCCTATACCTATAGTTTGATTATAATATTACATATAATACCAAAGATATTTACATATAACTACAATAAAAAAGGTACTACATCATTAAAATGTAATACCTTTTTAGTAGTTTGATTATAAATATTTCACCCTAGATAATCTACATTCTAATGGGCGACATCATTACGCTTGAATATGGCGTGCGATTTTTTCTGTTAATTTTGTTGTTACTTTTGGTAATAATACTTTAATTGCAGGAGTTAATACAGCTCCTGAAAGACCACCAGCCGTTACTTCAACTGTAGCTGTCATATATGTACCACCGTCTTTTGGTTCAGCTTTAAATTCGCCGCCACCTTTGATGTTATCGGATAAACCTTTAATTTCGAATTTAATATTCGTTGGTTCATTCATTTCGACGATTTTAATTTCTATTTCAACTTTTTTCGTTAAGCCTTTAAAGCTACCTTCGAACGTCCAAATTGATGTTTGAGCATCGATATCTTTATGTTCTTTATAAGCAGGTACTAACGTTGCCCACTTTTCAATTTTACTTACGAAGCTCCATACTTTGTCTTGGCTTACTGGAATTTGTACTGAATGTGATGCTTGTGCCATCGTTCCACACTACTTTCTACGTTTAGATCGTTAAATGGTTGAATAATCATTTACTACTATAGTATTGCACAAAAACTTATGTGACTAAATAGTTATTTTCTACCTTAATGCAACAATTATGTAGCTTAAAAGTGAACAATTTTTCAAGTTTTTATTCGAAAAATACATTTCAGTAATAAGCTATATAAGGTTAATTAAAATTAAAATCATGATACCGCCATAAATCGTAACAATCCCATCAGCAATCCTTTGTTTTTTCGAACTTTTTTTATAGGTATCAATATAGAAAAGGAAGATTAACACAAGAAGGACGACCAGCATACACACATCTTTATGAAATACATATGAATTCGAGTCAAATAATCTAAATAACCACTGTACGCCAAAATAAACGGCAAGGGAAATGCCAAAATTCCTCCAGAATGCACCTTTCCTTTTCTCAACCATTGGCAACTTCAATAATTTTCTTACTAAAAAATGAAGGCCAAAAATACCACCTAAAAATAATAAGTAGACTGTAAAAATTGGCGGCTCTTTTATACTATCCTTCCATTTTGTAAAACTTACAGCAGATTCATCCTTTAAACTGTAATATAAATTAGTTTGCACATCTTGTACCGCGTACCAACTTTCATAAGGAAATACTTTTAATTTTAAGTGCCCGCCATTAGACATTTCCACTAAAACATCTGTATTAATTTGAAAATCTGGTTCTTGCTCCATTACTTCCATATCTCGCAAAAACTGATTCATTTTGATGGTATCAGCTTCACCATTAAATTCATGCACTTGCATATAGCGACTAGAAGCTCTCGCAAAAAATTGATCATCTTCACTTTGCTTTGAACTGATGAAAAATTTTTCTACTTGCGCTTGTTGTATTAATGTTTCAAATGAGGTTGCGTTTAATTGTGGCTGTTCCCCTTGTTTTGGGCCTACGACAAAGAATAAAATGATTACACTACAAAACGCAAAAAGCGTGAGTGGGTAACGCCAATTTATCGAACGCTGAGATGCTTTTCGCACTATTTTCGCTTTGACTTCCGGCGTAAACTTTGGTTCAAGTCCAATATGTTGATCAATTTCATCTTTCCACTTCGTCATATTGCAGCACCTCCCATTCCAATTCAGCTAGTAGCGGTTTTAATTTTTCACGACCACGTGTAAGTCTTGTTTTAATCGTATTTTCACTTACTTGCAATAGCTCAGCAATTTCTCTAACTTTATAGTCATCATAATAATGTAAAATAAGCACTTCTCTGTATTTAATAGGGAGCTTTAGTAGTGCTTCAACTAATTGTGACTGTTGCTCTTCGATGATTATTGTTTGTTCCGCGGATGGTGTGACATATTTTTGTGTTACGAAATGGCTCATTTTTCGCTTCCAGCTTCGTAAATAGTCATGACTTTTATGTATCGTTATTTTTACTAAATAAGTTTTCAACGAGGCGCGCCCTTCAAATCGTTGCTGTTGTTTGTAATAGGCTAAAAAGACATCTTGGACAATTTCTTCAGCGGCAGCCCAATCTTTCACATATAAATACGCTACACGGATACAATACTCACCGTAAGCTTCCATCACTTCTTTTAAATGCGTTGTCAAAAGCTCACCCCTTTCACCTTTTTCTTTATAGTCGCATATTTTCAAGAAATAGTTTCAATTTTATTGAATTTTTTTTCAAATTAAAAAGCTACCCAAAAATCAACCGATTTAGGTAGCCTCTATTGTCAATGATGATGGTTATGGTGATGTTCTTCTTGCGCTTTGAATGTACAGAGTAAGCTTTCATCATGTGGATGCATAGCTGATTCCACTTGGATTGTAACATGATGAATACCTTTGTCTAGTAATTGGTGTTCAATCGTTTTAAGCAACTTTTCACTTTCACCAATTGGTAATTGTGCAGCCACAACGATGTGACATGTAAACATATTAAAGCCACTTGAAATCGTCCAAATGTGTAAATCATGTAGCGCAAGTACTTGCTCATTCGAACCAATTTGTCGCGCAATTTTTTCTACATCAATCGTTTCTGGTGCACCTTCCATTAAAATATGAACGGATGCCTTCATAATGCTATAGCCACTTCGGAATACTAAAATAGCAACGATTACACTAGCAAGTGGGTCAGCCCAAAGCCAACCAAAGCCCATCATTAGCAGTGCAGCCACAATTGCTCCGACAGAACCCAACATGTCGCTAATGACATGCAAAAAAGCCCCACGCATATTTAAATTATCTTTCGTATCCGCACCGCGCGTCATGAGCCAAGCTACAAAAATATTGACGATCAACCCAATTGCACTAATGATCAACATCCCAACTGATGCAACCTCAGGTGGTTTTATAAAGCGACCGATTGCTTCATAACATATAAAAATCGCAATAAGCATTAAGGTCATGCCGTTAAATGCAGCTGCCAACACTTCAAAACGTTTATATCCAAATGTTTTTTGATTGGACACCGCACGCTCACCTAACATAAACGCAATCAATGCAATACCCAGTGAAATAGCATCACTTAACATATGTCCTGCATCTGAAAGTAGCGCTAAACTATTCGTGAAAAAACCACCGATTGCTTCAACCAGCATAAAAGTTGTAATGATTATAAAGGAAATCTTTAAAGTCTTTTTATTATTTGTATGATGATGCTCTGACATGTTATATCTCCCCTCCCAAATTGACAGATGCGTAATTTAATCGTATATCAAAATCATGTTTTTATCCTTACTTAATAGTTAATAGGACTTTATACTTCAATAATATTCTTAGTAAATGTAAATAACATGAAATAACTTACGGTCGTTTGATGTCATTATATGAACATTAACCTATTATAGATAAGTACTTTTTCATTAATAAATCAATAAAAATTCATATTTTTCACCCATTTTTGTTTAACATTGACATATAATAATAAATAGAGAATTTATCTACTTTGTTAAAGAGGTGTTTTCATTGTCAAAAATAGAACAAATTTTAATTCAAGATGTTGCGCCTGGTGACATTTTAGCTACTGACATATTTATCGATCGACAATTACTAATGAAAAAAGATAGTAAACTAACGGAAAAGGGAATTGAGTTATTAAAAAAGAAAAGTGTTCAATTCATTTCTATTTATTATAATGAAACTTCCATTCTTCCAAATACATTTCTTCCTGAACAAAGCGCTAAAGAAGAACAACTTGAGCAACCAAATTTCACGTTCAATTTCAACAATATATCCAGTATTTCCGCTACACCAGAAGCTCAAAAAGTTAATTTTTATACCCTTTTAGCGGAACTAGATATTGAAATTCGCTACGGTCAAATATTAAAAGATGAAACTGATATCGATTACTTACAAGATTTATTAAATGTAATTATGAGTAATGATGTTTATTTTGATCATTTAATGCAACTGAAACGATGGGATTATGTAGGTTATTTGCATTGCATCGACGCCTTTATTATCGGTACTTTGTTTGCGCGCAAATTACAATTACGCAATATTGAGCAAATTGCGATTGGTTATTTATTGCATGATATTGGAAAACTGAGAATTCCAAAAGAGATTTTGCAAAAACCAGGTCGTCTTAATACTAAAGAGTTTGAATTAATGAAATCGCATACAATTGAAGGCGAAAAAATCTTCAAACAAATAGGACTTTTAGATTATTCTTATTTAGCACGCTCACACCATGAACGTAGAAATGGAGAAGGTTACCCTGAAAGCATCCCTTCTGTTTTTACAACAGAGCTTGAAATTCTGCAAATTATCGATGTGTATTCTGCTATTACGATGAAACGAGCGTACCGCGATGCCATGCGGGCTGCCGATGCTTTTAGTTTATTATATCGTGATGAAGATATGTTCAATGAGGGCTTATTAACACAATTTGTTGACTTTATTGGTATTTACCCAGAAAACTCCATCGTTCTACTATCAGATGATTTTCATGCAATCGTTGAAAAGGCGAATCCCCAATTCCCTACTTCACCACGCGTGAAATGTATTGAAACGGGCGTATCTTTCCACATTTCTATTAATAATGACATCGAAATCGTTCAAATGATTTCACACCAATCTGAAAATAAAGATGAGTTACTGAATACATTTTATAATGAACTCGTTAGTGCCAATGTAGAAAGCGCCAAAAAAACTTATTTAAAGCTAGTTGACAACTTTAAAATGTCAGAATATTTCACCAAAATATTCATTCCCGTGTATCAAATCTTAAATTTGTTGAAGATGCAAAAGGCAATTTATGATACAAAATTCACACAAGTTGTAGAATATATGGAACAATTAATGCAGCAAAAAATCGATGAGCAGATCGATAATGACAACTACAATGAAAGAATTTTATTATTAGTCGATAATGAATTTAAAAATGAGTATTTATTTACAGTATTTTTAGGACTCATTCATAATGAGCACATTTATCCTCATGTATTGCCAATTGATGCAAGCTTGGATAAGATTTTGATGACGATTGATAATGAAAAAATTGAGAAAACTTGCGTTATTAGCGGTTCTTCAGCAGATACATTTTTATTATCTTATTTACCAAATACGTATGAACTATCCAAAAACCGCGTAGAGCATTATTTATTAGATTTAGTCGGTGAAAATAAAGACCGTTTTGAATTTGATTATCTTCTACAAGAATATTCAATCGACCAACTTGTATACTTCTAGACAAAAAAGGTAATTCTGCTTTATTTAAATTAGCAGAATTACCTTTTTTATTTCAATTCAAACTTATACCCAAATCCCCGTACGGTTTGGATATAAATTGGCTTTGTTGGATTACTTTCAATTTTTTTACGCAACATGCTAATATGTACAGTTACAGCTTTTAAGTCGACAAACTCATCATAACCCCAAACCTGATTTATAATTTGCTCCACGCTCAATACTTGATTTTGATTTTCAACAAGATAAAACAATATTTGCTTTTCTTTTGTAAATAGATGTAATTCTTTCCCTTGTTTATATACTGTTTTTTCTTCAAAATCTATCAAGATATCATTATTTACTACTAGTTGATTTTTTTTATGTACCTTTTTCCGATTCAAGTGTGCCTTGATACGAGCAATTACCTCTTTAGGAACGAATGGTTTTGTAATATAATCGTCTGCGCCTACGTCAAAACCCTGTAATTTATCTTCAACCGTATTATTTGCCGTAATAAAAAAAATAATTACTTCTGAAGTTTTTCTGATTTCTATTGCAAGATCACTACCATTACCATCAGGTAAATTAATATCTACTAACATGAGATCTACTTTTTGTGTAGAAAATACTTGTAAACCTTCTTGAATCGTTGTCGCTTTTAACACATGATAACCTGCATTTTGAACATACAAAGAAAGTACTTCCAAAATGTCCGAGTCATCCTCGATAATTAAAATCGTCGTATCTTCCATCGTTTTCCTTCCTTTCTCGTCTATTCTGTAGGGTAGATTCTAGCACTTATTATAAAATAATATCATATTTTACAATTGTTTCAAATTATAAACAAAAGTAGCTACCCTCTAATTTTGGGTAGCTACTTATTTGAATCGTTATTTAACTACGATATTTACTAATTTACCTGGAATCACAATGACTTTTACCACTGTTTTGCCATCGATAAATTCTTGTACTTTACTATCTGCAAGTGCAATTTTTTCTAATTCTTCTTTAGTAATATCTTTTGTCACTTGTACTTTTGCACGTACTTTGCCTAATACTTGAACAACAACTTCGATTTCATCGTCAACAAGTTTCGACTCGTCAAACATTGGCCACTGTTCATACGTAATTGTACCTTCATGACCTAAAATCGCCCAAAGTTCTTCTGCCACGTGTGGTGCAATTGGAGATAATAGTTTCACAAAGCCTTCTGCATACTCAGTAGGAACTACATCTGCTTTATAGCAGTCATTGATGAATACCATCATTTGTGAAATCGCCGTATTGAAACGAATACCTTCGTAATCCTCTGTCACTTTTTTCACAGTTTGGTGATACACTTTTTCTAATGTTGTATCAGCTGAATCTTGTACTTTTGCAGCAAGTTGTCCTTCATCTGTGACAAATAAACGCCAAATACGGTCTAAGAAACGACGAGCACCATCAAGGCCATTTGTATTCCAAGCAACAGATGCTTCTAATGGGCCCATGAACATTTCGTATAAACGAAGTGTATCGGCACCATGAGATTCAACGATTTCATCTGGGTTTACAACATTACCTTTAGATTTTGACATTTTTTCGTTACCTTCACCTAAGATCATCCCTTGGTTAAATAACTTTTGGAATGGTTCTTTCGTGTGAACAACGCCCATATCGTAAAGTACTTTATGCCAGAAACGCGCATATAGTAAGTGAAGTACTGCATGCTCAGCTCCACCGATATAAATATCAGCTGGTAACCAACGTTTAAGTAGTTCTGGATCGGCAATTGCGGTCTCGTTTGTTGGATCAATGTAGCGTAAGAAGTACCATGAAGAACCAGCCCATTGTGGCATTGTATTTGTTTCACGACGCCCTTTTAAGCCTGTTATAGGGTCTACTACATTTACCCATTCTTCAATATTTGCAAGTGGTGATTCACCTGTACCTGAAGGATGGATATTTGTTGTTTTTGGTAGCTCTAATGGCAGCTGATCAACAGGAACAGTTGTCATTGTACCATCTTCCCAGTGAATTACTGGAATTGGCTCGCCCCAATAACGTTGACGACTGAATAACCAGTCACGTAGACGGTACGTAATTTTCTTTTCACCCACACCGTTTTCTTGTAACCATTCGATAGCTTTCGCGATACCATCAATTTTATTTAAACCATCTAGGAAGCCTGAGTTAATGTGTACACCGTCACCAGTGAACGCTTCTTTCTCGATGTCGCCACCTTCTAATACTGCTTTAATTTCGATGCCAAATTCTTTTGCGAATTCATAGTCACGCTCATCATGTGCAGGAACAGCCATGATTGCACCTGTACCATAAGTAGATAGTACGTAATCTGCAATCCAAATCGGCATTTTTTCACCGTTAATTGGATTGATTGCATAAGCACCCGTAAATACACCTGTTTTTTCTTTTGCTAAATCTGTACGTTCAAGGTCAGATTTTAATGCCACTTTTTCTAAGTAAGCTTCTACTGCAGCTTTTTGTTCTGGTGCTGTAATATCTGCTACTAGCTTATGTTCTGGAGCTAATACACAGTATGTCGCACCAAATAATGTATCTGGACGTGTTGTGAACACTTCAAATGAAGCATCTGTTCCATCTACTGCGAAGCGAACTTGTGCACCTTCAGAACGACCAATCCAGTTACGCTGCATTTCTTTGATTGATTCTGGCCAATCTACCTCTTCTAAATCATCAATTAAACGGTCTGCATATTTTGTAATACGTAGCACCCATTGACGCATTGGACGGCGTACTACTGGGTGATTTCCACGTTCAGAAAGACCATCGATTACTTCTTCATTAGCAAGTACTGTACCTAATGCTTCACACCAGTTTACAGCTACTTCATCCACATAAGCTAAATCCATCTCCACTAATTTCGTGAAAATCCATTGTGTCCATTTGTAGTATGAAGGGTCTGTTGTATTAATTTCACGATCCCAGTCATAAGAGAAGCCAAGCTCTTGAATTTGACGTTTGAACGTCGCAATATTCTTCGCAGTAAATTCAGCTGGGTCATTCCCTGTATCAAGTGCGTACTGCTCCGCTGGTAAACCAAAAGCATCCCAGCCCATTGGATGAAGTACGTTATAGCCTTGCAGACGTTTGAAACGAGATAAAATATCTGTTGCTGTATAACCTTCTGGGTGACCTACGTGTAGACCAGCACCTGATGGGTACGGAAACATGTCTAATGCATAGAATTTTGGTTTATCGGCTTCATTTTCTGTTTTGAATGTTTTGTTAACATCCCAATATTGCTGCCACTTTTTTTCGATTTTTTGATGATTAAAGCTCACAATTTTTCCTCCTCGTAATGTAAATTATTCTGTGACTTTAGACGATACTGCGTTATTTTTATAATCTTAGCTAATTTAACAGAATATTTCAAAAATAAAAAAACTCGCCCCATTCTTAAATAAATAAGAAGGGACGAGAGGATTTAAAACTCCCGCGGTACCACCCAAATTAGTGACACAGCACTCAGCTTGATTTTCTTAACGCGAATACACGGCTTTTAGCTACTATCAATTTCACTAAAGCAAACTCCGAGGCGAGTTCAATTTAACACTTACTAGCTTCCACCACCTACTAGCTCTCTAAAAAGTGCGACCATTTACTATTCCTCATCACAGTCAAATCTATTATTTCTATTCATTTTAGCGGATTCACTGGAAAAGTACAAGTAACTGTTTAAAGATCCGCCTTTTGTAAACCCCGATCAAATAATAAGCAAGGAATAATCGCAAGGAGGATTAATACAAACAATATGAACATCAATACTTGCATTCCATAAATATCGACCATCGCACCGCCAAACAGCGGCCCAATCATTCGGCCAATTGTAGATGCACTATTCACTAATCCTTGATAAAAGCCCTGTTGCCCTGGTGGTGCTAACTTGTTTGCAATCATCGGAATAACGGGTGTAAAGAACACTTCACCAAATGTTAAAACGACCATCGCTGCTGCAAACATTTTAAAGCTACCTGCAAAATACACAACCATATAGGAAATAGACATTAATAGTAATCCGAATATGAGCTGATGTTTTATTTTCTTTTCCCAATGGGTAACGAGTGGTTTAATAATCGGCTGAATCGCCACGATCATAAAGCCATTGATTGTCCATAATAAGCTATATTGCGATAAACTCATGCCAAGTCCTTGTGTATACGAAGAAATCGTTGCGCTCCATTGAGAATAGCTTAACCAGCATATTACTAGTGAAATACTTAAAATACTAATCGCAATGATAGGCGCTTTATTGCGTGTTTTTTTAGTATCATCTGCCATTGATTTTGTCGCCATTCTACTTGAGTCAAAACGCTTGTATGTTGTCACAACGATTAAAAAGAATAAAATATAAGCAATTAAATTCGCACTAAAAACATAGTCAAATTTAATATCTGCTACTATTCCTGCCAATGCTGGTCCAATTGCAACCCCTACATTATTTGTTAAAAAGATGGCATTAAACGCACGTCGACCACCTTCTGGCCATGCACTCCCTGCAATTGCATAAATTGCTGGATACACCATTCCTCCGCTAAAGCCAAGTAGCGTTAAAAAAATGACATATTGGGGCCAGTCATGCCAAATGGTTAATAATGTAATCGAAATTAAATTTAAAACAACCCCAATTAAAATCGCTTTATATCCACCTAATTTATCAAACAAATATCCACCGATTAAGTTTCCAAATACACCTGCTAATGAATTTAGCATGAGAACAAACCCAGCGATTGTTAATGTTTTTCCTAAATGATCATGTATATAAATACTATTTAAAGGCCATAAAAATGAATTGCCGACCGTATTAACAAAGGTGCCAAGTATTAAAAACCAAACTATTTTAGGCACGTGTTTTCCTCCCTTTACAACTTTTATCCAAACTCCAAGTTTATTCCTGTTGAGAAAAATGTACAAGAAAAAGATTTTCTAATAGTACAGACTGTAGCTACATGATAAAATAAAATGTTAGAGGAGTGAACAGACTAATGACTGAAATAAATTTTCCTTTCCCGTCTGATGGAAAGCGTTATTATACATGGAATCGTTATTTAAGAAATGAATTTGGTAAGAAGGTTTATAAAGTAGCACTTGATGCAGGCTTTGATTGTCCTAACCGTGACGGCACCGTTGCATTTGGTGGCTGTACGTTTTGTTCAGCTGCTGGTTCAGGTGACTTTGCAGGCAATAAAGTAGATCCAATTCCAGTTCAATTTGAACAAATTAAAGCGAAGATGGAGAACAAATGGAAAGATGGCCTAACAATGGCTTATTTCCAAGCATATACAAATACGCACGCCCCACTTGAAGTGTTAAAAGAAAAATTCGAAGCAGCTCTTGCTTGTGAAGGTGTAATGGGTATTTCAATTGCAACTCGACCAGATTGCTTACCAGATGATGTTGTCGAATATTTAGCAGAACTAAATGAACGCACATACCTTTGGGTAGAGCTTGGACTACAAACGGTTCACGAAAAAACGGCGAACTTAATTAACCGCGCTCATGATTATGCAACATATGTTGAAGGTGTCAATAAACTTCGCAAACACGGGATTCGAATCGTCACACATATTATTAACGGTCTTCCCCTTGAAGATTACGATATGATGATGGAAACAGCACGTGAAGTGGCAAAATTAGATGTACAAGGTATTAAAATTCATTTACTGCATCTATTAAAAGGCACACCACTCGTAAAACAATACGAAAAAGGGATGCTTGAGTTTATGGAAAAAGATGCGTACGTGAAACTCGTTGCGGATCAGCTCGAAATCATTCCACCAGAAATGATTGTGCACCGAATTACTGGTGACGGTCCTATTGACTTAATGGTGGGTCCAATGTGGTCCGTAAACAAATGGGAAGTATTAAATGGGATTGATGCGGAGTTAGAGCGTCGTGGATCATGGCAAGGAAAGCACTATAAAGCGGAAGTGATCAGCGAATGAAACTCGAACGCGTGATCCAATATGCACAAACTTTATTAGAAATGTCGATTACTGAAGGTGATATTGCAGTCGATGCAACAGCAGGTAATGGACATGATACGTTATTTTTAGCAAATTTAGTTGGCGATGATGGTTATGTGTATGCATTCGACGTTCAAAAAGAAGCAGTCGATGCAACACTTCATCGTTTACTCGACAACGCACTTGAACACCGTGCTATCGTATTAAGAGACGGACATGAAAATGTCGCAAACTATGTAACAAAGCCTGTAGCAGGTGCCATTTTCAATCTTGGATACTTACCGGGCAGTAATCATGATATTGTGACAATGCCAAATACAACGATCCAAGCACTTGAAAGCTTACTGAAGTTATTAAAAGTAGGTGGCATCATTGTGCTAGTCGTTTATCATGGACATGAAGGCGGTAAAGAAGAGCGTGATGAGGTCATATCGTATGTAAGTAATTTACCGCAAAAGTACATCCACGTTTTACGCTATGAATTTATAAATCAAAAAAATGATCCGCCATTTATTATTGCACTAGAAAAAGTAAAAGATATTCCATTAGAGAGCTAAGATATCTTAGCTCTTTTTCTTTAAGAAAGGATGAGTCAATGAGACTATGGCACAGCGAGCTAATTCCCTTTTTACCAAAAAGCCAATTACTTGCCCAATGGCGTGAGCTCAATAGTATTTTCAAAAAACAAGACCAGCATATTTTAATTAATTATATTTATGAATATCCGAAAGAAGACTTGTACTGCTATACAGCACTTGTACTTGAAGAAATGCGCAATCGACACATAAACATTCGGACAATCGACAAAATGGAACATTACTTTGAAAATGTACAGCCAAGTTCAATTTACGAACCATTTAAGCAGCATCATGATATACAATATTTGACGATTTGTTATTTTAATTTACTTGAAAAATATATTCGAGGTCAAAAGGATTTCACTTCTGATCAGTTCGAGAATTTAAAACATTTTTATGAAGAAAAAAAGGAGCAGCTGAACTAAATCAGCATGCTCCTTTCATTTAATCTTTTTTATAAGTTTCCCAGAAGTCTGCGTTTTTAATACCGAGCTTTTTCGGATCAAACACTGGGTCTTTTCCTTCTTTTTTCTGCTGTTCATAATCCTTCAGTGCAAGTAATGCTGGTTTCATAATGAATAACATCAATATGACGTTTATCCAAACCGTTAGCCCTAAACCAACGTCACCAAATGCCCAAGCTAAGTCAGACGTTTTTACAGTACCGTAGAATGCTGATACCAGTAATATAATTTTCATTAAGAAAATCCCTATTTTTTCTGCCCCACCCTTAAACAGATACGAAACATTGGTTTCAGCAATGTAGTAGTAAGCCATTAATGTAGTGAAAGCGAATAAGAATAATGATATTGCTACAAACCCTGAACCAAAGTTATTTAACGCTGGGAATGCATTATTAACCGCAGCTTGTGTAAATTGTGTATACGTGATAGACTCATCGAATTTAGCTTCAATTAATGCTCCGTCCTGGCTACCATCATGTACGTTATATGTACCCATGAATAAGATCATCAATGCTGTTGCAGTACATACTAGTAATGTATCAATATATACTGATGCCGCTTGTACTAACCCTTGTTTAGCTGGGTGAGAAACTTCTGCAGCTGCTGCTGGGTGAGCTCCTGTACCTTGACCTGCTTCGTTTGAGTAAATCGCACGTTTTACACCCCAGAAAATGGCGCTACCAATCATACCTCCAAATACTGCATCAGAACTAAATGCACTTCGGAAAATTAAACCAAAAACGTCAGGTACTGCTGAAGCATTCATTAGAATAACTACTAATGCTACTAATAAATACACTAATGCCATAAATGGAACTAAAATTTGAGCAACACTTGCAATACGTTTTACACCACCGAAAATAATAACACCTAATAATAAAGCGGTTACTAATCCTGTAATCCACGGTGCGATACCAAATGCGTTATCTACTGCTCCAGCAATGGCATTTGCTTGTACACCAGGCATTAAAATCGCTACAGATAATATCATCGCAATAGCGAATAAGATTCCTAAAGCTTTAATTCCAGTAGATTTTTCAATATAAAACGCTGGTCCCCCACGATATTGACCGTCTTTCTTTTCTTTGTAGATTTGAGCTAATGTAGACTCCATATAAGCAGTAGAAGCCCCGATGAAAGCTGTGACCCACATCCAGAACACTGCACCTGGACCACCAAATGCGATGGCAGAAGCTGTACCGATGATATTACCAGTACCAACACGACCGGACAACGCGATAGATAGAGCTTGGAATGATGATACACCTGCGTCCGATTTTTTCCCTTTGAACATCAGAACAAACATGTCCTTAATTAATCGGACTTGTGCAAACTTTGTTAGGATTGAGAACAATAAACCAACTACTAAAATTCCGTAAATCATAACTGGGCCCCATAAAATATTATTTGCCCAGCCTACAAAATCATTGATAAATCCCATTAAGCCACCCCTTTGTAAAATTATTGTATTAATTTAAAATTTAGTATATTACAAATATTCGAAAATTTCGATAGATTTTTTCAAAAATAAAAAAAACCTAACAAATTATAATTTTTTGTTAGGTAAAATACTATTCAATTATATAACCTAAATCTCTTAATACATTATTAATAAAGTCGGTTGTATAGCGGAAAACTTCTTCACGTTCCAGTTCAAAATAGAGACTGTGAAGGCAGTTTGCCCACTCTTTATAATGAAATTCTGTCAAAGATTGTTGCAACAGCCACTTTTTAGAAGCTGCAATATCTGTCACTTTATCATTTTCGCCATTCATTAATAACAGCGGAACATCTGGAAATTTGTATTCTGGATCACGTAAAGTTCGCGATATTTGTTGCCAATCACGATACCATTTCACGGTTACCATACTGTTGAGTGGTAAACTTTCTTTTAACTCTATTAATACATCTGTATTTCTAGAGCAATGTTGCAACGTCAATTCATGCTTAATCTTAACATTTGATGTAATCGCACTTAAGCTCGTTAAAGCATTGGACATTTTACCTGGTGTAAGCTTTAAATTTAACCAAGGTGACGTCAAAATAATACCTGCACATTCAATTTTATTTTTTTTAAGTGCCTTCATCGCAATCGTACTACCTAAACCATTTCCGACTATAAACAGCGGTAAATTATATTCAAGTGCTACCTTTAATAGTAGTTTTGTATAAGATACATATTCCTCGAAATCTTCATCATGGTATCTCGCATATTTTGCTTGATCTCCATGTCCCGGTAAATCTCCCATGACAACATGAAAGCCTGCACTTCGAAACTTTTCAATTAACCATGCATACCAACGATGATGTTCATATGCACTATGTAGTATAGCAACTACCGCTTTCGGTTGCCCTTCAGCTTCCCATTTCCACATGATTAAACCTCCTTCATATGAAACTTCTATTCATTATAATCCATCTATTGAAAAAAGAAATGTTATTTGAAAATTTCAATTCATTTGGTACGATACTATTAGATTCAAATACTATTTTATACAAGAAAAGAGGAATTTCGTATGATTTATCCATACAAAGATAAAACTCCATCGATTCATCCTTCTGCTTTTATTGCAGATTATGCAACGATTACAGGTGACGTAACAATCGGTGCCGAAACTACAATTTGGTTCAATACCGTCATACGTGGCGATGTCAACAAAACAATTATTGGTGACCGTGTTAGTGTTCAAGATTTATCTTGTCTCCACCAGAGCCCAGCATTTCCATTAATTATTGAAGACGAAGTAACAATTGGTCATCAAGTAACATTACATAGCTGCACAATAAAGAAACGTGCACTAATTGGCATGGGTTCCATCATTTTAGATGGTGCTGAAATTGGGGAAGGCGCATTTATCGGTGCAGGTAGCCTTGTACCGCCAGGAAAAGTCATTCCTCCAAATATGCTAGCAATGGGACGCCCTGCAAAAGTCGTACGCGAAGTGACAGCGGAAGATCGTGCAGATATGGACCGGATTATTCGTGAATATGTAGAAAAGGGACAATATTATAAATCCTTACAAAAGTAATTGTGAAATAACACTCTTACTAAAAAATGTATTTCTTCCTATTTATATAATGAATTTTTTTCAAGTCAAAAATAAAAAAAGGAGCGGTGTCAACGATATGTCGACCACTGCTCCTTTTCTTTTTTTATTATAGGCCTGCTTTTTCTTTTAAAGCTGCTGCCTTATCTGTATTTTCCCAAGGAACATTTATATCTGTACGACCGAAGTGACCGTATGCAGCTGTTTGTTTGTAAATCGGACGACGCAAGTCAAGCATTTTAATAATCCCTGCTGGACGTAGGTCAAATAATTCACGAACCCACTCAACGATTTTACTTTCAGCAACTTTACCAGTACCGAATGTATCTACAGCAATCGATACGGGTTGAGCTACACCAATTGCATAGGCAAGTTGTACTTCCGCGCGATCTGCTAAGCCAGCTGCTACGATATTTTTTGCAACATAACGAGCTGCATAGGCTGCCGAACGGTCAACTTTTGTTGCATCTTTACCTGAGAATGCACCGCCACCATGACGTGCATAACCACCGTAAGTGTCGACAATAATTTTACGTCCTGTAAGACCTGCATCTCCTTTAGGACCACCGATTACGAAACGACCAGTTGGATTGATGAAGTATTTTGTTGCTTCATCTAAAAGCTCTGCTGGTACAACTTCTGCGATTACGTATTTTTTCATATCCGCTTGAATTTGTTCTAATGTTGCTTCTTCATCGTGTTGTGTTGAAATAACAATTGTATCTACACGTAAAGGAACATTATTTTCACCATACTCGATTGTCACTTGTGTTTTACCATCTGGACGTAAGTAATCTAATGTACCGTTTTTACGCACTTCTGTTAAACGGCGTGCTAATTTGTGTGCTAATGAAATCGGCATTGGCATTAATTCAGGTGTTTCATTACAAGCGTAACCGAACATTAAACCTTGGTCACCTGCTCCAATTGCTTCTAACTCTTCGTCCGTCATTGAACCTTCACGTGCTTCTAATGCTTGGTCAACACCTTGTGCGATATCAGGAGATTGTTCTCCCACCGCTACAAGTACTGCTAAGTTTTCAGCATCAAAGCCGTATTTACCACGTGTGTAGCCAATTTCTGCTACAGTATCACGGATAATTCCTTTCATATCCACATAAGTTGTTGTTGTAATTTCACCAGAAACTAATACTAAGCCTGTTGTTACCGTTGTTTCACAAGCTACACGTGCGTTTGGATCTGCTGCTAAAATGGCATCTAAAATAGCATCTGAAATTTGGTCACAAATTTTATCTGGATGTCCTTCCGTTACACTTTCTGATGTAAACAGTCGACGATTTGTCATGTCATTTCCTCCTAATTCACTTTGGCAATTGTTTTTTGTTTTGATACGGTACTCATTACCCATGTCCGTTTATATAGTAATAGTATAAACGCCAAGCTTTGTTTGCTTTAACACGAGGTTTTGAAAGGCTATAAATTTAACTCTATCTTAAATCTATTCGCGATTTTTAAATCAAAATAAAAAAATCCTTTCACTCATTACCGCGCTCATCACGCGTGAGGAAAGGATTAATATGCTTCGTTACCTTTCACTCTTATCGTTCAAGGGTTATTTTGCCCTTGCATCAGGTTGGCACCAACACGTTAACATAACGCAGGTTGCCGGGTTTCAAAGGGCCTGCCCCTCCACCAGCTCGGGATAAGAGTATCCGTTCATTAAACAATCTTACGTAAAAACGGATTTTATGTCAACCAATTTTGTCTTAATTATTACAGTTAGAAAATCCATTAAAAATAATTCATAATTAGTATAGATTATTAATATCAATGTGTTATACTATTTTTGAATTAACAAACAACTCCCCTACACAAGGGAATACTATAAAAAAGGATGGTATTTAATCGATGAATTCGGTAGAAATTGCTAACGAGCTGAAAGAACTTTTAAACGGGGAAAATATTCAAACACAACTATCAGTTCCACAATTAGTTGAAAAAGCGACATCACGTGGAGAAGCAATGTTAACTGTTGACGGTGCTTTACGTGCTGAAACAGGCAAATATACTGGCCGTTCTCCTAAAGATAAATACATGGTTGAAGAAGACGGTTCTAAAGATAAAATTAACTGGGGTAAAATTAACCGTCCAATCTCATCAGAAGTATTCGACAAATTATATGTAAAAGTCATTAACTACTTAAAAGAGTGCGATGAATTATTCGTGTTCAACGGCTTTGCAGGTGCAGATATAGATTCTCAACTATCAATTAAAGTAATTAACGAATATGCTTGGCATAACCTATTTTGTCATCAATTATTCATCCGTCCAACAGCAGAGGAATTAGCTTCTCATGTAGCTGATTTCACAATCGTTGCTGCTCCAAACTTTAAAGCAAATCCAGAGGTAGATGGTACAGCTTCAGAAACATTTATCATCACTTCTCTTGAAAAGAAAATTATTTTAATCGGTGGTACTGAGTACGCTGGTGAAATGAAAAAATCAATCTTCGGTATTATGAACTATTTATTACCAGAGCAAGGCATCTTCCCAATGCACTGTTCAGCTAACGTTGGCGAAGAAGGCGACGTTTCATTATTCTTCGGTTTATCAGGTACTGGTAAAACAACTTTATCAGCAGATGCTGACCGTAAATTAATTGGGGATGACGAGCACGGTTGGTCTGACAATGGCGTATTCAATATTGAAGGTGGTTGCTATGCAAAAACAATCAACCTTTCAAAAGAAAAAGAACCAGAAATCTACAATGCTATTCGCTTCGGTGCTGTTTTAGAAAACGTTGCAGTAAATCCAGAAACGCGTGTATGTGATTACGATGACGGTTCATTAACTGAAAATACGCGCGTTGCATACCCAATCGATTACATCGATAATATTGTATTACCATCAGTAGCAGGTCACCCAAAAACAATCATTTTCTTAACTGCGGATGCATTTGGTGTATTACCTCCTGTTTCTAAATTAAATAAAGAACAAGCAATGTATCACTTCTTAAGTGGTTTCACTTCTAAATTAGCTGGTACAGAGCGTGGCGTTACGGAGCCAGAACCAGTATTCTCTACATGCTTCGGTTCACCGTTCCTACCACTTCCTGCAACAGTTTATGCTGAGCAATTAGGTAAGAAAATTGACGAGCACGGTTCACAAGTATTCTTAGTAAACACTGGTTGGACTGGTGGCGAATACGGTGTAGGTAGCCGTATGAAACTTTCTTATACTCGTGCAATGGTACGTGCTGCAATCGAAGGTAAATTAAACGACGTTGAAACAACTCAAGATGCTGTATTTGGATTAAATATCCCAGTAGCCATTGAAGGTGTTCCATCTGAAGTATTAAACCCTCGTGATGCATGGGCAGACAAAGCAGCTTACGACAAAAAAGCATCTGAGCTAGCTGGTCTATTTAAAAACAACTTTACGAAATTCGTTAATGTTGACGAAGATATCGTGAAAAAGGGTGGTCCATTAGCTTAATTGCTAATTGGTTGATTCCGACATAATGTTTATTTACTAAACTTCACCATATTTCATATCATACGAAAAGGGATGTAGCGTAAGTCTTCACTTACATTACATCCCTTTTCCATTTATGTTACTGTTGCTTCATCCACTGACATAAGTTATGAACAGTCGCTCGATTTAATTTTGGTGGGTAATGGTGCCTTAACCCAAGTGAAAACCAAGTTTCTACGCGTTTTCCTTCTTCTTTTAAGTATAGCTCTAACTGATATGCATGCTCGATATTGACATGTTGATCTTCCGTCCCGTGAATGATTAGTACTGGGGCATCAATTTGATCAACGTTGAATAAAGGCGTTCGATTATCATAGTTTTCTGGTACTTTATTCGGTGTTCCTCCGACAATTCGCTTTAAACCTCTACGCATATCGACACGTTCCCAATACGTTGCGGTTGCATCTGAAACACCAGCCCATGTCACTATTGATTTAATATCATCACGCAGAATTGCGGTCCATAACACCATTAACCCCCCGCGCGAGAAGCCATATAAATGTATGTTGTCTTGCTTCACAAATTGTTTTAATACATCAACGCCATTACTTGCATCAAATCGGTCATCGCCTGCAAATTCATCCTTGCCTTCCCCGCCGCGATTACCACGGTAATACGGAGCAAATACAACAAAGCCTTGTGCTGCAAACTGTGCAATACGTGCAGGTCGTACCATCCCAATCGATTGCAGTCCTCCTCGTAAATAAAGGAGCCCTTCATAGTTCCCTGACTTCTTAGGACGTGCAAGTAAGCCCTTTACGCGTAATCCTTGCGACCAATAAATCACTTCATCTAAGCGAATATGAGGATTCGGTGACGGGTAATTTCGAATCGAATAGATGTTACCATTTTCATTCATGATTTTTCACTTCCTGTAACATCTTTTTCATCCCCGCATCACGCATATAAAAGCTTAAATTTGGTTGTTGCCAAAGCTCTTCCTCTGTCAACCAGATGACACCTTCTGTTTCATAGTCCCCGACAAACGTTTGAATTTCTTTTACCTTTGCTGTAAAGACTGCCTTACAAAATGGGATTTCATCATACACGATATAATAGGCAAACCATTTCACATCTTCTACAACGACTGTTGTTTCCTCATAAACCTCACGAATAGCCGCTTGTACTAATGTTTCCCCTTCTTCTTGCTTTCCTCCTGGAAACTCAATACCACGATGATGATGAATCGTGCATAGCCACTTGCCGTTATGTTGTACTAGCGCTAATACATGCTTTGGCTCCACTTCAAATGGGCCTTTATCAAATCTTAAATCTACTGTCAAACCGTTTTCATCGATAAAAGTAAACATCGTTTCGCTCAACTCCTACCTCATAGTGTAGCGAACGAATGTCTGACATTCAACTTACAAAGTGGTGTTCAATTTAAAATAAGGTAGCTGTTCAACAAATAGTTTCGTCTCGTCATCACCAAACTCATGAATCAATGCATACACTTTTCGAAGACGATGATCTATCTCATGATTTAACCGGTCCATATGATATGGAATATAAGCCATATGTGCACGGAAGGCATTGGATGCTTCTAATCCATTCATTTGATAAAACAATTTTGAAAACACGCGTGCCTTTACGGGTTCCATCTGCAATACAAATTCATAATTCATGCCTGGTTGAAAATTACATGTATTATTCACCACAGATACATAGACTTTTTGTTTGTCCAAATTTGTTCACCTCCATTTAAAGGATGAACGAATCGAAGTCCTGTTATGCATTGCATAAAACAAAAACGACCCCAGTTACAGGAGTCGTTTTTTAACAATTTATTTACCTAAATATGCATTTAACATCCAAGTATGCTTTTCTAAGCTTTGGTATGTTGCGTTTAATAAATCTTCTGTGCGGTCATCGCCTTCTTCAGCAGCTGTATCCATTGCTTTCTTTAAGGTTTTCATAATCGTTTTAAAGTCAGCAATTGTCGATTCAACCATTTCTTCTGTTGCTTCTCCTCCTGTTGCTTCTTTAATAAGTGAAAGCTCTAAATGCTCTTTTAATGTTGCAACGGGCTTGCCTCCACGAGATAAAATACGTTCTGCCACTTCATCTAAATTTAACGTCACTTCGTTGTATAGCTCTTCAAATTTTGTGTGTAGAGTAAAGAATGAAGGTCCGTTTACATACCAATGGAAATTATGTAACTTTGTATACTGTACTGACCATGTCGCTACTAACTCATTTAATTGATTGTTTAATTCTTTTTTTGCCATTTCAATCACTCCATGTATTTATTTAAAGTTTCAATGGATGTTACATCTTGAAAACTTTATTTCGAATGGTAAATATTATCATTGAATTTTTCCTAACATTATTATGAAATCTGTGTGTGTATAATTATTGAATTTAATTGTTCTAATATCTAGTATTTCCTATTAAGACTAAATCGAAACATAATCGTCATGGAAAAGTTAATTTTCTTGCTAGTATTTATTGTAAAATTAACAGAAGTACTATAGTTAACGGAGGAAATTCTATGTCTATGACCGCAATAGTCATTGTATGTATATGTATTGTCAGCCTTATTACTGGCCTTTTCTTAATAGCTGTCAATTGGGGCTATAAAGTAAAGCATACAATTGATGAAGTAACACATCATTCAGATTCAATAGCAGCTAAAAATGAAAAAGAAACAACTTTAAACGAAAATACAGAGGTGAAAGCATGAGCTTACCAATCGTTCTTATTATTATCGTAACAATCATGGGGATCTTTTCGTTAGCAATTATTTTACTTGCTCGAAAAAACAACGTATCATTAAAGCAAACTATCGACACGAAACCAATTCGTGCGTACAAAAATGGAGAGCAAGAAACTAAATGAAAAAATTATTTATTGGGTTCATTCGGTTATATCAAAAGTACTTATCGCCGATGAAACCACCTTCTTGTCGCTTTCACCCAACCTGTTCAAGTTACGGAATTGAAGCGATTCAAAAACATGGTGCTATCAAGGGTAGTTTAATGACAATCATTCGAATTTTAAAATGTCAGCCACTGCATCCAGGTGGCTTTGATCCTGTACCTGATAAATGGCCTTCGAAAAAAAAATAATTTTCGAAGGTTTTTTATATTGTTTTTTTTTTGTACATCATGTATGATTAAAAATGTTAAAAATATTTAAATCGTAACAATTACTATTTAAGGGGTTCATTATACATGAAAAAACTATTATTCTATGTGACAGTACTCACGCTTTTATTAGCTGCTTGTAGTTCTGACGACGCTTCAAAAGGAAGTAAGACTACTCCAGGAGATTCATCTGACAAACTTTCTATTTATACAACGGTTTATCCATTGCAATATTTTGCAGAGCGTATAGGCGGAGATGCTGTCGAAGTTGCTTCAATTTATCCAGCAGGTGCCAATGAGCATACATTTGAACCAACCCAAAAAGATATGATGTCTTTAGCAGATGCCGATTTATTTTTCTATGTTGGACTAGGTCTTGAAGGCTTCTTAGAAAAATCAAAAAAAACATTAGCTAATGAAGGTGTAAAACTCGTTCCTACAGCTGAGGGTGTAACAGAAGACCAATTGCATATTTCTACAGGTCATACACATGCTGAAGCGACAGAAGAAGACCATGATCATGATCACGACGAAGATACTCACGAAGACCATGCCGATACGGACCAGGATGCACACGTTTGGTTATCACCTATTATTTCACAGCAATTAGCATTATCGATTAAAGATGAATTAGTAAATGCCTTGCCTGAACAAGAAGCAACATTCACTGCAAACTATGACCAACTAGTTGCCGATTTAAACACGCTAAACGCTGATTTTGAAGAAATGGCAAAATCGACGTCTAAGAAAACTTTCTTCGTCTCTCACGCGGCATTTGGCTACATCGCAGGTCACTACGGCTTCACTCAAGTACCCGTTGCAGGTCTAAACTCGCAAAGTGAACCTTCACAAAAAGAATTAACAGCCATTGTGGATTTAGCAAAAAAAGAAAACATCGAATACATGTTCTTCGAGCAAAATGTTTCATCAAGTTTAACAGAGATTATTCAAAAAGAAATTGGTGCCAAACCATTAATTTTGCATAACTTAAGTGTTCTTACGAAAGAAGACATCGCGAATAATGAAGATTACTTTACGTTAATGCGTAAAAATATAGATGTATTAAAACAAGCTTTATCAAACTAAAAAAATGCCCTTTTGGTCACTTTATCGTGAACAAGAGGGCATTTTTTAATGTTTCGCTACAAAAGATCATTTGTTTTTAGTGAACTGCTGCTGTGTAATTGATACTGATTTTAATGTCTTTAAATTCAACCGGTACGTTTTTTGCCTTTTTCATGAATGTAGTATAAATCGTTAGAAAAGTCCTAATTAACTTCTTACCTAATTGTCGACTATTTGTATTAAGTTTCTTCTGACTAGCTTGTTAGACCCATTTCTAGGGAGTAAATTTACGAAATGTATTTTTTGGGGTATTTTATAGTTAGCAAGGTTTATTTTGCAGAAGCTTACTAACTCTTGCTCTGAAATATTCTCCTTTTTGACAACAAATGCAATCGGTACCTGTCCCCACTTCTCGTCATTCATCCCACATACGCCTGCTTCTTTAACTGCTGGATGTGATAAAAGTACGCTCTCAATCTCTGCTGGATAAATATTTTCGCCACCAGAAATAATTAAATCCGAGCGGCGATCAACAACATACAAATAACCCTCTTTATCTAAATAGCCAAGGTCACCGGTATACAACCAACCGTCCTTCGTCGTTTCTTTGTTCTTAAATTTCCCTATATAACGCGGGGTTACATGAGGACCACGGACTAAAATTTCACCGATCTTTTTATTTTCTTTCGTTTCAATACGAATTTGATTGAAAAATAACGGTTTCCCCGCAGAACCAAGATGTGTTAATGCATCTTCATTTGATAGCGTTGCTGTTTGTGAAGCTGTTTCAGTCATACCGTACGTTTGGGCAACTGGTAATTTCAAAGCAATCGCTCGTTTCAAATAATCCATAGGGACTGGTCCGCCTCCTGCAAGCATCGTAGTGAAATTTGGATGCGCGGTCATATGCTCCTTTTCCATGACGGAAATGATATTTTCCAACGTAACTGAAACAACTGACATTTTGGTCACCGCGCCCGTGCTAATTTCTTGTGCACATCGGAACGCATCGAATTTTTCATATAAACGTATTTTCATTCCATATAATAAGGAACGCACAACAATCGAAAAACCACTTATATGAAAAATCGGTACCGTACAAAGCCAAACATCATGTTCTGAAATACCTAGATTCAATGCGGAACTAATGCCACTTGAGCTATGATTACCTACTGTTTGACATACACCTTTTGGAAATCCTGTCGTCCCAGACGTATACATTATCGTTAACGCAAAATCATCATTCCATTCACAAGCAATGTCAAATGGTTTTGGTTCCATTTCATTTAATTGAGAAAATGATAGGATACGTGCATCTTCTTGTAACTTTGAACACTCACCATCTGCTACTAAAATCATATCCACTTCAGCATCGTCTATTTGATAGGCTAACTCTTGTTTAGAAAGTCTGCCATTTAGCATCACCATTTCACATTGTGCCTGCATACAGCCATATATCACGTGAATAAGCTGAGGTGTTGACGGTGATAAAATTGCAACTCGTTTTCCATTAGTTAATCCACAAGCATTTAGTTTGTATGCCAAAGGTACAGATAGGTCGTGTAGTTGTTGAAATGTCCATTGCTCTTCATTAAAGCTAAATGCAATTCGATTCGGCGTTAAATTCGCACGTTGTTTTACCCAGTTTGGTTGCATAGAAATCCCTCCTCGTATACTTATTATCCACTAAAAAAGAGCACACATAAAGTATGCTCTTTCCGTATGAAATCATCTAAAATCAAGGGAAACGTGGGAATTGACCGAAGTCAGGTTGACGTTTCTCTTTGAATGCATCGCGACCTTCTTTTGCTTCATCAGTTGTGTAGTAAAGAAGTGTAGCATCACCAGCAAGCTGTTGAATACCCGCTAAACCGTCTGTATCTGCGTTCATAGCAGCTTTTAAGAAACGAAGTGCAGTTGGTGATTTAGTAAGCATTTCTTCACACCATTTAACTGTTTCATCTTCTAATTGATCTAAAGGTACAACTGTGTTTACTAAGCCCATATCAAGCGCTTCTTGTGCGTCGTATTGACGGCATAAGTACCAGATTTCACGCGCCTTTTTGTGACCTACGATACGTGCTAAATAGCCAGAGCCGTAACCAGCGTCGAATGAGCCAACGTTTGGTCCAGTTTGACCGAATCGCGCGTTTTCTGCAGCGATTGTTAAATCACATACTACGTGTAATACGTGTCCACCACCGATTGCATAACCTGCAACCATTGCTACTACTGGTTTTGGAATTTTACGGATTAAAGTTTGTAAATCTAATACGTTTAAGCGAGGGATGTTATCATCACCTACATAACCGCCGTTACCGCGAACTTTTTGGTCGCCGCCTGAGCAGAATGCAAGATCTCCTTCACCTGTCAAAATAATTGTACCAATACGCGCATCATCACGTGCACGTGTGAAAGCGTCAATCATTTCCGCTGTTGTTTTTGGACGGAATGCGTTACGTACTTCTGGACGGTTGATCGTAATTTTTGCGATACCGTTATAGAATTCGTATTTAATGTCTTCATACGTATGTAATGAAGTCCATAGACGTTGTTTTGTCATCGAGTTATCCCCCTAATTAATTATGAAATCGATTCCTTTACTATTGTAGCAAACTTTGTCGGATTTTCCACATGAATTGCATGACCAACTGCTGGAATTATGACGTGTTTTGATTGAGGAAGCAATTTGACCATCTGTTCATTTAATTTAATGAATTTTTCATCAAGCGCTCCCGTAATTAATGTTACGGGCATATTAAGTGAAGCAAGTGCCTCCCATAATGATGGCATCACACCTGTGCCCATACCGCGCAAACTATTCGCTAAACCAATTGCTCGTTGTGCTAGACGTTCCTCACGAATTTCCTGTTTCACTTGTTGTGGCAGCTGCTTTTGAGTTGCAAAAAGCGGAATGTTTTCCCACTTTTCTACAAATGAATGTATCCCGCTTTGCATGATTTTTTCAGCTAATACTTCATCCGCACGTTTCCTTGCGCTTCGTTCTTCGTCTAACGCTAAACCAGGGGACGCACTCTCTAATAGTAGTTGCTCGATTCGATGTGGGTAACGTACCGTATAGCTAAGTGCCACACGTCCCCCCATTGAATAGCCTAGTAAATAAAATTTTTCTAGTTGCAGATGTTGAAACAGTGCTTCTAACCCTTTAATTTGCATTTGCATTGAATACTTTTCAACCTCTTCAGGTGCAGTACTCTGTCCATGTCCAATTAGATCCACGGCAATAATTCGAAATTCAGTAGGTAATTGTTTTACTACATGCTGCCAAGTTTTCGTACTCCCTGTAAAGCCGTGAAATAACACGAGCGTTTTTTGCGCCGCTTCATTCCACTGCTCAACAAAAAACTCAGTGTCATTTAATACATATCGAGCCATTGCTCTAACACCTCTTGAATACGTGTCCATAACGCTTGGTGCTCACGTACATTGTCCTCACGGTTCGTAAATACTTCGATTAATTTTACATCAGCATGTTTTGAAGCTTGTAATGCTGAACTAAATTCTTCTGATGAAGTAGCCGTCGCATAATCCATGTCATACATGCTCGCAAGCTTTTCAAATGTTAAAGCTGTTGGTGTACCAAATAAATCCTCATAATGTGCTTCAATTTTTGATTGTGGTAAATAAGAGAAAATACCACCACCGTCATTATTCATCACGACAATCGTTAAATTACAAGTTTGATAACGCGTGGCAATAAAAGCATTCGCGTCATGTAAAAATGCTAAATCACCAATAAATAAATACGTTTTACGTGTTTTACGTCCCTGACTAAATCCAAGTGCTGTCGAAGTCACACCATCAATCCCATTTGCTCCACGATTGGCGAATACTTGTACATTCTTATTCGTCGTAGTTAAAAATGTATCAATATCGCGAATTGGCATACTACTGCTGACAAAAATATCTGAGCCTTCTGGTAGGCTAGCTAGCATTGCTTGCACCATCGCGCCCTCATCAGATGCGTGTTCTGCATATTTTTCAATTTCATTAATCGCTAATAAGTCCGCCATCTTCCAAAACTCAACATATGCCATTTCAGCAACAGTATGCTCGATTTTTATATCACTTAACCAAGCACCTGGTAATGCATGAATAAAATGCGTCGAGACATGCGTTGAATCTCGGAACATTGGATCTTCATCAATAATCATATAATTTTGAGGTTTAGATTGTGTAATAAATTGCATTAAAAATTTCGAAACTGGCTGTGCGCCGAAGCGAATAACTGTTTGTGGTCGCACATTGCGTTTAAAGCGTTCGTTTTTCATTAGTGCATCATATGTAGTAATCGCAAGTGCTTGGCAGTCTTCTGGTACTTCTGTTCGTAAATTAGATAGGCTTTCCATCATCACAGGCCATTTCACTTCACGAATGAAATCCCATAAATGCTCGGTATTTGTACCAAGTGGTAGCTCCCCAACAACAATAATACCGTTTTTTGTGTGCTCAATGATTTCTTTTAATTCCATCATAGCTTGTTTTGAAGGAACTAATTCGTTCATATAGCTCTTCACAAAATGTGCCTTCGGTAATTGTTCATTAAAATCAATTAATAATGGTTCACGGAATGGAATATTTAAGTGAACTGGTCCAAATGGTGCTGTCGTTGCGATATTTACCGCGCGTACAGTATGGTGTTCAATGTATGGCAATGTTTGCAGTGCATCATCAGGAATCGGAAACTCTGCTGACCATTTGACATTTTCTCCATATAAACGTACTTGGTTGATCGTTTGTGGTGCGCCGACTTCACGTAGTTCATGTGGGCGATCCGCAGTTAGTACGATTAGTGGTACACGCGCATATTTTGCTTCAACAATCGCTGGAAAATAATTCGCTGCAGCTGTTCCAGACGTACAAAGTAATACGACTGGTTTTGCTGTTGATTTCGCTAAGCCTAAAGCATAAAAGGCAGCCGCACGCTCATCTACTTGACGATGCATCGCCAATTCTTTTGTAGAAGCGAAGGCATACGCAAGTGGTGTAGAACGTGAGCCAGGACTGACAACCACATTTTGGACGCCTGACTGGACAAGAGTAGACACAATTTTATAAACATAATTCGTTAAAATTCCACGTTCATTCATGTAGTTGTCCTCCTAAAGCTCGTAACATCGGTCTAAATTTCACAAGTGTTTCTTCATACTCAGATTGTGCTTCAGAATCCGCAACAATTCCTCCGCCAGCATATAAATAGGCTTTATCTTGAACAAGTGCAGCCGAACGAATTGCCACTGCAAATTCACCATTACCATCTGCATCTAACCAACCAATTGGCGCAGCATAAAGCCCACGATTCATCGGTTCATACGTACGAATCATTTCTAGTGCTTGCTCACGTGGTACACCCCCAAGTGCAGGTGTTGGATGTAAATGTTTTACAAGCTGTAAAATCGTTGCTTCTTCATTTAATTGCCCTTCAACAGGCGTATATAAATGTTGAATGTCACGTATTTTCAATAACTTCGGTCCATTTGGTACGATGACTTGTGAGCAGTTTTTCTCAAATGTTTCTGTAATCATTTCTACAACATAATGATGTTCTCCACGATTTTTCATATCATTTAATAGGCTTTGTCCTAATTGATTGTCCTCTTCAGCTGTTTTTCCGCGTTTGATAGAACCTGCAACACATGAAGAATAGGCATGTCCATTATCTACTTTTACTAAACGTTCTGGTGAAGCACCATAAAAGAGCATATCGTTATGCTCTAAGCCAAATAAATAGCTTTCTGGTTGTTCATGGACAACATGCGATAAAATTTGAGGTGATGTAATCGTTTCCTCAAACTGCAATGCTAAAGAACGCGCAATGACTACCTTCTGTGCCTCATTGGCTTTGATTAAGCCCGTTACTTGATCAATTGATTGTAAATAGGCTTCTTTATGAGGTTCCATATAGCTGTTCATGACCGGCTTTGTATACGTTTTCAATTCTTTTACTTGAGCAGCATGTATTAACGCATCACGCTCTTTACGTAACACTTCAAATGCCTCTGTACTATTCGCTTTATCGGTAATGAAGTTTATCGTCACAAATGCTTGATCATTTCGAATCACTAGTTGATAAGTTGCTACTGTAAAATAACTTTGTGGGAAATTCGCCCATTCACCTGTTACTTCATTTTGCGGATCAAATGTAAACCCACCAAATAAAATCGGTTGTAAATGCTGGTCTTCCTGTACGATTTGACTCGTTAATTTTTTCCACTCTGCTTCGACAGCATCAAAGCGGTTGTTATGTTCATTATTTTCAATTGTATACGCATGACCTAAACCAACTAATGTAAAAGTTTTTTCTCGGTTTTGCCAATAGTTACGTTTTCCTTTATAGTTCGCTTCACCTGCAGCAAAAAATGCTAACGCCGATAAACGACTTACTTCGATCGTTTCCATATAAAAAATCTGCTTTGAATTTGAGCCTACTTCGATCTCAGTGGCGTTGTACCACTTGTGTTGCATGAAAATTCCCTCCGTCATGTTGCAAATTCACTAAGTATGTTGCATGTATCACGTTTTTGACGTGCTTATTTAATTTAATTATTTGCTTACTTATTTATTTTCGTTCTATAAATAATGCCTTTCCCATCATACCATTTTTCAAGCAAACGTTACATGTATTCACGCTTCACTCTGTTCATTTTGTTTCATTTACTTTCCTATAGTTTAGATATTATTTTTAGTTAGGAGTGTTATTTATAACAAAAGTCATTGAAGCGGACACAAGCTTAATGTAGGGTGGCATTTAACACGTACTCTCATTTTGAACTATTTTTCGCCATGATACAGTCACGCGCAATCTTCAGCTTCCTTTTAGCAGTTTGTTTATTAATTTCATATTTTATTAAATAGAAAAAGCTGTACATACTAACCAATTCGTTAGTACGTACAGCTTTTCAAATTTCTACATCTTCCGCATGCTCTATGCAAGTAAGCGTAGTAGGAACTGCTTCTAACCGTTCAAACGGAATTTCTTTTCCGCATTCTGTGCATTTACCATATGTCTCTTCATCTATAGCCCTAAGTGCCGTTTGTATTTTTTCCATCTCTTCTTCTTTTAATTCATCAAGTGCAATTTCCGTAGTAACTGTCGTTAAATCAGTCGCCACATCTGCTGGGTGATTGTCTACTGAAGTTAATTCTGATTCCTCAGCAATTGGCTCTTCATTGATATGTTCTGATAAAGTTGCTAATTCATCTTTCAATGCAGTCCGTAACTTTTGAAGTTTCTTTTTTTCCATATAACGTCCCCCTTATGAACTTATTAATTTATTTCCTTTTTCGCATTTTTTAAACATGAATCATTCATCCCAACCTTAAAGCGCACTATATGCCATAATCGCATCATGTAAAAATAACGTTGCCCCATTACCAACTCGACTATTGTAATAAGTGATAAAGCGCTCATCATTAATATACATTTGTGCTAAACCTACATGCGCTTCCTTTGTATACTTCGTCCAATAAAAGCTCAGCCAACGTTTATGAAGTTCCACTACTTCCATTGATATTTCGGACTGAGCATCTCCTTGTACCATCGCTTCTTTTAAACGTTCAAATAACTGGCTTTCAAGTTGTTGTGCTGCCTCGTATTGCCCTTCAGTCATAGTTTTCATCTTTCCATAACTAGCTAATACTTCTTCTTCTCCATACTTTTCACGAATTTCTTGAGCAAATTTTTGCTCGTTATCATTGATTAATTGCTCTTTGAACTTTTCAAATTTTTGTTCATTTGTCATAGTTATTTCCCCTTCCATAGATTGAATTGTTCTTTCAATCGTGTCGATTAGGTCATCTAAATAATTTCTCTTTTTCTGGAGTAGCTTTTGTTGCTCTTGTAATGCAACTTTTACGTCAAAGCGTGAATCATCAAGCAACATTTTTATTTCCTCTAGTTTAAAATCAAGCTCTCGATAAAATAATATTTGCTGCAAACGATCAATATCTTCCTGACTATAATAACGATAACCATTCTCCCAGACTTTAGATGGCTTTAACAATCCAATTTCATCATAATAACGAAGTGTACGTGCAGTTACTCCCGAAAGCTTTACTAATTCATTAATTAGCATGTCATCACCTCTTTGAATTACAATAAAGGATAACGTAACGTAAAGGTCAATCGATATAACTCAAAAAAATTTAAACTTTTAATTATACGAAAAAACGCTAGATACAATTTTGTATCTAGCGTTTTTTCTATTATGACCCGTACGAGAATCGAACTCGTGTTACCGCCGTGAAAGGGCGGTGTCTTAACCGCTTGACCAACGGGCCAATGGCGGAGAAGGAGGGATTCGAACCCTCGCACCGCTTACGCGATCTACACCCTTAGCAGGGGCGCCCCTTGAGCCGCTTGGGTACTTCCCCACTTTACATAAAAATGGCTCCGAAGGCAGGACTCGAACCTGCGACCTGCCGGTTAACAGCCGGATGCTCTACCAACTGAGCTACTTCGGAATAATACTATGGTGGGCCTAAATGGACTCGAACCATCGACCTCACGCTTATCAGGCGTGCGCTCTAACCAGCTGAGCTATAGGCCCTATTTTGGAGCGGGTGATGAGAATCGAACTCACGACATCAGCTTGGAAGGCTGAGGTTTTACCATTAAACTACACCCGCATATGGTGGGTTTGGACGGAATCGAACCGCCGACACTTAGAGCTTCAATCTAATGCTCTACCAACTGAGCTACAAACCCACAAATGGCGGTCCCGACCGGGATCGAACCGGCGATCTCCTGCGTGACAGGCAGGCATGTTAACCGCTACACCACGGGACCATTTGGTTGCGGGGACAGGACTTGAACCTGTGACCTTCGGGTTATGAGCCCGACGAGCTACCACTGCTCCACCCCGCGACAATACTATTTAGTTGAGTCTTTCAGACACCATGCTTTTTTTTAAAATGGAGGAGGTAGAGGGATTCGAACCCCCGCGCGGTTTAACCCGCCTGTTAGTTTTCAAGACTAATCCCTTCAGCCAGACTTGGGTATACCTCCGAAATATTATATATTGTTTTACTGGTGGACCTTACAGGACTCGAACCTGTGACCGGACGGTTATGAGCCGTCTGCTCTAACCAACTGAGCTAAAGGTCCTTTAAGATGGCGGCAGAGGGAGTCGAACCCACGACCTTTCGGGTATGAACCGAGTGCTCTAGCCAACTGAGCTACACCGCCAGGATCTTTATTTGGTTACTTTATGGTGGAGCCTAGCGGGATCGAACCGCTGACCTCCTGCGTGCAAGGCAGGCGCTCTCCCAGCTGAGCTAAGGCCCCATTAATAGTGGTCGGAATGACAGGATTCGAACCTACGACCCCTTGGTCCCAAACCAAGTGCTCTACCAAGCTGAGCTACATTCCGAAAAAAATGGTGCGCTCGACAGGACTTGAACCTACAACCTTCTGATTCGTAGTCAGATGCTCTATCCAATTGAGCTACGAGCGCTAAATTATTTTGTTTAAAGTAAAAATGGTGCCGAGGGCCGGAATCGAACCGGCACGGTGATCACTCACCGCAGGATTTTAAGTCCTGTGCGTCTGCCAGTTCCGCCACCCCGGCATTTTTTTTGGAGCGGAAGACGAGGTTCGAACTCGCGACCCCCACCTTGGCAAGGTGGTGTTCTACCACTGAACTACTTCCGCAAAATGCATAAGATATTTTTATTCTGACAGTTATGAAATTAAATGGTGCGGGTGAAGGGAGTCGAACCCCCACGCCTTGCGGCGCTAGATCCTAAGTCTAGTGCGTCTGCCAATTCCGCCACACCCGCAGCAGACATATTATAAAACTGGTGTGCCATGAAGGACTCGAACCTTCGACCCTCTGATTAAAAGTCAGATGCTCTACCAACTGAGCTAATGGCACTCTATAATGGTGCCGGCGAAAGGAGTCGAACCCTCGACCTACTGATTACAAGTCAGTTGCTCTACCAACTGAGCTACACCGGCACTATAGAAATGGTGGAGGATGACGGGCTCGAACCGCCGACCCCCTGCTTGTAAGGCAGGTGCTCTCCCAGCTGAGCTAATCCTCCATGGGATATGTTGAAGTTACATTATTATAACCGCATGTCCTTTCTCTTAAGGACAAGATTTATAATAACAGTTTTTTTAAGATGGTGCAATAGTTTTTAAAAACTTTTTAGAAAAACTTTTATTATTTTCTATCGTTGCCATTAACTAGCTCCGTCTCCTAATGAAAACGATTTCTTGGCATAACGAAAGTTTAATATGTACGCAGTATTTTTTCAATAGTTGTTTTGTGCTTTTTAAAAATAATTATTTAAAATGCTGTTAATGTGTTACAAAAACGTTTAAATAATAAATAATTATCAATTTTCTAAAAAATACTCTCCATTCATTTTAACTATAATTCTTGTTCTTAATACAAACAATTATATCCAAAAATATATACTCTCTTTTCTTTTTGAACTATTTATTATGTTAAAATATTTGGCATAATACAAATAGCCAATTACTACAGATAAAATTAATTTTGGTTCTTTTAGAACACGGCCAACGTAAATTGAAAATGCTACTCGAGTAACTGTTGCATTTCCCAGTTCTATCTTTTCAACTAATCGATTAAATCTATAAGTTATTTCAGAAAAATTATTTTCTTCAACTTCCTCTTAGAAAAATCATTGATAACCTGAAAACTTTTGACCCTCTAATTTTTAACATTTTTCTAAAGACTATCTACTTGTAAGTCTCCCAATAAAAATTTGTCATATAAAGGCGTTATCTTCTCATTTAACTTACGCATAACAAAAGTATTTCTCATATCTTCTATGCGTTCAGCTGCCAGTTCCTCACACTTATCACCACACAATAATGCGCATATATAGGAATATCTATACCTATTAGAAAAATATAATATTTGTAAGACTAACCCAACAAATATTACAGAACCAAATAGTTCAAAAAAACTTTTAATTATACGAAAAAGCGCTAGATACAATTTTGTATCTAGCGCTTTTTCTATTATGACCCGTACGAGAATCGAACTCGTGTTACCGCCGTGAAAGGGCGGTGTCTTAACCGCTTGACCAACGGGCCAATGGCGGAGAAGGAGGGATTCGAACCCTCGCACCGCTTACGCGATCTACACCCTTAGCAGGGGCGCCCCTTGAGCCGCTTGGGTACTTCCCCACTTTACATAAAAATGGCTCCGAAGGCAGGACTCGAACCTGCGACCTGCCGGTTAACAGCCGGATGCTCTACCAACTGAGCTACTTCGGAATAATACTATGGTGGGCCTAAATGGACTCGAACCATCGACCTCACGCTTATCAGGCGTGCGCTCTAACCAGCTGAGCTATAGGCCCTATTTTGGAGCGGGTGATGAGAATCGAACTCACGACATCAGCTTGGAAGGCTGAGGTTTTACCATTAAACTACACCCGCATATGGTGGGTTTGGACGGAATCGAACCGCCGACACTTAGAGCTTCAATCTAATGCTCTACCAACTGAGCTACAAACCCACAAATGGCGGTCCCGACCGGGATCGAACCGGCGATCTCCTGCGTGACAGGCAGGCATGTTAACCGCTACACCACGGGACCATTTGGTTGCGGGGACAGGACTTGAACCTGTGACCTTCGGGTTATGAGCCCGACGAGCTACCACTGCTCCACCCCGCGACAATACTATTTAGTTGAGTCTTTCAGACACCATGCTTTTTTTAAAAATGGAGGAGGTAGAGGGATTCGAACCCCCGCGCGGTTTAACCCGCCTGTTAGTTTTCAAGACTAATCCCTTCAGCCAGACTTGGGTATACCTCCGAAATATTATATATTGTTTTACTGGTGGACCTTACAGGACTCGAACCTGTGACCGGACGGTTATGAGCCGTCTGCTCTAACCAACTGAGCTAAAGGTCCTTTAAGATGGCGGCAGAGGGAGTCGAACCCACGACCTTTCGGGTATGAACCGAGTGCTCTAGCCAACTGAGCTACACCGCCAGGATCTTTATTTGGTTACTTTATGGTGGAGCCTAGCGGGATCGAACCGCTGACCTCCTGCGTGCAAGGCAGGCGCTCTCCCAGCTGAGCTAAGGCCCCATTAATAGTGGTCGGAATGACAGGATTCGAACCTACGACCCCTTGGTCCCAAACCAAGTGCTCTACCAAGCTGAGCTACATTCCGAAAAAATGGTGCGCTCGACAGGACTTGAACCTACAACCTTCTGATTCGTAGTCAGATGCTCTATCCAATTGAGCTACGAGCGCTAAATTATTTTGTTTAAAGTAAAAATGGTGCCGAGGGCCGGAATCGAACCGGCACGGTGATCACTCACCGCAGGATTTTAAGTCCTGTGCGTCTGCCAGTTCCGCCACCCCGGCATTTTTTTGGAGCGGAAGACGAGGTTCGAACTCGCGACCCCCACCTTGGCAAGGTGGTGTTCTACCACTGAACTACTTCCGCAAAATGCATAAGATATTTTTATTCTGACAGTTATGAAATTAAAAACTGGTGTGCCATGAAGGACTCGAACCTTCGACCCTCTGATTAAAAGTCAGATGCTCTACCAACTGAGCTAATGGCACTCTATAATGGTGCCGGCGAAAGGAGTCGAACCCTCGACCTACTGATTACAAGTCAGTTGCTCTACCAACTGAGCTACACCGGCACTATAGAAATGGTGGAGGATGACGGGCTCGAACCGCCGACCCCCTGCTTGTAAGGCAGGTGCTCTCCCAGCTGAGCTAATCCTCCATATATTCTAGCGAAGCGACGTCCTACTCTCACAGGGGGAAACCCCCAACTACCATCGGCGCTAAAGAGCTTAACTTCTGTGTTCGGTATGGGAACAGGTGTGACCTCTTTGCCATCATCACTTCACTATGACATGGATGTCATGTTAAAGAACATCCGTGTATATGTAGAAAGAATTGTTCTTTCAAAACTGGATAAACGTTTCATTGAGTTATGCAATAAAATGTGGTTAAGTCCTCGACCGATTAGTATTCGTCAGCTCCATGTGTCACCACACTTCCACCTCGAACCTATCTACCTGATCGTCTTTCAGGGGTCTTACTTACTTGCGTAATGGGAAATCTCATCTTGAGGGGGGCTTCATGCTTAGATGCTTTCAGCACTTATCCCGTCCACACATAGCTACCCAGCGATGCTCTTGGCAGAACAACTGGTACACCAGCGGTGTGTCCATCCCGGTCCTCTCGTACTAAGGACAGCTCCTCTCAAATTTCCTACGCCCACGACGGATAGGGACCGAACTGTCTCACGACGTTCTGAACCCAGCTCGCGTACCGCTTTAATGGGCGAACAGCCCAACCCTTGGGACCGACTACAGCCCCAGGATGCGATGAGCCGACATCGAGGTGCCAAACCTCCCCGTCGATGTGGACTCTTGGGGGAGATAAGCCTGTTATCCCCGGGGTAGCTTTTATCCGTTGAGCGATGGCCCTTCCATGCGGAACCACCGGATCACTAAGCCCGTCTTTCGACCCTGCTCGACTTGTAGGTCTCGCAGTCAAGCTCCCTTATGCCTTTACACTCTTCGAATGATTTCCAACCATTCTGAGGGAACCTTTGGGCGCCTCCGTTACTCTTTAGGAGGCGACCGCCCCAGTCAAACTGTCCGCCTGACACTGTCTCCTACCCCGCTAAGGGGTATGGGTTAGAAGTTCAATACAACCAGGGTAGTATCCCACTGACGCCTCCTCCGAAGCTGACGCTCCGGAATCTCTGGCTCCTACCTATCCTGTACAAGTTGTACCAAAATTCAATATCAGGCTACAGTAAAGCTCCACGGGGTCTTTCCGTCCTGTCGCGGGTAACCTGCATCTTCACAGGTACTATAATTTCACCGAGTCTCTCGTTGAGACAGTGCCCAGATCGTTACGCCTTTCGTGCGGGTCGGAACTTACCCGACAAGGAATTTCGCTACCTTAGGACCGTTATAGTTACGGCCGCCGTTTACTGGGGCTTCAATTCGCAGCTTCGCTTGCGCTAACCACTCCTCTTAACCTTCCAGCACCGGGCAGGCGTCAGCCCCTATACGTCACCTTACGGTTTTGCAGAGACCTGTGTTTTTGCTAAACAGTCGCCTGGGCCTATTCACTGCGGCTCTTCATGGCTATTCACCTTAAAGAGCACCCCTTCTCCCGAAGTTACGGGGTCATTTTGCCGAGTTCCTTAACGAGAGTTCTCTCGCACACCTTAGGATTCTCTCCTCGACTACCTGTGTCGGTTTGCGGTACGGGCACCTCTCACCTCGATAGAGGCTTTTCTTGGCAGCGTGAAATCAGGAACTTCGCTCATACGAGCTCGTCATCACAGCTCAACGTTATAGTATGCGGATTTACCTACATACACGCCTTACTGCTTGAACAGAGACAACCAACGCTCTGCTTACCCTATCCTACTGCGTCCCCCCATTTCTCAAACGGTGAGGAGGTGGTACAGGAATATCAACCTGTTGTCCATCGCCTACGCCTATCGGCCTCGGCTTAGGTCCCGACTAACCCTGAGCGGACGAGCCTTCCTCAGGAAACCTTAGTCATACGGTGCATGGGATTCTCACCCATGTTTCGCTACTCATACCGGCATTCTCACTTCTAAGCGCTCCACCAGTCCTTCCGGTCTGACTTCAACGCCCTTAGAACGCTCTCCTACCACGCATCCATACGGATGCATCCACAGCTTCGGTGAATCGTTTAGCCCCGATACATTTTCGGCGCAGTGTCACTCGACCAGTGAGCTATTACGCACTCTTTAAATGATGGCTGCTTCTAAGCCAACATCCTGGTTGTCTAAGCAACGCCACATCCTTTTCCACTTAACGATTACTTTGGGACCTTAGCTGGTGGTCTGGGCTGTTTCCCTTTTGACTACGGATCTTATCACTCGCAGTCTGACTCCCGTGTATAAATATCTGGCATTCGGAGTTTGTCTGAATTCGGTAACCCGAGATGGGCCCCTAGTCCAAACAGTGCTCTACCTCCAGTATTCTCAATCACGAGGCTAGCCCTAAAGCTATTTCGGAGAGAACCAGCTATCTCCAGGTTCGATTGGAATTTCTCCGCTACCCACACCTCATCCCCGCATTTTTCAACATGCGTGGGTTCGGGCCTCCAGTAAGTGTTACCTCACCTTCACCCTGGACATGGGTAGATCACCTGGTTTCGGGTCTACGACCACGTACTAATTCGCCCTATTCAGACTCGCTTTCGCTGCGGCTCCGTCTTCTCAACTTAACCTCGCACGTAATCGTAACTCGCCGGTTCATTCTACAAAAGGCACGCTATCACCCATTAACGGGCTCTAACTACTTGTAGGCACACGGTTTCAGGATCTATTTCACTCCCCTTCCGGGGTGCTTTTCACCTTTCCCTCACGGTACTGGTTCACTATCGGTCACTAGGTAGTATTTAGCCTTGGGAGATGGTCCTCCCAGATTCCGACGGAATTTCACGTGTTCCGCCGTACTCAGGATACACTCTGGAGGGAATGAACTTTTGACTACAGGGCTTTTACCTTGTTTCGCGGACCTTTCCAAGTCGCTTCGTCTAGCTCATTCTTTTGTAACTCCGTATAGAATGTCCTACAACCCCAAAGAGCAAGCTCTTTGGTTTGGGCTCTTCCCGTTTCGCTCGCCGCTACTCAGGGAATCGAATTTTCTTTCTGTTCCTGCAGGTACTTAGATGTTTCAGTTCTCTGCGTCTGTCCTCATCACGCTATGAATTCACGTGTAGATACTATCCGATTAAAGATAGTGGGTTCCCCCATTCGGAAATCCCCGGATCAAAGCTTACTTACAGCTCCCCGAGGCATATCGGTGTTAGTGCCGTCCTTCATCGACTCCTAGTGCCAAGGCATCCACCGTGCGCCCTTATTAACTTAACCAAAAGTTTAGTTAAACTTGAACAAGTTCAAGATTTAAGTTTGCACGTCAATTACTTGACGTTTGTGATCTATTATTACTAATAGAAAATTTGTTTATTGCTTTCAATGTCGTTTTATCCAGTTTTCAAAGAACAAAGCAGCTAACTTCAATCACATCGTGAATAAGTTTCGCTGAATTTGCTTCATGCAGCTTTGCGACGATAGCGCTAGCGACAGGAGCAAATATTTTTTGAAGTTTTTCATCTTTCGATGAACCTTCAAAACTGAACAGCAAACGTTAATGTTTCATTCCCCGAAGGAATGATTCCGAAAAATCCTTAGAAAGGAGGTGATCCAGCCGCACCTTCCGATACGGCTACCTTGTTACGACTTCACCCCAATCATCTATCCCACCTTCGGCGGCTGGCTCCACAAGGGTTACCTCACCGACTTCGGGTGTTACAAACTCTCGTGGTGTGACGGGCGGTGTGTACAAGGCCCGGGAACGTATTCACCGTGGCATGCTGATCCACGATTACTAGCGATTCCGGCTTCATGTAGGCGAGTTGCAGCCTACAATCCGAACTGAGAACGATTTTATCGGATTAGCTCCCCCTCGCGGGTTGGCAACCGTTTGTATCGTCCATTGTAGCACGTGTGTAGCCCAGGTCATAAGGGGCATGATGATTTGACGTCATCCCCACCTTCCTCCGGTTTATCACCGGCAGTCTCCTTAGAGTGCCCAACTAAATGATGGCAACTAAGAACAAGGGTTGCGCTCGTTGCGGGACTTAACCCAACATCTCACGACACGAGCTGACGACAACCATGCACCACCTGTCACCGTTGTCCCCGAAGGGAAAACTGTATCTCTACAGTGGTCAATGGGATGTCAAGACCTGGTAAGGTTCTTCGCGTTGCTTCGAATTAAACCACATGCTCCACCGCTTGTGCGGGCCCCCGTCAATTCCTTTGAGTTTCAGTCTTGCGACCGTACTCCCCAGGCGGAGTGCTTAATGCGTTAGCTGCAGCACTGAGGGGCGGAAACCCCCCAACACTTAGCACTCATCGTTTACGGCGTGGACTACCAGGGTATCTAATCCTGTTTGCTCCCCACGCTTTCGCGCCTCAGTGTCAGTTACAGACCAGATAGTCGCCTTCGCCACTGGTGTTCCTCCAAATCTCTACGCATTTCACCGCTACACTTGGAATTCCACTATCCTCTTCTGCACTCAAGTTCCCCAGTTTCCAATGACCCTCCACGGTTGAGCCGTGGGCTTTCACATCAGACTTAAGGAACCACCTGCGCGCGCTTTACGCCCAATAATTCCGGACAACGCTTGCCACCTACGTATTACCGCGGCTGCTGGCACGTAGTTAGCCGTGGCTTTCTAACAAGGTACCGTCAAGGTAGCGCCAGTTACTACGCTACTTGTTCTTCCCTTGCAACAGAGTTTTACGAACCGAAATCCTTCTTCACTCACGCGGCATTGCTCCATCAGGCTTTCGCCCATTGTGGAAGATTCCCTACTGCTGCCTCCCGTAGGAGTCTGGGCCGTGTCTCAGTCCCAGTGTGGCCGATCACCCTCTCAGGTCGGCTACGCATCGTTGCCTTGGTGAGCCGTTACCTCACCAACTAGCTAATGCGCCGCGGGCCCATCTTACAGTGACAGCCGAAACCGTCTTTCAATAACTCTCCATGAGAAGAAAAATATTATTCGGTATTAGCTCCGGTTTCCCGAAGTTATCCCAATCTGTAAGGTAGGTTACCCACGTGTTACTCACCCGTCCGCCGCTAAATCAGAAGAAGCAAGCTTCTTCGTCATTCGCTCGACTTGCATGTATTAGGCATGCCGCCAGCGTTCGTCCTGAGCCAGGATCAAACTCTCCATAATAGTTAGTTTGAAAGCTCATTTGCTTTGCTAGCGTATCAACTAAAAGTTGATATCTATTTTGCTTCATTTAAGAAGCTTTGTTTCATTAACGTTGCTTGTTCAGTTTTCAAGGTTCATGTTGTTCGAAAAGAACTTCTTAATGTTATCACTCAAAAGTTATTATGTCAATAACATTTTTGAAAGTATTTTCATTCGCTCGTTAGCGACTTAAACAGTATATAACAGCCAATTTTCATTGTCAATAACTATTTTGAAATATTTTTTAAATACAACATCCTTTTAAGGACAAGTAATAATATACCTCAAAAGGATGATATAAATCAAGTGTTTTTAGTAAATATTTTTTTGAAATCAATTACAAATAGCATAATACCTATAATAACAATGACTCCTCCGATTATTTGAGTGATTGTTAAATACTCTTTAAATACGATAATCGCTAAAATCGCCGCTCCAACTGGTTCAAAAAGAATCGCAATTGAAATTACATTCGCACTAACCCACTTTAACGACCAGTTGAATAAATTATGTCCTAATAAGTTTGGGATAATCGCTAATAATAAAAACCACATCCAGTCCATTAAAGGATACGGTCCGAATGATTCTCCCTTTACTATTATATAAATGAATAAAGTAATCGTACTAACCGAATAAACAACCATTGTATATGTAACTAACGATAGGCGTTGACGCACGTCTTGACCAAATAATAAGTATCCCGTAACAAGTGCACATGCAATTAATGCTAAAACATCCCCATAAAATGCCGTTCCACTAATACGGAAATCTCCCCAACTAATTAGCACACTTCCGATAATCGCAATACTTCCTGCTAGTAACGTCTTTAGTGTAATCTTTTCTTTAAAAAATAAATACGTCCCTAAAAAGGCGAAAAGTGGCTGCATCGTTACTAATACAGTAGAACTTGCTATAGAAGTATAGTTAAGTGATTCAAACCATAAAATAAAATGAAAAGCTAAAAATACACCAGCAATAGATGAAAATATCCAATCTCTTTTTGACAATTTTTTAATCTCATGACGATATTTCATAATAAACCATGGTAGCATTATTAATACCGAAAATAACATTCGATAAAATGCAATAACCCCTGAATCTGCATTTGCTAGTTTAACAAAAATAGCAGAGAGGGAAACAGATATCACACCAATTAATATTGGAATATATGGATGAATGGGTGGTTTCTCCATTCAAATCCCCTTCTTTCAAATAAATATTTCAACAATTATTTTAGTTTCGATTTATTTTACTTGTTCCGTCTCTAGAAAACTATATATTTTTAAAGGAGTTTTAAACTCACGATTCGAATTTGGTATATAGAAAAAGGGAGATGAACATCATGGAATGGCTTACGGTCGATAAGTTTTCATTAGAAATTTTAATTAGACTAGTTGTTGCCGCAACTTTGAGTTTAATTATCGGGATAGAGAGGGAATTGAAGAAGAAGCCGGTTGGGTTGAAGACAAGTTTAGTCATTGCGACGTTTAGTTGCTTGCTTACTATTATCTCAATAGAAACTGCTTATTCAACGCCCGCTCGCGATGATATTAATATAACAATGGATCCACTACGCCTAGCCGCTCAAATCGTTAGCGGAATTGGATTTTTAGGTGCAGGTGTAATTTTACGTAAAGGTAATGATAGTATTACGGGGCTGACAACAGCAGCCATGATTTGGGGAGCCGCTGGAATCGGAATTGCGGTAGGTGCAGGATTTTACATGCAAGCCTTCATTACCGTGTTAATTGTTGTATTAGGTATTGAAGTATTAGCACCGCTTCTGTTAAAATTTGGTCCTAAACGTTTACGTATGCGGGAAGTATCCATTGTGATTGTGACTGAGCATTCTAATCATATTAAAGATTTAATCGATTATATGAAGCAAAATAACATGCATGTCGAAAAAGTATGTATTAAAGATATTCCTAAATCTGATACGATGTTACATGAAATCAATGTACGTGTTTCGACAGTGAAAACAAATCATACACTTGAACTATACAACCGGTTACATGAACTAAGTTATGTAAAGAATATTAAAATTGAGTATTTGGATTAACGGAGGAGAACGCCATGGGAGAAATATTTAAATTATTAAAAGGAGGAAACAAACCTTCCTTACTTGCAGCATTTGTAAACTTATTTTTAGGCATTATTAAAGGCATTGCTTTCTCTTTAACAGGAAATGTTGCAATGTTTGCTGAAATGATGCACTCATTAGGAGATGCAGCTAATCAGACTTTCGTATTTATTGGATCAGCATTATCTAAAAAAGCACCTACCCCTCGATTTCCAAATGGTTATGGTCGAATCGTTAACTTAGTATGTCTTGGGGCAGTAATAATTGTCGCCATTCTTTCATATGAAACGATTTTAGAAGGCTGGCATGGCTTTTTACATCCAGCGACGGAATCAAAAGGTATATGGATTGCACTTGGTGTATTAGCAATCGGTATTGTTTTAGAGGGAAGCGTACTAATTAAAGCGGCACATGAAATTTTACATGACGCAGGCGTTAAAAAGAAAGGTCTTGCTATTTTCGCATCAGCCAAATATTTGAACCGTGCAAAGCCTGCAACGAAGCTTGTATGGATGGAAGATTTGGTAGCAACTTCCGGTAATGTTCTTGCCTTCTTAGCCATTGTTATTGCCCACTTAACTGGCTTTTATCAATTAGAAGGTCTTGTATCCATGGTTATCGGTGTGATGATGTTCTTTGTAGTCGGACGTGTTTTCTTAGACAATGCACGAGGAGCTATCGGAGAAACGGATGAAGAAATGCTTGTTCATATCGGCAATTTAGTATTAGAAGATCCTAACATCACGGATATTGCTCGTCTTGAAGTAATTAAAGAAGGTGAATTTTTACACGTTGAATTAATTGCTGAAACAGACCCGAATCTATCGCTTGCTTATTTAGATGATGTTCGTGACCATTTAATAGAACTTCTTTTAAATCAAAAAGGGGTAACGAAAGTAACAATGGCATTTGATGAAGATGACGGTGAACGCTCATGGCAGCATACCGCTACTAAGCCCGAAAAAGAAAAGGGCATGATTTAATTAATCTAACAAAAGAGGGCAAGTCATCTTATACAATAGATGACTTGCCCTTCTTCTTTTTATAGAGACATTTCTAAAATTTTGCGTACATCTTCAGCGTGTAGCTTAGTGAAATTACCGAATGGACCAGTAACCATGCAATGCTCTACCATTTCATTAAAGTAGGTTGCATCAATATCAAAATCAGCTAATTTGTTCGGTGCGCCAATAGAAGTCCAAAATGCTGATAATGCTTCAATCCCTTCTAATGCCACTTGCTCTTCTGTTTTACCTGCTTGCTCAATACCAAATACATTCTCTGCTAATTTCGCAAAACGAGCTGGATTCACTTGTACATTGTGTTTCATCCAGTTTGGGAAAATAATTGCGAGGCCAGCTGCATGGGCAATATCATAGTACGCTGATACCGAATGCTCGATATTATGCGTTGCCCAATCTCCACGAGCTCCTAATCCTAAAAAGCCATTTAATCCAAGCGTACCAGCTAGCATTAATGTTTCTCGATGTTCATAATTCGATGGATCTTTTAGTGCTTTTGGTGCCACGTCGATTAACGTACGAAGAATCCCTTCGCTCATTTCATCTGTGAGTGGTGTATTTGTTGCATTATGGAAATATTGTTCTAAAATATGTGACATCGTATCAACCACACCATTTACTGTTTGATTGGCTGGGAGTGTATACGTATACGTTGGATCTAAAATCGAAAATTTCGGAAAAACTGCCGGGCTGCCCCAACTGTACTTTTCCTTCGTTTCTTCATTTGTAATAACAGAACCTGAGTTCATTTCTGAGGCTGTTGCCGCAATTGTAAGTACTGTCGCTAATGGAAGTGCCTCTGTTGGAATTACTTTCTTCATAACGATATCCCAAGCATCCTGCTCAATCTTCGCACCTGCTACAATTAATTTCGAACAATCGATTACTGAACCGCCTCCAACTGCTAGAACGATATCAATAGTTTGTTCCTTACAAATAGCAATCCCTTTTCGTGCCGTCTCAACACGTGGGTTTGGTTCTACACCTGATAATTCAAATACATTCATCGATAAATCATTTAAAATCGACATAATGGCATCATAGACACCGTTCGATTTAATACTTCCCCCGCCGTAAACAATTAAAATATTTTGACCATACTGCGGTAGCTCTTTTCGTAGTTGTTCAATGCTTTCTTTACCAAAATGAATTTTTACTGGATTATAAAATGAAAATGCGTTCATGTTCGTTCCTCCTCAGTATTAAATGAATACCTTTATATTTTCGCATTCGTCTGTAAGAATTGCGAATACTTCTTACTAATTATTGTTAGAAAAACAAATTTTACGTGTAATGCGTCTTAATGTGAACTTCTTTGAAAATTTATACTTTTTTATCCACTAAAAAATCCTCACTCGAATATCGAGTGAGGATTGTGTTTTAACTCTTACACCCAGCCACGGAATCGAGATGCTTCTGCTGTGCGGCGTACCCCTACCATATAGGCAGCTAGGCGCATGTTGATGTTACGGTTTTGCGCTGTTGTATAAACATTATCAAACGCCGTTACCATTTTTTTATATAATTTTTCGCGTACTTCTTCTTCAGTCCAGTAGTAACCTTGGTTATTTTGTACCCATTCAAAGTAAGATACTGTTACACCGCCAGCTGATGCTAATACGTCTGGGACTAATAAAATGCCGCGCTCTGTTAAAATTTTTGTCGCTTCTGCAGTAGTAGGACCATTTGCTGCTTCCACTACGATATTCGCTTTAATGTCATGTGCATTTTCAGCGGTAATTTGATTTTCGATTGCAGCTGGTACTAAAATGTCACAATCAAGCTCTAATAATTCTTTGTTTGAAATTGTATTTTCGAATAAAGTTGTTACTGTACCAAATGAATCACGGCGATCTAATAGGTAGTCAACATCTAACCCATTTGGATCGTGTAACGCACCGTGTGCATCTGAGATACCAATAACTTTCGCACCTAAATCGCTCATGAATTTTGCTAAGAAGCTACCTGCATTACCAAAACCTTGGATAACTACACGCGCACCTTTAATATCAATGTTACGTTTTTTCGCTGCTTCTTCAATAACAATCGTTACACCTTCAGCCGTTGCACGGTCACGACCTTGTGAACCACCAAGTACAATCGGTTTACCTGTAATAAATCCAGGCGAATTGAACTCGTCCATTCGGCTATATTCATCCATCATCCATGCCATAATTTGAGCGTTTGTGTAAACGTCTGGAGCTGGAATATCTTTTGTTGGGCCTACGAATTGCTTAATTGCACGTACATAACCTCGACTTAGACGTTCAATTTCACCCATCGACATTTCACGCGGATCACAAATAACCCCACCTTTACCACCGCCATATGGAAGATCGACGATACCACATTTCAACGTCATCCACATAGAAAGCGCTTTCACTTCCTCTTCACTAACCATAGGATGGAAGCGTACCCCACCTTTTGTTGGCCCTACAGCATCATTATGTTGTGCACGATAGCCTGTGAATACTTTTGTTGAACCATCGTCCATTTTCACAGGAACTCGTACTGATAGCATACGAACAGGTTCTTTTAGTAATTCATACATCGCTTCATCATAACCTAGTTTATTTAAAGCCTCATGAATTACTTCTTGAGTTGATGTGAATAAGTTTAAATTTTCAGCCATAATTTTTCGCCTCTTTAAAAAATTTTGATTTTTTTGTCTTTCCGCGAACATTGTAACATACTTCCATTAGAGTTTGTTAAATATTTTGACACATTTCAAACACTTTTATAATTCACATAGAATATTATTAGAAAAACTTATTTTTCACCTACTTTTACTATCTTAATACATGAATTAACTAAAAAGAGAACATCCATATTAACTACATGAATGCTCTCTTTACTATCTATTGACCAGATTGTTCAATCCAGTCTTGTAATTTATCTTGTAAAATTTTGAATCCATCTGCATCGACCTCATCCACGCGATCTTGTAATGATTTTCGTGGTAGAACATCTCTTTTACGATGATGAGGCGCTTCTTGTAATTCACGGATAGATAAGCTTATTTTCTTTTGCTCGGAATCAACGTCCAACACTTTCACTTGAATTTCATCCCCTACAGATAGAAATTCGCTTACATCTTTTACGAAACCGTATGTGATTTCAGAAATATGCACAAGTCCTTGTGTTTGTTCATCTAAAGCAACAAAAGCACCGTATGGTTGAATTCCTGTTACTTTACCTGATAGTACGTCACCCACTTCGATTTTTTTTTCCATACTTGTTCCTACCTTCTTTATCGTATATACGTAAATGTCATGTTAAATTATAACATATGACAAGGGACGGAACAAAGAATCGCCTTAAACTAGCAAATTATCAGCACAAAATAAAAATACAGCTACGTAAAAAGAAAAGTACGTGTAAAGAATTTTAAGTATTCAATTAAATCAAATGGTCTTATAGAAATTTCTTTGCTTTATACTATATAGCTGTTGTAAAATGGATTGTTACATATTTAAGGAGGTTTTGTTTTGTCATCTAGAGATCAGTTTTCATCTAAGCTTGGATTTATTCTCGCTGCTGCTGGAAGTGCCATTGGACTTGGTGCGATTTGGAAGTTCCCCTATATGGCGGGAACAAATGGTGGTAGTGTTTTCATTTTATTATTCATATTATGTACAGTCATTATCGGTTTACCGATTTTAATGGCAGAATTTATGATTGGTCGCCGTGGTCAAAAGGATCCGATTACGTCATTTAAAGAGCAAGCTCCAGGAAAACCATGGTTTATGATTGGTTGGATTGGCCTTGTTGCATGTGGGCTTATCCTTTCTTTCTATAGTGTAGTCGGTGGTTGGATATTAAGTTATATCGTACGCGCCTTTACATTTTCATTGACCGGAAAAGGTCTTGATTTTGGTGCATTATTCTCAGATTTGATATCGAATCCTTGGGAAGTATTGATTGCACAAGCTGCTTTTATGCTTATCACATTAGTTATTGTACAAGCTGGGATTAAAAAAGGAATCGAAGCGGCTAGTAAATGGATGATGCCACTTTTATTCATTTTCTTCATTTTATTATTTGTTCGTTCCATCACTTTAGAAGGTGCCATGGAAGGCGTTAAATTTATGTTTATCCCAGATTGGTCGTATTTCAATGGAGAAACGTTAATTTTAGCACTTGGGCAAGCATTCTTCTCTTTAAGTATTGGTGTAGCAGCGATGATTACGTATGCTTCGTATTTATCGAAAAAAGAAAAAATCGTAACATCTGCCATTAATGTTGCCAGTATGAATATTGCGATTTCTCTTTTGGCTGGTTTAGTCATTTTCCCAGCGGTTTTTGCATTAGGTTTCTCTCCTACTGAAGGACCTGGGTTAGTATTTATTATGATTCCAGCAGTTTTTGAACAGTTGCCATTCGGTAGCATCTTATTATTAGTGTTTTTCATCCTATTATTATTTGCAACCATTACGTCTTCTATTGCATTACTAGAAGTTGTTGTTTCAATCGGTATTCGTGAAAAAACAGAAAAACGAAAAAAGGCTTCGTGGATTTTCGCTGCGATTATCTTTATCGTAGGTATTCCTAGTGCCTTATCTTTCGGGATATTATCGGACGTACAAATAATGGATCGTTCGATTTTCGACTTTGTAGACTACGTAACTAGTGCGATTCTAATGCCCATTGGTGCATTATTAACATCAATTTTTGCAGGTTATCATTATTCGAAAAAAATCTCAAAAGAAGAACTACAAACTTCACCAGCTATCTACTATATTTGGTTGTTTATCGTTCGCTATTTAGCCCCAATTTCAATAATCGCTATCCTTATTAGCAAAGTATTTTTCAGCTAATTCATTGAGGGTGAGTGAGAGCTTCCGAATTCGTTCGGTGGCTCTTTTTTTGTACTTTCTTACGTTCATTTTTTTGACAAAAATAGGGCATTTTATACAATTCACTTCATATTATAATAATTACAACAAAAAATACATTTGGAAGGATGTGCACCATATGAAATTACAGCTTCAGGAACAACTAAAAAGTTTGCGCTTAGAACGAAATTTATCAATTGAAGAATTAGCGAAAAAAACACAAATCAGCATTGAAAAATTGACGGCCTACGAAACTGGTGACCAAATCCCAACTACCCAAACGATTCTAGTATTATCGACAATTTTAGAAGTTCCTGCTTCTAACTTAATGGATGGGATTCTATCATAAAACGAACCTTCAATCGAGTATTACTGTATAAAAATAGCAAGCACCCTTATATGGATGCTCGCTATTTTTTTAGATAATACATTTCGCTTCGAATTTTACGGCAATTAATTTGTAGGAAATCGTCACGCAATCTTCAATCGGAATCCATTGTTCAAACGAATATTCATATACCTTTTGTATAACTTTCGCAAGTTCTGATGGGTCATCAATACCTTGGAGTGCTGCGACGACATCTGCTGTCTCGGTATCATAACTTTCTTCGCCAAATTTAAATGGGTCCCATTGTTGTAACACTTGAACACATTTTCGATTCATTTCAATATTTTCCATATTATTCACCTAATTACTCTTTCTCTTTGCTAGTATGATAACATAGGTTGGAACAGATCAAAAAGAAAAGAGGGTTATCATGTCTTTTTTTAATGCAATTTATGAACGCAAAAATACGAGCTCTTTAAAATGGGACAAAATGGGCGAAATTTATCAATTAGATGATACGTCGGAAATTTTGCCAATGTGGGTTGCTGATATGGATTTTCCAGCACCAAAAGTAGTTGTAGACGCACTAACTGAACGTTTGAACCATCCAATTTTTGGTTATACGTTCCCAAGTGATGATGTAAAACACGCTATTACAAATTGGTTTGCAAATCGTCACCAATGGACAATCGATCCTTCAACAATTCTATTCCATCAAGGGGTAATCCCTGCGATCGCGTCGATTGTTGAAACATTTACACATGTTGGTGACAAAATCGGTATGTCTACCCCTATTTACCCGCCATTCTTTAATGTTCCAATTGCACAGCAACGTGAAATTGTGACATGTGATTTAACAGAAACCAATGGCTCTTATGCGTGGGATTTTGAAAAGTTAGAACAATTATTCCAGTCAGGCATTAAGATGTACATTTTATGTAATCCACACAATCCAGCTGGTATTGTTTGGAGCCGCGAAGATTTAGAAAAGCTAATCCAATTATGTATTAAGTATGATGTGTATTTGTTAGCAGATGAAATTCACGCTGATATTTCGATTAATAAAGCATATACGCCAACATTAACCGTTAAAGGCGCTGATGAAGCTAACATTATTACGTGTATCGCACCTACGAAAACGTTTAATCTTGCTGGAATTCATGCTGCCATGACGATCACACCAAATAAAGAGCTACAATTGGCACTAGAGAAAACGGGTCTGGCACATGGTAGTCTATCACTTAATACTTTTGCATGCACAGCTGTAAAAGCAGTTTATACAGAAGGTGCGCAATGGGTAGATGATTTACTCGCTTATTTAAAAGTGAATATGAATTATGTGGTGGAACAATTAAATGCAATCGACGGCATTCAAGTTACTGTACCTGATGCAACGTATTTAATGTGGATTGACTATAGAGGAACAGGACTTTCTGAAAAGGAAATGATGGACCGCTTACTATCAATCGGAAAAGTCGCACTAGATCCAGGTACGAAGTATAAAGAAGCGGGTCAAGGCTTTTTACGTATTAATGTTGCCTGTCCATTTGAAACATTAAAAGATGGTGTCGAACGTATTAAACATGCACTTCAATAATTATAAAAGAGGCTATCCTAAATTAGGGTAGCCTCTTTTACTTTGACTATTATTGCTTTTGTATAGATTCCATTTGTTTTTCTTTCGCCAGACGCTCATCACGTTCTTGTAATGCGCGTTCTTCTAGAAGTTTTACCTTATCAGCTTGGCGTGCAGCTAAACGACGAATAAAACGAAATGTAGCAAAAACAATAATAATTAAAATTGCGAATTCTATAGCAGCTGGAAGATAAAGTGACTTATCTTCTGGGAAATATAAAAAGCCACCAGAGAAATTCAATAAAAATCGATCCACTCGCTCACACGTCCTTTGTTAATTAGTCAATTACTGTGATTGACTCAATCTTAACATCTTCTTTTGGTTTATCGTGCATATTTTTGTCAACGTTAACAATTTTGTCAACAACATCCATGCCTTCGACTACTTGTCCAAATACTGAGTGTTTACCGTCTAACCATGGTGTACCACCGTTTTCCTTGTAAACTTCTACTTCTTCTTTCGACCAACCGCGAACTTCCATTTGTTTTAACATAGAAACTTCTACTTTAGGTGCTTGAACGATGAAGAATTGAGAACCATTTGTGCCAGGACCTGCATTGGCCATTGAAAGTGCACCACGGATGTTTAATAATTCTGGAGAAAATTCATCTTCAAATGAACCACCCCAAATTGATTCGCCACCCATACCTGTACCAGTTGGATCGCCACCTTGAACCATGAAGTTTGGAATAACACGGTGGAAGATAATGCCGTTATAGTAACCTGATTTTGCATGACCTAAAAAGTTTTCAACTGTTTTTGGTGCTTGCTCTGGGAATAATTTAATTTTAATTGAACCCATTGTTGTGTTCATTTCTACTAGTACTTCACCTGGATTTAATTCTTTCGATAATTGTGGATACATTTAAGTCTCTCCTTTAAATAAAATATGGACTACTTGGGTATAGAACTTATAAAGCCTTTCCCTATTTAACAAGCTATAGTGTACCATATGTGGAATAATTTTCGCCATTATCTTCCGCTGCAACTTTCTTCGGGAGACTAAATAAGTTACAATGAATTTTAATTATTTCAAAATAACGGAAGAATGTGATTACTTTGCAAAAAAATATGAAACACAATTTCATTATCATTTTAGTTGCGAATTTTATTGTAGCTGCGTCAACTACAATGATTATGCCCTTTTTATCGCTTTATATTGATACACTTGGGGATTTTACAGAAGGCTATGTTCAAAAATGGGCAGGGCTAATTTTTGCGGCTACCTTTATTTCCGCGTTACTGATGTCACCAGTTTGGGGGCGCATTGCGGATAAATACGGATACAAACCGATTATGATTATTAACTGCTTTGGGATTGCGACAAGTATTTTCTTAATGGGTTATGTACAGAATGTTGAACAGTTCTTTTTACTTCGACTTGCAATGGGTATTGTAACAGGCTTTATTCCAACTTCTATGGCATTCATCAGTAAGCACACAGCAAAAGAAGTTGCTGGAAAGACACTCGGTACATTACAAATGGGGAGTGTTGGCGGAACCCTTTTTGGCCCCGTTTTAGGTGGGATATTAGCAGATGCGGTGGGTTTTAAATATACATTTATTATTACAGCTGTTTCGATTACCCTTGCTGCCATCATCATTATTATTGGAATTCATGAGCCAACTATCATTTCCAAAAAGAAAAATTTGATATACTCTCAAAAAAATGTAATATGGGCCCTTTTCCACCATCGGCTTATTTTAAATGTCATGCTGATTACTTCTCTTATTCAAATTGGAAATTTTAGCATACAACCGCTTTTGTCACTTTATGTATCTGAGTTAACAACATCACAAGAAGTCGCCATGCTTGCTGGAATTACATTTAGTGCTGCAGGGCTTGGAAATATTCTTTTCACCCGTTTTTGGGGCATATTAGGAGATCATCACGGTTATGAAAAAATACTTTCTTACCTCTTGGTACTGTCAGTAATTTTCATTATTCCACAAGCTTTTGTCACGGAACTTTGGCAACTCATCGGCTTACGCTTTTTATTTGGGATGGTTTCAGGTGGGTTAATCCCAACAACCACTGCCTTAATACGTCGTGAAGCACCGATTGAAGTTCAAGGTGAAGTGATGGGCTACAATCAAAGCTTCCGATTTTTTGGGAATGTCATTGGACCTGTATTAGGCGGATTTGTTGCAAGCTTAGGTGGCATTCATTCGGTTTTCTATACAACAGGCATGCTTTTCCTCTTTGCTTTTGTTGTCATTTATTTCGTTAAAAAACTTCCGCGCCAATATATGGATGACATTTTAAAAAATCGTGCTTAAATGAAGTGTCTATTTATGTTACTCTTTTTTAAGATAAGTTATTGGGGGCAGAACAATGAGACAAATTTTTGGCTACTTACTGATTTTATGTAGCATCCCTTTACTACTCCTAATTGGCAGTGAAGTATGGAAAGAGTTGGCAAAAGCACAGCAGCATGAACAATCAATCGAACAATCGATTGAATTACCTGAAGTCGCAACATCCAGATTACCCGTTTCTTTATATGATGCAAATAACAACGTGTTTAGTGAAGAATATACAGAATTCCATCAACCTATGACGATTGATGCAATACCTGAGTTTGTCAAACAGTTGTTTTTATATAGTGAAGACGAAAACTTTTATGAACATATTGGCTTTGATGTAAGTGCGATTGCTCGTGCATTTATCGCGAATACATCCGAACAAGGGATTCAACAAGGTGGTTCTACCATCACACAACAGCTGGTTCGTATGCGTTATTTATCGGTAGAAAAAACGTATGAGCGTAAACTAATGGAACTGTTTTACGCCTACGAGCTTGAACAAAAGTATTCTAAAGAACAAATATTAGAAATGTACTTAAACGAAATGTATTTTAACAATCAAGTGTATGGTATTGGCGCTGCAGCAAGCTATTATTTTAATCGCTCACTATCTGAGCTATCGTTAGCAGAAATTGCATTTATCGCAGCGATTCCAAATAATCCATCTTTATACGATCCGCTTAAAAATTTCGATAATACGAAAAGTAGACAAGAACGCTTAATCGATAAACTAGTTGAGCATCAAGCAATTAGCCAAGCCGAAGCTACAGCGCATAAAAACGAAGAAATTCACCTTGCCGTGAAAGCTAAAGTTCAACAATATCCAAGTTATAGTACGTATGTATTGCAGGAATTAAAATGGCTTATTGCCGAACAATCTGGTTATGCGAAAAAAATCGCCACTACAACGGATAAGATGGAAAAAGAGGTATTACAATTAGAGCTTGATAAAGAAGTGGAGCGTGTCATGAATCAAGGCATTCATGTTTATACGGCCCTTCAACCAGAGAAACAAGTAAAAGATGAATCGGCCATTAATCGAATTTTAACAACACCCGAACTGCAAGCAAGTGCGACTGTAATTGACAATAATACACGAGAAATCGTCAGTATTTTTGGTGGGAAGGATTATCAAAAATATGACTTACACCGTGCATTCCAGTCACCAAGACAGCCTGGTTCATCATTTAAACCGATTAGTGTGTATGCACCTTATTTTGAAACAACAACCGCTTCAAAAAATGCCATTGTAAGTGGTGGTCGTTATTGTGTCGGTATCTTCTGTCCAGAAAACTATGGGGGTTATGAATATGGGAATGTTACGATTGAAACAGCCTTTAAGCACAGTTACAATACAAGTGCACTACGATTATATGAACAAATAGGCGTTGATACGGCATTTTCATATATTGATCGTTTCCAATTTAAATCGATAATCGACAAAGACCGTACTTATGCAGCTGCTTTAGGTGGCCTAACCTATGGGGTAACGACACTGGAAATGGCCGATGCCTATTCAAGCTTTATCGACGGCTTTTATACACCTGCTCGTAGTATTCGTAAAGTAACAAATTTAAATGGGGAAACACTTTACTCTTGGGCAAAGGATCAACAAGAGTTTTGGTCAAGTAGCACAGTTAAAACGATGCGCGACTTATTAAATTCCGTTGTGCGTAGTGGTACTGGTGGAGGATTGTATAGCCGCTCAGGTTATATCGGTGCAAAAACAGGTACGACAAATCAATATAAAGATTATTGGGTTGCTGGTTTAACGAATGATTATACAGCGGCCGTTTGGATTGGCTACGACAAACCAACTTCCATGGAGAGAATTGAAAAAGCAAAAATTCATTTTTCAATATTTAATGCCATTACAGATTAGAAAAACAAATTCCGACCAAATAGTGCGAGATTATGCCTTATCTTATGTGGATTCCCTTTAAAATTTATACTTTCTTATCCACTTAAAAAAGACGATTTCTTCAACAACTGAAGAAATCGTCTTTTCGTCTTTTTTAAACTGCAAACGGTAAACTTGCAAGAATTCCGTTATATAGCTTCACAATGGCATACGCAACGAGCGCCACTAAAATAAACCACGATAAAATTTCAAAAAAGATTAGCCCAATCACACCAACAAACGACATAAACCTACTCATTTTATAAACATTAAAAATGAAATAGCTAAAAATTGTTGTTAAAAAAATCGTTACTAAAATGATAATCGATTGAACCCCAATGACAGAAGCGAAGGCACCAAAGAAGAAAATAACATAGCCTCCACGTGCTGCATTAATTGTATCGCCTGCTTTATCCTTTGAAAAAAATAGCATCCCTAGTTCATGAATCGTTTCACCGATTAATTTCAGCGCCGAAAATAGCATGAAAAAAATTAATGCAAAGACAATCAGCAGCACAAAACGTAGTTCTAAATCTGATAAGAATTCACGCATGCCGTTATAAACACCGATTGCTTGAAACAGTTGCAGTGATTCTGATACGGCAAAAATCCCGAATGTTAGGCTAAATAAGATGATTGTTATTAATGGTAAATACCCGTATAAATATGGATTTTTCATATTTCATAATCCCTCAAAACTATTAAATCTATTTCATTCATCATAGCTAACTATTGCAAACGGGGCAAGCGTCTTTGTTCTTAAATCCTAAAAAGCTTTACCAATTTCTCCTGCGTGGATAATTCGGGGGATAAGGGTTATAAGGTTGTGGATAACGATTAAATGAACCCCCTAGAAAACTCCCTAAAAATCCACCTAAAAACGGTGCACCAAAAGGAAAAATGCCAAAGCCCGGATTATATGGATAACCTCCATAGCCTGGATTTGATGGATAACCTCCATAGCCTGGATTCATCGGATAACCTCCATAGCCCGGATTTGATGGATAACCTCCATAGCCTGGATTAAACGGATAACGATTGACCATATTCACCATCCCTTCTTTTAATAGTGTATGTCATTAATCTTAAATAGTTAGTTACTCGCCTACACAAAAAGGGTCTTGTAAGTAATGTAAACTTACAAGACCCTTTTTTAAAATTACAAATTAATTTTCACGTAATTCAACTAATGAAGCTAAAGTACGAACCATAACGCCTGTACCGCCTTTTGGTCCTAATACATGTGGTGCATCCGCATCTGAAGTACCTGCGATATCTAAGTGAATCCAAGGCGTTTCTTCAGCAAATTCACCTACAAAGCCACCACCGAAAATCATATGGCCATCGCGACCTGGTGAGTTGTTCAAGTCGGCAACATCTGATTTGCGAATACGTTTTTTGTCGCTTTCTGTTAATGGCAAGCGCCATACGAATTCACCAGTTTCGATTGCTGCTCCCATAAACTCTTCGAAAAATTCTTCGCTATTTGTTAATGCCCCTGTTTTATCCTTACCAAGCGCTACGATAACACCACCTGTTAATGTCGCAACATCGATTAAGTAGTTTGCACCTTGTTGTTTGGCATAAGTTGTCGCATCAGCTAAAACAAGGCGACCTTCTGCATCGGTATTTAATACTTCAACAGTTTTACCATTGTACATTGTAATCACATCGTCAGGTTTAAATGCATCACCAGAAACCATATTGTCTGTAGAGCCGATTACTGCAACAACATTTTGTTTCGGACGCATTTCACCGATAATTTGCATTGCACCAAGTACTGCAGCCGCGCCGCCCATATCGCCTTTCATCCCAACCATGCCTTCACGTGGTTTTAATGAGTAACCGCCAGTATCGTATGTGACACCTTTACCGACAAAGCCGATCACGTCTTCCCAGTTTTGTTTTCCTTGATACTTAATCGTAATTAAACGAGGCTCTTCTACTGAACCTTTATTGACAGATAAAATACCGCCCATACCAAGTTCTTCAAGTTGTGCTTTATTTAATACTTCGATTTCAAAGTCATATTTCTTCGCTAGTTCTGTTGCATAATTTGCTAGCTCTGTTGCTGTTAATACGTTTGGAGGTAAGTTAATTAATGTACGTGCTTCATTGACAGCATCTGCATAAACTTTACCTATTTCGAAGTTTGCTACAACCTCTTCCATAGCCGCTTCTGTTACGAATTGAATATCGTCAAAGTATGTGTCTACTTCGTTTGAAGTCGTTTTATAGTTTTTCACAGAATAGAAACCTAAGTTTAAGCCTTCTCCTGCTAAGTTTGCTACTTCTGCTTCATCAATGCGATCTGTTGTAAATGATTCAACCCAAAATGCTACTTCACCTAGTTTAGATGATTTTAATTCTTTGCCTAGGCTAGCAAATGCTTCACGTAAGTCTGTTGTTGTAATATTTTTCTTTTCACCTAAACCAACAAAAATTATACGTTTTAAAGTGGTGTGATTACCTGCATATGGTAATTTCGTAATTTTTTTAGAGTCTGTAGAAATTTCGCCAGCATGCAACCATGCGTCGATTGTCTCTCCATAAAAGTCGCTGAATAATGACCAGTTTTTCATTTGTTCACGATGCTTTTGGACACCGATAATTAATGTTTCAGATGATTGTGTTTCAAATGTTTTTGCTGTTGCTTCAATGTTCATGTTATATGCCTCCTATATATCGATCTCTTTCATTATATACAAAAGAAGGTAATTCGGAAAACGAAATAGTCGATTTTTCAAAATTTTTCTACAAAAGAATAAATAACAACGCTAGGAAAATGATATAATGTTGGCAATTATTAGAAAGTTGGTGCGATCATCGAGATTTTACAAAATACGCCACTTTGGCTTGGGGTCTTCGCTATTGTATTTGCACAGGTATTAAAAGTCCCTATTAACTTTATTGTGACGCGTAAAATTGACTGGAGCTTACTCACTTCTACTGGAGGTATGCCTAGCTCTCACTCCGCCGCAGTAACAAGTTTAGCAACTGCGGTCGGCTTTGAAACGGGCCTTGATTCACCTATTTTTGCTGTTGCTGCAATGTTTGCAGGAATCGTTATGTATGACGCAAGCCATGTACGTTTCCAAGCAGGTCAACATGCTGCCGTGCTTAACGAAATACGCCATGATCTGCAATTATTTTATAAAGAAATAAAACGTTGGCCAGATATGAACGAGCAAGAAAGGATAGAGGATTTAAAAACATTGCTTGGTCATAAAAAAAGTGAGGTATTCATCGGAGGTCTTGCCGGTATTGTCTTTTCATTCCTTGTTTACAGCATAATTTAAAATAATAAAAACACGCTTACTCATCACAAGTAAGCGTGTTTTTATTAGAACATACGATAGCCTGCTTTACGAAGTGCAATCATAACAAAGCCTGCTACTAAGGCACCACCAAATCCACCAGCTAAAATTAAAATATCAACAATTTGTAATACCTGTACTTTATCCACCAACGCAGGGAAGGCTGTGCCAGGTTTAAAAATGTAATCAAGGAAACTTACTTCGTCAATTATAAATACGACAACGAATGGATAAAGGCATGCCATTAACCAAGTCATACGTAATAACATATTTAACAAGAAGCCAATTCCGAAAAACATAACAAAAAATAAGACAATCGAAATAATTAGTTGTACTAATGAAACGTCATTCATAATATGTATACCCCCAATAATCTCTCATAATTTTACATGATTAGGCGTTCTCTTTCAATTACCCATCCATAATAAAGAAGTGAAGTTGTTAATTGTCAAAACTTATCCATATTGTTAATTTTTTTTGATTTTTATAATTGTTATTTCTTGAAATATAAATGATATTCGTTATAGCCGAAAATATCCCCTGGATTTATGTCTTCAATAATCGGATGAACATGTTCTGCTATATGCTCATTAGCCATTTCTTTTAGCATTACAGAAGACAATTCATGCTGCGCAATTTCTTTTGGTGCCATCCAGCATGCTTCGATAATTTCACGCTCTTGTAATTTTAGCTCTGGATTTTCCTCCACTGGCTTACAATAAAAAATCGCCATATTATCACTAATATCATTTAAAATGACTCCTGAACGAAAACCTACAAGTCCCTTAATGCTACAAGCTACCCCAGTTTCTTCTAATACTTCCCGCATGGCTGCAGTTGTCACGGTTTCCGCCTGTTGTACAAAGCCTGCAGGAAGTGACCAGGCGCCTTTTAAACCTCCATATGTCTTTTTCACAAGCAACCATTCGCCACGTTCATTTTCAACAATTGCAGCTACCCCTAGCCAAACTTTGCCTCGATCTTTCCCCAAATTTATCCACCCCTTTTATTCTATAGTAGCAAAAAACGTGCAAATGAAGAAATGTGTTCTTCATTTGCACGTTTTAATTTTTAATTGACTATATTATGTTCATATAAGTAATCGTACGAAATGTCGATAAATAAAAACTCTTGATTCGTTAATGCCATTGAAAAAGTTCTTGTTAATTCACCCGTTTCAATATCACTATATACAGAGGAAAGTTCACCTTTATGATCATTTGACATTTTAATGATATTCAATAAAAAGTATGGACGCCAACTCCAGTTTTTCCCCTTTGCCCATTGCTGTACTTCCCATTGCTGTTCTTTCCAACAAATATTTGGTGATGTTTGGAATCCATTGCTTTCACAAATATAAATTCGGAATGCACAATTTTCTAAAGCTTTTGCCAACTGCATTAGCTTTTCTTCCTGTGTGCTTTTCGGGGCAATCTGTTCAACAACTGTATAAATTGTTTTTTCAAGTCGCTTCATCTCTTCATATTTTTGAATCAGTCGCTTTTTCTCTGTAGCGATGAATTGCTCACACTCATTGCGGAAGCGTTCCTTGAGTGAATCACGGGATACAAACTGTTGCTGGGGTTCTTGCAAGTAAGGACCTTTGTAATAACGCGCTCCGTTCTTCCAACCGTACTGCAACTGATACACTGTCTCGATGTTCTCAATTAATAATAGGGCCCCCATTTTTAATGCTAATGCCCGAATCGTTGCAAACGCAGGATTTTGAGCACCCCATAAATTATAGTTTAATTGCGCTACATTTATTTTTAACACGTTCGGCTCTAACATTAGTAAGTTTTCTAATTGCGTTTGCGAGCCTACATCTGCAAGTGCAATCTTCACGCCATACGTTTTAATATAACGCACTGCATGATGAAGTTGCTGGATATCTCCTGTAAATTTATGTTCAGCCATAACAAGCGTAATATTTGGTAAATTTTCTTCCGTGATCATTTCTTTTAGCATGTTGAAATAGCTTTCTCCAAAATCAAGCATGAGTAAATTCGGATTGCATGGAAGGAATAGTCCAACATCAGTTATTTTTTCTGCTACAGACTGTAATGATTTGCGCACAAAAAGCTGTTCTATTTCTGCTCGGATATCTTCTGGTGCGTCTTTTTGGTATGTAAATTGTTCTATATTAATGACATCGTTTTCGACATTCACTTGCCCAATGACTTCATAAGCAACCACACGATGGCCATCAGCGCTATAGATTGGCTCGTATAATACTTCGATTTGATCTAACTTATCTAGCATCTCTAAAACACTCATTTGAATGCCTCCTTAACAAAAGGTGTTACCATTATAATAATTCAAAAATTTCAATAATACAAAATTATACACCTAAACATAGTAAAACTATAGGCATTATTTAAATTAAAAATACTATATAAAAACCACCTACAAATTAAGACGCTTTGTAGGTGGTTTCGTTCGCCTATTTTTTAATTACTTACTCACAATTTTGTGGTTCTGCTGGTCGTGCTGCTGCTTTTGATGCACATTTCCCATTCACTACTAACCTACAAACTACTGTGCTAAAATATACATAAAAAGATTTCATTCAATTCAGAAAAATGGAGGGTTAAAAATTTATATGCGATTGCTTTGGGGCATCTTATTATGTGTACATGGCGTTGCTCTATATATAAAATATTTCCAAAACGTCAGTGAAGGATGGAACATAATCCTTCATATTTTATCAGGTAGTTTATGTATTATAGGAATAATTATTATTGTTAAAGTAATAAAAAAGAAGAACGGTTAAACGCTATCATATCGAGGTAAAAGGTATCTTTTGAAAATGACAGATTATCATTGGGGGCATTCTCTCCTATAAGCTGTATGAGGAGCTTTACTGACTCTCAGGCTCAATAACTCGTTCGCTCTAATGCCACAATCTAATAGTAAGGTCATTTTGCTACAAGGTCACGAAAACCCACGTATTCACGTTGGTAAGGCTGTTTAAATAGCTCCTTGACTTCTTCATCGGTGAAACAGTTTGTAAGGCCTAAATCCTGCTTCAACAGCCTCACAGAATCCATTGGGTTAAATGCAATCAATCCATCACGCTCTAAATGCTTTATAAACACGCAGACGAATATTAATATTGTATCTGCTAAACCAATACCACCAACTTTTTTGATGAATATATGCCCTTCATAGCGAACAGCATCATGTTTCAATTAGTTAATATAGTCACGAAAAACTTGTGGTGTAAGCTCGTCAATTGTTTGTGCGAGGTCTAACCCTTTCTGCACTTTTAGCCGACATTACAAGGTCAATAGCTTGTTCGAAATTAATCTTCGGATATTCTTTCTCCATTGCCATTTTACCTATGACTGTTCTCTTCTTTTTTTCAAAACCATACAAAAAAGCCTCCTCAATTTGTTATGTTTTGCAACATACAACAAATCAAAAAGGCTTGGTATCCACAACCCTAAACATGTCATTTTGGGGTTGTGTTTACACTATTTCGGGATTGTGTACACATCAATTTCTACTGTTATTTACAATCCTACTTACTCACAATTTTGTGGTTCTGCTGGTCGTGCTGCTGCTTTAAAGCTTGAACCACAGCCACATGAAGCAAGTGCGTTCGGGTTATCAATGGTAAAGCCGCCCCCCATAAGGGATTGTTTAAAATCAATTTTTGTACCCTGTAAAATTCCTGCATCTTCTTTTGATACCAAAATTTGAATACCATATTGGTTGTCGATAAAATCAGCTTCGTTAATTGCGCTATCAAATGCCATACCGTATGACAGGCCACTGCAGCCGCCACCTTTTACAGCTACACGTAGGCTAGCATGCTGTTCTTCATTTTGAACCATCATTTCTTTGACTTGAAATGAGGCCGCTTCGGTTAAAATAATTATTTGTTTTTCACTTGCCATTTCAGTCACCTTCCTTCTTAACATAATCATATCAATTGTCATTCCACTCTGCCAACTAAACTGCTTTAAAAGCTAATATTCCTATAAAAGCTCAAACTTTTAAAGGAGTAAATACCTAAAAACTTCATAAATAATCCATTAAATAACCACTGTTTCACTAAATTTGTTGCTATAATAGCTATAGAATATAAATCGAAAGGTCTGAATGCTATGGAAGTTTCACCTTTTTACGAAAAAAATGTAGACTGTATGCATTGCAAAAAAAGCTTTCCTACATTAAAAGTTCGCTCAAAATCAATTAAAATTGAACACACAGAAACCGATTTCCAACCAATTTATACAGATGATCTTGTGAATGCACTTTATTATAATGTATTCGTTTGTCAGCATTGTGGTTTTTCATTTACAGAAGACTTCAATAAATATTTTGCACCAGGTGTTAAAGAAATATTAGAAGCACAAGTATGTAATAATTGGATTCCGCACAACTTTAATGGAGAGCGTTCTATTTTTGACGCGATTCAAGCATATAAATTAGCTTTCTTATGTGCGACTATTAAAAAAGAGAAGTACGTCATCACTTCAGGACTAGCACTTCGATTAGCTTGGCTGTACCGTTCGTTAAAAAACGTGGGACAAGAAAAACGTTTCTTAACTCTGGCGCGCGATCATTATATGGAAAGCTTCTCTACAGAGGATTATGCAAGTACACAAATGTCAGGTGTACGTATTATGTATATGATTGCCGAACTATCACGTCGTCTTGAAGATTATGAAAATGCCACACGTTTCTTCTCACGTGTTATCGAAAGTCAACGTACTGGCGGTGAAGCGAAGCTAGTGGATATGGCAAAGGAACAATGGGAATTAGTGCGTGCAGCAAGAGAACAAGTATCACAATAATATAAAAAGGAGCGAGAGATACATCATCTCTTGCTCCTTTAATTTATACTTAGAAAACTTGTTCTACTTCTAAAATACCAGGTACTTCTTCTAAAAGCGCACGTTCGATACCTGCTTTTAATGTAATTGTAGAACTTGGGCAACTACCGCATGCACCTAATAAACGTAATTTTACGATACCGTCTTCTACATCTACTAATTCACAGTCACCGCCGTCACGTAATAAAAACGGACGTAATTTATCTAAAACTTCTTGGACTTGTTGATATTGTTCTGTTTCTGTCATTTTGCTCGACTCCCTTCATTAAAATCATTATAATGTGAAGAAGTAAAAAAATCCATTGTTGAATAACGAAAGGTTTGAAATTCTATGTCACAATCAAAAGCAATTATTGAAATTTTCGGTGCAGAAATCATGTGTGCAAGCTGTGTTAATGCGCCCTCATCGAAAGATACATATGAATGGCTACAAGCAGCAATCGAGCGTAAATACCAAAATCAACCGTTTACCATTCGTTATATCGATATTGAAGGCATAATTGATAATGAGCGCGATCAAGATTATGCAAATCGTATTCATGAAGATGAGTTTTTCTATCCTTTAGTGTTAATCAATGATGAAGTTGTTGGTGAGGGTTACGTACAAATTAAGCCTGTTTTCACAGCACTTGAAAACGCTGGCTTTATCCCTACCGAAGAATAAAAAAATGTCCTGTCAGCTCACGTTAGCTGACAGGGCATTTTTTCATTAATTTTCGTTTTGCTTTTTGTAATACCAAAGTAAACCAGATTTCATTAAACGAGCAATACGACCCGTTACTGTAGTATCTGCTAAATGGACGAAACCTTGTTTTTTACCAAGAGAGCCCATGAAGCCTTTTAATTTAATTTCTGATAATTTTTCAGGTAATGTTTCACCTTTCCAACGCATTTTCAGAACTTTAACGATACGTTCGCCTTGTTCTTCTGCTAATTGGGCAGTTGGTGGTAAGTGAGAAGACGCACAGTCTCCGATAACATATACGTCTTCATCGCCTACAACATGGTAATGGTCAGTAATGATTGGACGATTGAATTTGTCTTTTTCAACATCTAGTTCGCGAACGATTTTTACTGGTTGTACACCTGCAGTCCAAACAATAACATCTGCTTCGATTATTTCATCATGGTTGTATAGACGACCATCTTCAACTTTTGTAATATTTGATTCTGCAATAACTTCAACATCATGCTTTTCGAACCAAGATTTAATGTAAGCACTTAATTTTTCAGGGAAATCACGTAAGATACGGTGTGAGCGGTCGAATAATTTAATATTTAAATCCGTGCGACTTTCTCGTAATTCACTTGCAAGCTCGATACCTGAAAGACCTGCACCAACGATGGCAACAGTTGAACCTGGTGCTAACCCACCGATTTTTTCAAAAGTTTTACGAGAATTTGCGATTGTTTGAATGCTGTATGTGAATTCATCGGCACCTGGAACGCCATGATATTTATCTACACAGCCTAAACCAATTACAAGCTGGTCATAAGATACTTCTTGTCCGTCTTCTAGATATACTTTTTTATCTTCGCGATCGATGCGCACGATTTCTCCATAAACGCGTTTTAATCGATCATGCTCCGGAAAGTCAACACGAATTTCTTTATCCGTTGACGTACCCGCAGCCATTGCGTAAAATTCTGTCTTTAAACTATGGAATGGTGTACGGTCTACTAATGTAATTTCTACATCTGCAGGTAAGTTTGATAATAAACGAAGTAAAATACGCATATTACCATAACCGCCGCCTAATAATACTAATTTTTTCATAGCTTCTCCCTCATATCTAAATTTAATAAGTATGTTCACAAATATTCCATAATCATTATAACGGTTTGTGATAAATTTCACAATATATTAAAATTGATTTTGTGAAACTTTTCACAAGAAGTTTTTAAATTAAAAAACATACAAATTGACTCTATCTAAAAAACAAAGTAGCATGGCTAATAGTGAGGTGACAGTAGGTGAATCCATTAGTTGAATTTTGTATTAGTAATCTCGCAAACGGTGCGCAGGAAACTTATGATGCACTTGATAGAGATCCCGATATTGATGTCCTTGAGTATGGCTGCCTAAGCTATTGTACGAAGTGTGCACAAGGGTTTTATGCTGTTGTAAATGGTGATTTAGTTGAAGCAGATACACCAGCTGAACTAACTAAGCGCATTTATGACTATATAGAAGAAAATCCGATGTGGTAATTATTACTTACCCATCGGATTTTTTCATTAATTATTTAATTAACTCTAACAAGTTCTCCACACAGTAAGTTGGTAGCTTCGATTGTTGCTTAACACGATCGGTCGGTGTGACACCGGTATTCACATGAATCGTATCACAACCAAAATTAATGCCACATAAAATATCGGTATCATAATTGTCGCCAACCATGACCATCTGTTCTTTTGTGAAATGATGCTCATCTGCTACAATCTGCAACATTACGGGTGAAGGCTTACCGATAAACGTCGGTGTGACCCCTGCGACATTCGCTACAAGATGGACAAATGAGCCATTTCCTGGTGCAAAACTGCGTTCGCTTGGAAACTTTATATCTCCATTTGTGCCAATCAGCTCTGCTCCATTTTGCACGTAAAAACTAGCTTTCACCAGTTTGTCATACGTAATTTGACGGTCGATACCCATTACGAGAACCGCGCTTTGCTCATCGGTAATTTCTAAGCCCTCTTGTTCAAGTGCTGTTCGAATTCCTTGTTCTCCAACGACATTGACCTTTTTATCAGTGCAAATTTTTGCAACGTATTTTGCTGTAGCTAGTGCACTTGAATAAATATGCTCTAATGGCGCATTGATGCCGATGTCACGTAATGACTGTTGTAGCATCTCTCTTGTTTTAGACGAATTATTCGTTAAATAAAACGGTTCAATTTTCTGCGCTTGTAAATAATGGACAAACTGTACAGCCGATTCAATACCTGCTTTTCCACGATAAATCGTACCGTCTAAATCAAAACAATACGCTTTGTAGAAACTCATTTGTGGTCCTCTGGTAAAAATGCTGAAACAGGACCTAATTCGTTTGTTAAATAATCATGTACCTTGCTAGAAAATTGTTTCATTGTGTCTAGGTTTGCTGTTAACACAGTTAAAACTTCTTCGTTATCCACTGCGATAAATTCACGTACAATCATTTTACGTAAGCCGACAACCGCTTTTAACGGTGCATCCATTTCAGGTGTGATTACTTTTTCATCAACGAAAATGTCGATAATGTCTTCATAGCTACCTGGGTCACGCATAATGAAGCCGTCGATAACTAAGTTTCCTACGTCCATCATTGCTTCCATCACGTTATGACCAATACGTTGTAATGCTAGTTTATGAATATCATTTGATAACCAGTTATCATTTGATTCAAGTAATGCTAATAACTCGTTTAAGTGCGTTAAGTTTAATGTAATTTTATTTCTATCTACGAAATACATAGATAAAGCCTCCATTCAATCAATAAAAGTTGATAGTGTTTTCACTTATATAGTACCATATTCTTTAGAAATGGAAGGGGTTCAAAGCAAAATGGAACGATTTTTCTTATATGATGATGTAGAAGATACAAAAACGCGCTTTGTCAGCTTTGCAGGAAAAACACAACGCTATGATTTAGCAGTCTTACAAAGCGGTCGATTTTTCGGGAAAGTACTCGTTTTAGACATTCAATTTGGTCGATTTGCAATTATTGGATCCGATGATGTAGAGGAACCGGGCTATTTAGAACATGTGTATAATCGAACTGAAGCCGAAACAGTGGATTTACGAGAATATTTACGTGAATTATTAAGCTAAAATAGGTGATTAAAAATCAAAAAACTACTAATTTTAGATTATTAAAATTAGTAGTTTTTATTTTTATCCTTTTACCATACTTTCAGTCGTTTCTAAAATTTTCGGAGTATTTTCAACTACAACCACTTCTTCTTGAACGTCCTCTTGTCCCTCAGGTTCTATCTCCACTTCAACAGTACTTTCTTCCGCCACTGGTTCTGGTGCGCGGCCTGTTTTTTGAACGATAAAGTAGGCACAGCCAAAGTTACAGTATTCATATAAATAATCTTCTATCGTGCTAACCTTTGTATCAAATGTTGATTTTTGATTTTTGTCGTCAAAAAATCCTTTTAAACGCAACTGACCATAACCCCAGTCACCGACAATAAAATCATATTTCGTTAAAATATCTGAATAACGTGCAGTAAAGGCTTCTTCTTTAAAACCGTCACGCACATTTTCGATTACTTCATAAGTATAGCCTTCTGCAATAATCAAATTGTACACCACCTATCTTAATCTTCATGTTAAAGAATATTTTTGCCGAAAGCAATATTCCAAACGAATTTTTCCAGGCAGTTTCAATTTAATGGGCTACATTGAATTAAATTTCTACCTTGTTTTTATTGGCTGCATTCACTTGCTCATCTGCATGGTAACTACTACGTACGAGTGGTCCCGCTTCACAATGGCTAAAGCCTTTTTCCATCGCAATTTTACGTAACTTGCCAAATTCAATTGGCGAATAATATTTTTTTACTGGTAGATGCTTTTTAGTAGGCTGTAAATATTGGCCAATCGTCATAATATCCACATTATTTGCACGCAAGTCATCCATCACTTCATAAATATCTTCTACTGTTTCGCCTAAGCCTATCATTAAGGAAGATTTTGTTGGAATTGTTGGCTGCATTTCTTTTGCACGACGTAAAAATTCCAGTGAACGCTCATATGTAGCTCTTGCACGCACTCGTGGTGTTAAGCTACGTACGGTTTCAATATTATGATTTAAAATATCTGGTTTTGCATCCATTAAAATGCGTAAATTTTCTTCATGGCCACCTAAATCAGAAGGTAATACTTCGATCGAGGTTAAGGGGCTTTTACGACGAATTGCACGTACCGTTTCTGCTAACACTTCCGCTCCACCATCTTTTAAATCATCACGTGCCACCATCGTAATTACGACATGTTTTAAGTTCATTAGTGCAACAGAATCTGCCACGCGTTCTGGTTCAGCTAAGTCTAATTCATTTGGCAATCCCGTTTTGACTGCGCAAAAGCGACAGGCACGTGTACAAATGGAACCTAAAATCATCATTGTAGCTGTACGACGTTCTCCCCAGCATTCATGAATATTTGGGCAGCGTGCTTCCTCACATACCGTATGCAAGTTTTTCTCACGCATCAATTTTTTTAAACCTTTGTATTCATCATTCGTATTTAGCTTAATTTTTAGCCATTCTGGTTTGCGTAGATACTCTTCTTTTTGACTAGTTGGTTTACAAGATGTCATGCTATTTCTCCTTTACACTCAACTACCTCTAGGTTGTTACTGTTGTCAATGTAACATATTCTGCCACTTGCAACAACTTACTATTCCTACAAATCAAATAATTTAGATTAATCTGTCTACGTCTTTTATTCAGTTACATTATTCATATGGGATTGGTACTTCAATCGACGGCTGGGCACCCTCACCCGCGCTATAAATATGTGGCACAGTTCCCCTTACTAGGCCCATTGCAATTGGAATTTTTTGCTCAACTGAAGCTGATTTACTCGCAAATGGTATAATAATTTGGACATTGACTGCAATCAATAAATTGACTTCTACCTTTGCATTATTGATGCCAAATTCTTCGATTGTAGATTCTACTGTACTGCTCACATTCCCAATAATATGAAAACGAATCGGAATTTTAGGTCCTAGGTTTCCAATAATAGGTAGATTCATTGCCTGACCGAGTGGTACAAAGAAGACGATGCCATCACCTGCCTCCATTTTTCCAACATCGTACTCTACATTTTCTAAACTCGGCAAATGCGATAACTCCCCATTTTCTGCTTGTTCTAAATACTCTTTTACAAGGGTTTGCGTTTCTGCGCGTACTTGATTAATAATTTCTGTATTAAACTTTGTGGTGATCACATCGTCTGATGTTGTTGGGATATCCACAATAATTTCATTGACGTCTAATACACTCGAAGTTTTTGAATTTATCGCTTTACTTACAACATAAGAGGCGACTTTAAGTGTTTGAACTTCAGCATACTGCAAATACGTTGGCATTAATCTCATATTCACGACATAAATAGTAATAAAGACCATGATGGCAATACTCATCAGTAAAAGCGTAACAGCATTTTTTATACTGCGCTTTTTTTTGAAGTGCATTCTTTTAGCTCTTTTAAAACGCAAAGAAATCCTCCTTACCTATACAATATGGTAAGGAGGATTTCTCTATTCCGCATAAACGACAAAATCTAACTCAATTTTTTCAATTTCGAGCATTGGACAGTCACTCAGGCAAATTTCATATGTAGCTTCTAACATTGAATGATTTTCTTCAAAAATACGCAACCATGGGCGTGAAGCGTCGACAAGATTCTGCTTTGAAACAATGCCACGTCGACCATCATTTAATAAGACAAGTGTTCCGTTTGCATAATGAACGATGCTTTGTTTGAAGGCATCGACAACGCGCGCATCAAATTGAATGCCTCTGCCTTCCTCGATAATAGAAATAGCATCGGTAGGGAGCATTTTTTTGCGATAAACACGTGTAGATGTCAGTGCATCAAATACATCTGCAACAGCAATAATTTTCGCAAATGGGTGGATTTCAAAGTCAACTAATCCTCGAGGGTAGCCACTACCATCAATACGTTCATGGTGTTGGAATGCACAATGCGCAACGAGCAAAGAAACCGAATGTAAATTTCGCAGTAAGTCAAAACCAAATCGTGTGTGTTGCTTCATTTCATCATATTCTTCATCAGTTAGCTTGCCAGGTTTTGATAAAATTTCTGGAGGAATTAATAGTTTGCCAATATCATGCAACATGGCCCCCATACCAATTAATCGAATATCATCATAGGAATAGCCCATTGCTTTTGCAATGGCTATTGAGTACATTGTTACTTGAAAAGAATGTTGGTAAATATATTCATCATATAAATAAGCATCCGTCAACACCATCAGTACCTCTTCACTACCAATGATCGAATTCATAATGTCTTCTACAATAAGACCGATTACTTTCGATTGCTGATCGAGTACGTATGGAGCTTGCGATGACTTTGTTTGCTTCACTTCTTTAAATGATTTTGTTATATTTTTTACAACTTGAATTCGTTTGGCTGGTGTAACTGTTTCTTCTACTTCAATCCCACGTGAAACTTTATCCTCAATGTATAAATACTGTATATTGAGGTCGCGTAATCGCTCCACAATTCGGTTCGTTACGATAACATCTTTATGCAGTAGTGGATGACCGGCTTCGTTCCAAATTGTTCTCCCGACAACCATACCTTCTTTGAGAACATTTATAGATATTAGTCGCATTGAATCTATTTTCTCCAATCTAATAATACATTCCGTTTATTATACCATGAAATGAAAAAAGTATAATCTATTGAAATTTCTTCCTACAATGGGTTTTGAAAATATCTCGAATAAATTCTGGCAAATAATACTGCTTTTTAGCGTATTTAAAGCTAGGAAAGAAAAAGCCAAATGTAAACAAGTCTAATGTTGCTAGTCGATACACTTTATCAGGCTCCATAAGCTTCCCATTTATATAAAGTTCTCGCTGCTTGTTCATCGTGATTCCGTAATTTAATAACTTGCCAAAAATAATACCACGGAAACCCAATCCCTTTAACTCAAGACGTGGCCATTCTTCATTTTCTGACTGAACGAATATCTCCTTTAATTCATTGCCCGTTAATTGTACAACGCAAAGATTAATCGGATGTGGTAATATTTTGTGAATATCATATGCAGTCACATAACCTTTATTCATACTTTCAACAAAAATACCTGCATTAAACAATACACAATCAGCTTTCGTATAATCAAATACGCATTCTGCAAATAAATTTGAAAGCTGTGAGCGATGAAACCATTCTTTGTTGAGTGACTTCGATAGTGAAAACTCTGGCTGTTCTAATAAGGCTTTGGCTTGTTTTTGTAACCCCATCAGCCACTCACTTTCTTCTTCTACTTCTGGTAATAGGGAATTTTCATATAAGCGATCCTTTTTTGCAGCCACCTTGTTTACGGACGTATCCCATTCAATTGTAAGCTGGCCTGTATACTGACCAAACTTTCCTCCGCCTGTAAGCAGTACGCCATTTTCAGCGCGTCCTTGTTCGAAAATATGATGCGTATGAGCACCAAAAATCACGTCAATTGCAGGGCATTCTTTCGCTAATAATTCATCTTCTGTAATGCCTAAATGTGATAAGCAAACAATGATATCTACTTGTTGCTGTAAAATTTGCACCTGTTCAATCAAACGATCACGTGGTGAAGTCACTTCCCAACCGAGCTGTCGGTAAAATGCATCGAATTGCGCGGTTGCTGCAATTACACCAATTTTTGTACCGTATTGCGTTGTTAAAATTGTGTATGGCTTGAGCCAAGCGGGATTGTCCTTTTTGAGTGATTGTAAGTTCCCGACAACAACATCAAAATCAGCTTCATCATACAAATGATAAAGAACATCATAAGGTAATGTAATCCCCTCGTTGTTTCCAAGTGTTACGACATCGTACTGGGCATCGTTAAGCATCGTAATATTTCCTTTACCTAACGTCGCTTCTGTATATAAATTGGAACGATCTAAATGATCTCCTAAATCGACTAAAAAACTTGTCTCTCCCTGTTCAGCAAGCATTTTGCGCTGCATTTGTATAAACGATTGACTGCGTTTCCAATAACTAAAATGACTATGCAAATCATTCGTATGAAAAAAATGAATTACTTCACGCACCTTTGCCACCTCACTTCTTCTTTACTCATCAAAAAAATTCATTTGCTTTGGTGCTAAGCCATCAAATTGAAGCTGCAAAATTTGTTGCATTCGCTTTGCATTTTTTGCTGCATGTCCCCCCAGAGTTATTATTGAATAATACAAAAATTTCATTCGCCTGTTTACTTAAAAATGAAATTTGCTCACTTAACTTTTGTAGTTCTTCTTCATTATAATCATATAAAAAGCGGACTTTCCGCCAATTTTCACTATGTCCAATATTACGCCAACCAAAGACGTTTCGACCATGAATGCGGACAAGCACTTTATCATGCGTTGCAATCGGCACAAAGGGTACAGAACCACTCCCCGCTTGCGGTTCATCACAAACCGTGTGAGTAAGCTTGTTATCCTTCAAAAATTTCAATGTTTTATCCTTCATGTTCGAGGAATACCATGATTGGTTTCGAAACTCAATGGCAATCGGAAAATCTGTAAGCTGTTGTTTTATATATCGAATATATTGTACATTTTTTTGTTGGCAGTCAAACCATGGGGGAAATTGCACAAGAACCATTGCTAACTTCCCGTTTTTTTGAAAGGTTTGTGCACAAGCTCGAAACGCATTGAACATATCGTTCTTTGTTTCGTAAGGTAATTCATCACGCAAGTGGCCCGTCATTCCTTGATAGGTTTTCACCACAAATTGAAAGTTATGTGGCGTTTCTTTGCACCACTTTTCGACCGTTTCTGGCGTAGGAATAGCGTAAAATGATGTATCTAATTCTACAATAGGAAAATGCCCACTGTAATCAAATAATTTATCTTTTGCTGCTGTAACTTCACTATAGACGTCAGGGTGATCTCCCCAACCTGTTAATCCGATTGAAATCATTCCCATCACCTCTTACAAGATATTGTACAACATCCTGCGTAAATTCATAGCAAAGTCATTGCAAATTAATATTATTCCTATCATAATTGTATAAAAAGGAGGGCGTTACCATGCATAATTTACAATCTATTGAGCAATTCGAAACTTATAAAAATGGTGCTGCTGTTGTTTTTGAATTTACAGCAAATTGGTGTCCAGATTGTCGCTTCATTGACCCTTTCATGCCTGAAGTCGTTGAGAAATTTTCAAACTTTACATTTGTGAAAGTAGACCGTGATCAATTTATCGATTTATGTATCGAACTAGGTGTCATTGGTATACCAAGTTTTGTTGCATTTGAAAACGGTGTAGAACTTGGCCGTTTCGTCAGTAAAGACCGTAAAACACAGGCAGAAATCGAGAACTTTATTACGAATTTAAAATAACCCAAATCAAAAAGGTGCTCCGAACGCTGAATTTCAACGTTTGGAACACCTTTTATTTTTACGATTATTTTACTTTTAGTACGCCATCATGCTCATCGTTTTTCCAAAGCTTGCCGCTTTTCTTTTGTCCTAATGCCCAGAAAATAACAGCAACTGCTACTACTAATACAACTACAGGTACACCTAAAGTAATTGGCCAGAATAAGTTTTCCATCTTTTTTCGCTCCCTTAATAAAAAATGTATGTATACTTTCTTACATTCATTATTTCATCAAGAACGATTAATGTAAATATTTACAAGGTGACTAAATTCGTAACGATTGTTTAAAATTCATGTTTTTTCACTAAATATACATATTTTAGCTAATTTACTCTCTTTTCACCAAAAGAAAAAGGATTTTCAAGCGCACGATGGCTACTTGAAAATCCTTTAGGAAAATCGAACTTATTATCCGATTGAACCTTCCATCTCGAATTTGATTAGGCGGTTCATTTCTACTGCATATTCCATTGGTAGTTCTTTTGTGAACGGCTCGATGAAGCCCATTACGATCATTTCTGTCGCTTCTTGTTCAGAAATACCACGGCTCATAAGGTAGAATAATTGTTCTTCAGATACTTTTGAAACTTTCGCTTCGTGTTCTAAAGATACGTTATTGTTTAAGATTTCGTTGTATGGAATTGTATCTGATGTAGATGCATTGTCCATGATTAATGTGTCACATTCGATGTTTGCACGAGCGCCAGTAGCGTTCTTACCGAATTTAACTTGACCCATATACGTAACCTTACCACCTTGTTTAGCAATCGATTTAGATACGATTGTTGAAGATGTATTCGGTGCTAAGTGAATCATTTTCGCACCAGCGTGTTGATGTTGACCTTTACCAGCAATCGCGATTGATAATGTCATACCACGTGCGCCTTCACCTTTAAGGATACATGCTGGGTATTTCATTGTTAATTTAGAACCAATGTTACCGTCGATCCATTCCATTGTACCGTTTTCTTCAACTACAGTACGTTTTGTAACTAGGTTGTATACGTTATTTGCCCAGTTTTGGATTGTTGTATAACGGCAGTAAGCGTTCTTTTTAACAATGATTTCTACTACAGCTGAGTGTAGAGAGTTTGTAGTATAAACTGGTGCTGTACAGCCTTCTACGTAGTGTACAGCTGCATCTTCGTCTACGATGATCAGCGTACGTTCGAATTGACCCATGTTTTCAGAGTTAATACGGAAGTAAGCTTGTAATGGTGTGTCTAATTTAACGCCTTTAGGCATATAAATGAATGATCCACCAGACCAAACTGCTGAGTTTAAAGCAGCGAACTTATTATCTGTATAAGGAATTACTGTACCCCAGTGTTTTTTGAAAATTTCTTCGTTTTCTCTTAACGCTGAGTCTGTATCTTTAAAGATGATTCCCATATCAGTAAGATCTTGCTTCATGTTATGGTAAACTACTTCAGATTCATACTGAGCAGATACACCTGCAAGATATTTTTGTTCTGCTTCAGGAATACCTAATTTATCAAATGTTGCTTTGATTTCTTCAGGTACCTCATCCCAAGATTTTTGTGTAGCTTCAGATGGTTTTACGTAATACGTAATTTCATCGAAGTTTAACGATGCAAGGTCGCCACCCCATTGTGGCATTGGCAATTCATAGAATTTATTAAGAGCTTTTAAGCGGTAATCAAGCATCCACTGTGGCTCATCTTTCATGTTTGAGATTTCACGTACGATTTCTTCTGTTAATCCACGTTCAGAACGGAAAATTGATACGTCCTTGTCATGGAAGCCATATTTGTAATCGCCGATATCAGGCATTTTTTTAGCCATGTTGTCTCCTCCGTTCATTAACTAAAAGTGTAAAATCGCTCGTTTAGCTGTGACAGATGTTGGAGAACTCTGACAAGTGTGCTCGCACACGCAGGAAGCGATCGAAACATCCGAACAGCTAGCGATTTTACCTGGATATTAACTAAAAGTGCTAAAGTGCTCGTTCAGTCACGACAGGCACTGGAGAAAGTCACATAGTGTGCTTGCACGCGAAGTGACTTTTGAAGTGTCCGAGTGGCTAGCGCTTTAGCCTGGATATTAACTAAAAGTGCTAAAGTGCTCGTTCCACCAGGACAAGCGCTGAAGTGTCCGAGCGGCTAGCACTTTAGCCTAACTTGCATTATTTCATTTCGTTTTTTACGCCTTTTTCCATTGCTTTCCAAGCCAATGTTGCGCATTTAATACGCGCTGGGAATTTTGCTACACCTTGTAGTGCCTCTATATCCTCAAGCTCGTACTTTTCATGATCGAAGTCTTCACCTAGCATCATTTTCGAGAAAATTTCTGCAAGCTCTAAAGCTTCTTCGACTTTTTTACCTTTAACGATTTGAGTCATCATTGATGCAGAAGACATTGAAATTGAGCAGCCTTCGCCGTCAAATTTCGCCTCTTCTACGATACCATCGTTAACTTTTAGTGTTAAATGGATACGATCCCCACAAGTTGGGTTGTTCATATCGATTGTGACACTATTTTCTTCAAGGGACCCCTTGTTACGAGGGTTTTTATAGTGATCCATAATTACGGAACGGTATAGTTGATCTAAATTATTAAAAGACATCGCCAAAATACTCCTTCGCTGAGCGCAATCCTGCAACTAAAGCATCGATATCAGATTCGTCATTATACATGTAGAAGCTTGCTCGAGCTGTTGCAGTTACATTTAACCATTTCATTAACGGTTGAGCACAGTGATGTCCTGCACGAACAGCAATGCCGCCCATGTCTAGAACTGTTGCAACATCATGTGGATGAACATCATCTAAATTAAATGTTACTAAACCACAACGTTTGTTTGCATCACGTGGACCATAAATTGAAAGACCATCAATTGTCGATAATTGTTCCATCGCATAGCCTGCTAAAGCGTGCTCATACGCTGCAATATTATCTAATCCAATCTCAGTTAAGAAATCGATTGCCGCACCAAGACCGATTGCACCTGCAATGATCGGAGTACCAGCTTCAAATTTCCAAGGTAGCTCTTTCCATGTTGAATCGTATAAGCCTACGAAATCAATCATTTCTCCGCCAAACTCAACTGGTTCCATGTTTTCTAAAAGCGCTTGTTTACCATATAGTACACCAATACCCGTTGGAGCACACATTTTATGCCCAGAGAACGCTAAGAAATCACAATCTAAATCTTGAACATCAATTTTTAAATGTGGTGCTCCCTGTGCAGCGTCTACTACCATAATTGCACCATTTTCATGCGCAATTTTAGCAATTTCTTTGATTGGATTAATTGTACCCATAACATTCGAAGCCATTCCAATTGAAACAATGGCTGTATTTTGTGTTATTGTTGCACGGGCTTTATCTAAGTTTAAAGTTCCGTCTGGCTCTAAGTCGATATATTTTAAAACAGCACCCTTTTCTTTCGCAACTTGTTGCCAAGGAATTAAGTTTGCATGATGTTCCATGTGTGTGATAACAATCTCGTCGCCCTCTTTTAGGTTTTGACGAGCATAACCAGAAGCCACTGTATTAATAGAAGTTGTTGTCCCACGAGTGAAAATAATTTCTTTCGTAGAATCCGCGTTAATAAATTTACGAACCTTCTCACGTGCCCCTTCATAAGAATCTGTTGCACGGTTCCCTAATGTGTGAACACCACGGTGAACATTTGAGTTATCGAATTCATAATAGTTTTTAACTGCTTCAATTACTTGAATTGGCTTTTGTGAAGTAGCTGCACTATCAAGATATACAAGAGGATTTCCATTGATTTCTTGATTTAAAATTGGAAAATAACTTTTAATGTCTTTTGGTATCATTATCGAACTTTCCTTTCGATAACCTCCGTCAGCTGTTTTTTAACGCCTTCGATTGGAAGGTTAGTAACAACTGGCGCAAGGAATCCATGAATGACAAGGCGCTCTGCTTCTGTTTTTGAGATACCACGACTCATTAGATAATACAATTGAGTTGGGTCTACACGTCCAACAGATGCTGCGTGTCCTGCTGTTACATCATCTTCATCAATTAAAAGAATAGGATTGGCATCACCACGAGCTTTTTCAGAAAGCATTAACACGCGAGATTCTTGCTCTGCGTTTGCTTTTGTCGCTCCGTGCATAATGTGACCAATTCCGTTAAAGATTGATTGTGCGGCGTCTTTCATAACACCGTGTTTTAAAATTCGACCGTCAGAGTTTTTACCCCATTGACGAATTAATGTTGTGAAGTTTAATTTTTGTTCACCACGACCTACAGTAACCATTTTGAAGTCAGATGTAGAATTGTCGCCAATTAAGTTTGTAGTGTTTTCATAAACAGTATTACCATCATTCATTAAGCCTAATGCCCAATCAATTTTTGCATCACGTTCAACGTGACCACGACGGCTCATATATGAAGTGAAGCCTTTTGCTAAGTTATCTACTGCACCAAACGTAACTTGCGCATTGTTTTTTGCAATTACTTCTGTAACAACGTTTACTTGGCCTTTTGCTTCTTCAAATGTAGAAATATATGTTTCTACATATGTTACTGCTGAAGATTCTTCTGCTACCACTAATACATGGTTGAATAATGAAGCTTCTGCATTATCATTTATGAATACCACTTGTAAAGGTGTTTCGATGACTACGTTACGTGGAACGTATACGAAAATACCGCCATTTACTAATGCTGCATGGTAAGCTGTTAACTTATTTTCATCAACTTTTACAGCTGTTGTCATGTAATATTTTTCAACTAAATCCGCATGCTCGCGAATAGCAGTTTGAATATCTGTGAAAATAACACCTTTGTTTACAAGTTCGTTAGAAACTTTAATATATGCAGGTGTGTTGTTACGTTGAATATAAAGGTTTTCTTGACCTTCTGTATCAATGATTGCCTTTGCTTCTTCAGGTAGTTCTTCAAGTGATGTATATGCTGCACTTTCTACTGTATGTGCAGGAAAATCAATGAAGTTCCATTTTGTAATATTCGTTCTATCTGGTTTTGGTAATTCAAGCGCAGCAGCTTTTTCTAATGCGCTCACGCGGAAATCAGCGAATGCTGCTGGTTCATCGTTTTGTTCAGAGAACGAGCGTACTTCTTGTGCTGATAACGCTAATTTAGTTTCAACCGTCATCTTCGTCGTCCTCCTTAATTATGCTTCTTCTGTAATAGCGTCAGTATTCTCGATACCTAACTCTTGTTTAATCCATTCGTAACCATCAGCTTCTAAACGTTGCGCTAATTCTGCACCGCCAGATTTCACTACTTTACCTTGCATCATTACATGTACTTTATCAGGAGTAATGTAGTTAAGTAGACGTTGGTAGTGAGTAATCATTAAGCATGCAAAGCCTTCGCCACGCATCTCGTTAATCCCTTTAGATACTACTTTTAATGCATCGATATCTAAACCAGAATCAATTTCGTCTAAAATACCGAAAGTTGGTTTGATCATCATCATTTGTAGAATTTCGTTACGTTTTTTCTCACCACCAGAGAAGCCTTCGTTTAAGTAACGTTGTGCCATTTCTTCTGGCATTTCTAAGAATTCCATAGTTTTGTCTAATTCACGGATAAATTTCATTAATGAAATTTCATTGCCTTCTTCGCGACGAGCATTAATTGCTGATCGTAAGAAGTCTGCGTTTGTTACACCCGTAATTTCTGATGGATATTGCATACCTAAGAATAGACCAGCTTTCGCGCGTTCATCTACTTCCATTTCTAGTACGTTTTCACCGTTGATTAAAACTTCACCTTGAGTTACTACATATTTAGGGTGACCCATAATTGCTGAAGCTAATGTTGATTTACCAGTTCCGTTTGGACCCATGATTGCGTGTACTTCGCCAGTGTTAATAGTAAGGTTTAAACCTTTTAAAATCTCTTTTCCGTCAATTTCAACGTGAAGATCTTTAATTTCTAAAGTTGTCATTAAATTACCTCCAAATGTTCATTTGCACGACACATGCATGCTAAATTAATTTCATACCCAATCTTACCCGAAATGGATGTGCGTTGCAAATAGTTTAGAATGATTTTAAATAAAAATTCTCTATCATTTTTTAAAAACTCTTTCTATTAGTCTGTTTCTACTATATAAACAGCAGTTTGATTGAATTCTTTATTTTCATTAGGTAAGTTTCAAATGAGAATCAATTTCACTTATTTAATTGATTTAATTGGATTATTTATTTTTCTAATGCGGAAGTAGATTTAGGTTGACAAGCGTCTTCATTAAACGTTTTCTAATAAATTGTGGCGTTTAAAAGTAGGTGCCGTTTTCTTACTATAGATTGTTCATTAAATAAATGTAGATTAAGGGATTGTAAGAGTTTATTTCAACCACGTAAAAACGCCACTTCAACATGTGAAATGGCGTTTTTTAATTATTATATTAGTTTTTTACTAAGGCCTCTGTTAGGTAATAGTGGACGCTTGCAGCAACGCCTCGCCCTTCTTTAATCGCCCAGACGATGAGGCTTTGACCACGTCTTGCGTCTCCCGCTGCAAATACACCTGGTACATTTGTTTCGTAATCTTTAATAGATGCACGGATGCGGTTGTTTGTTACCTCTGTGCCGAAATGTTCTGGTGTTTCTTTTTCCGTACCTTCGAAGCCAATTGCGACAAATACATGCTGTGCTGGCCAAACTTTTTCTGTGCCTGGTAGCTCCTTGAAGTAATGGAAGCCATCTTCACCTAGAATTTTTTCCATTTGAATGGTGTGCAACTCTTTTACGTTTCCTTTTGCATCTTTTACGATTTTTGTCGTTTGGATGCAGTATTCACGAGGGTCACCACCATATTTTGCATCTGCTTCTGCGTAGGCATAGTCTAATTTATAAATGTTCGGATCTTTTGGCCACATCGTTTCATCTGTACGTGTTAACGCTTGCTGTGGATGCTTACCAAATTGATAGACGGAACGGCAATTTTGACGAAGTGCTGTTGCAACACAATCTGCACCTGTATCACCACCACCGATAACGATGACATCTTGCCCCTTCACGTTTAATCCCTTTTTATCTTTAAAATTTGAATCTAATAGACTTTTTGTAACGCCCGTTAAATAATCCATCGCTAAATGAATATTTCCAGCGTCACTACCTTCCATATGGAGTTGACGTTGCTTTTGAGCACCCGTGCATAAAATAACGGCATTAAAATCTGCCTGTAGCTGTTCTTTTGTTAAGTCTTTTCCGATTTCTGTGTTTGCGATAAATTTAATACCTTCTAATGAAAGTATGCCTATACGTCGATCAATCAATTCTTTTTCTAGTTTCATATTTGGAATACCATACATTAATAATCCGCCAAAACGGTCCGAACGTTCAAATACTGTGACATTATGACCTAATTGATTCAATTGGTCGGCTGCTGCCAAACCTGCTGGACCTGATCCAACGATTGCCACTTTATACTGTGTGCGCTCTTTTGGGATACGTGGCGTTACCCAACCATTTTCAAAACCTTTATCAATAATTGTGCGTTCAATTGATTTAATTGCCACTGCTGGGTCCGTAATTGCTAATGTACAAGAGCCTTCACAAGGTGCTGGACATACGCGCCCTGTGAATTCTGGGAAGTTATTCGTCATATGAAGACGATCCAGTGCTTCCTTCCACTTTCCTTTGTACACTAAATCATTCCACTCTGGGATGACATTATGAATCGGACATCCCGCAGCTGTGCCTCGAATCTCTATTCCCATATGACAAAATGGTGTACCACAATCCATACAGCGAGCGCCTTGCGTTTGCAACTTTTCATCTGGTAGCTTGCTTGTATATTCACTCCAACTCGAAATACGGTCTAGTGGTGCTATTTCCTGCCCTTTTTCACGCTTAAATTCCATAAACCCTGTTGCTTTCCCCATGCTAGAACCCTCCTCTTATTTCGAACTCACAAGCTTTTTTTGATTTTCAGTTGTTTCAATAAACGCCTGCATCGCTGCATTTTCATCTGTTAATCCATTTAATTTATGTTGCTCAATTTTTTCAAGAATTGCTTTGTAATCTGTTGGTACAACCTTCACAAATTTCGGTACGAACTGCTCCCATTTTGCTAAAATATCCAGCGCATAAGTACTATCTGTTTCCTCTAAATGTTTAATAATTAATTGTCGTACCATTTCGATTTCATGTGTATTTGATAACTTTTCAAATTGAATCATTTCCATATTACATTGCGCTTTAAACTTTGCTTCGTCCGTCGGTAAAATATATCCGATACCACCTGACATCCCTGCACCAAAGTTTTGACCAACGTCACCTAATACGACAATTTTACCGCCAGTCATGTATTCACAGCCGTGGTCACCAATCCCTTCAACTACAATGTTCGCACCTGAGTTACGAACACCAAAGCGATGCCCTGCACGACCGTTAATAAATGCTTGCCCGCTCGTTGCACCATATAAGCAAACATTCCCTGCAATGACGTTTGTTTCTTGCTCGCCCTTAATCGGTGCAATCGCTACTACTTTACCACCTGATAAACCTTTACCGAAATAATCATTGACGTCCCCAACAACACGCATCGCCATCCCGCGTGGTATGAATGCGCCGAAGCTTTGACCTGCATGCCCTGTGAATGAAAGTTGAATTGTATTGTCTGGTAAGCCGACTTCACCATATTTACGTGAAATTTCACTCCCCACAATGGTTCCCATTACTCGGTCTGTATTTTTAATTGGGTAGCTAAGTTCAATTGCTTGTTTGTCTGCAATTGCTTGCTCTACTTTCGGTAATAATTCACGTACATCGAAGCTTTCAGCAATGTGATGATCTTGCACTGTTTGCTTTGTACGTACCCCTTGCATTTGGTGAAGTAAAGCAGATAAATCTAATTGGCTTGCTTTCCAGTGTTGTTTTGATCGCTCTGAAATTTGTAATACATCTGTACGGCCAACCATTTCATCTACTGTACGGAAACCTAAAACACTCATGTATTCGCGCATTTCTTCTGCGATAAAGCGCATATAATTGACTACATGATCGGCGTTCCCCATAAATTTTGCACGTAGCTCTGGATTTTGTGTCGCCACACCAACTGGACAGGTATCTAAATGACACGCACGCATCATCACACAGCCTAATACGATTAACGGAGCTGTCGCAAAGCCGTATTCTTCCGCACCAAGTAGTGCCGCCATCACAACGTCTTTTCCTGTCATTAACTTACCGTCTGTTTCTAAAACGACGCGATCACGAAGACCATTTAGCATTAATGTTTGATGAGCTTCCGCTAAGCCAAGTTCCCATGGTAATCCTGTATGCTTAATCGATGTTTTCGGTGATGCCCCTGTACCGCCGTCATAACCCGAAATAACGATGACGTCCGCTGCACCTTTCGCCACACCAGCTGCGATTGTACCAACCCCTGCTTTTGCGACAAGCTTTACGGAAATACGTGCGTAACGGTTGGCATTTTTTAAATCATGAATGAGCTCCGCCATATCTTCAATGGAATAAATATCATGATGCGGTGGTGGTGAAATTAAGCCAACACCTGGTGTAGAACCACGAACATCTGCTACCCAAGGGTATACTTTGTTCCCTGGTAGTTGCCCACCTTCACCTGGCTTTGCTCCTTGCGCCATTTTGATTTGCAGCTCATCAGCATTCACTAAGTAATGTGATTTCACACCGAAACGACCTGAGGCAATTTGCTTAATGCTTGAACGGCGGTTATCCCCATTAGAATCCTTTGTGAAGCGAGCTGGATCTTCCCCACCTTCTCCTGAATTCGAGCGTGCACCTAGTTTATTCATCGCAATCGCTAATGTTTCGTGTGCTTCTTTCGATAACGAACCAAAAGACATCGCACCTGTTTTGAAGCGTTTAACAATCGAGTCTACCGATTCAATTTCTTCCATCGGTAATCGGCGCTCAGCCTTTTTGAACTCAAATAAATTACGTAAGAAACCGATGCGTTCTTCATTGGCCATTTCCGCATACATTCTATATAACCCGTAATCATTTTTCCGTGTTGCCCATTGCAGTGTATGAATCGTTTTCGGATTAAACGCATGGTGCTCACCATCTGCACGCCATTGGAAATCAGAACCCGATTGTAGCTCTGCACTTATTGATGCAATAGCAGCATCGTGACGACGTTTCGCCTCTTCGCCAATTGTTGCTAAATTAATGCCATCAATTTGAGATGCTGTCCCTGTAAAGTATTCATCAATAACCGCTTTTGAAATACCAACCGCTTCAAATACTTGTGCACCGCGGTAAGATTGCACTGTTGAAATACCCATTTTTGACATGACTTTTACAACACCATCTGCAGCCCCTTTACGGAATTTTTGAACGGCCTTTTCATACGAAACGTTTAAATGCTCTTTTTCAATAGCTTCTGCTAGCGTTGCGTATGCTAAATATGGATGAATGGCATCGACACCAAAGCCAATTAGCGCTGCAAAGTGATGCACCTCACGAACCTCTGCGCAATTGACAATGATGCTCGCATTTGTACGTAATCCAATACGCACTAAATATTGATGAATCGCACTTGCCGCAAGTAACACAGGAATCGTTAATTGTTTCGCGTCTTCTTCATAATCCGTTAATACTAAAATTGTTCTACCACCAAATATTGCGGCTTCTGCTTCCGTTTTAATACGATTTAATTCGATTTCTAAATTTTCAATATATTTGAGCGAGATTTCTGCTACTTGGAAAGCTTCCTCCTCGTTGTCTAGTAGTTGTTCATATTCTGCTGTCGTTAATACTGGCGTATCGAGCATAATACGGCGGGCATTCGTTGCTGTAGGATGTAAAAGGTCCCCTTCTGCTCCTAGAAGCGTCATCGTTGAAGTCACAACATGTTCACGAATTGAGTCGATTGGTGGGTTCGTTACTTGTGCAAATAACTGTTTGAAATAATTGAACAACGATTGCGGACGATTTGATAATACGGCAAGCGGTGAATCATTCCCCATGGAACCAAGTGGATCTTTTCCTTCTTTCGCTAAGGGGACAATATATTTTTGTACGTCTTCATATGTGTAACCATGAATTTTCTGGCGTAATGTTAAATCATTTACCTCTACGGCTTTTTCTTCACTTACGTCAAGCTGAATCATGTTTTCTTCAAGCCACTTTGCGTACGGCTCAGCTGTTGCCATTTCCGCTTTCAACTCTTCATCAGAAATGATTTTTCCTTGCTCCAAATCAATTAGTAGCATACGTCCCGGGCTTAAACGGTCTTTATACAAAATATCTTCTTCCGCATAATCAACAACGCCCGTTTCAGAAGAGAAAATCACGTGATCATCTTTCGTAACATAAAGTCTTCCTGGGCGTAAACCGTTACGATCTAAAATCGCGCCAATTTGTTTACCATCTGTGAAGCAAATTGCTGTCGGACCATCCCAAGGTTCCATCAAACTTGAATGGTATTGATAAAACGCTTTACGATCTTCTTCAATACGTGGGTTTTCCGTCCATGGCTCTGGAATCATCATCATTGCTGTTTGTGCTGGTGAGCGACCCGCTAATACGAAAAATTCAAACGCATTATCGAGCATCGAAGAATCCGAACCTGTTTGATCGATAATTGGTAATAACTTTTCTAAATCATCACCAAAAGCTTCTGAAACAAATTGTTGCTCCCGTGCACGCATCCAGTTAATATTGCCGCGAAGTGTGTTAATTTCTCCGTTATGAATGATGTAACGGTTCGGGTGTGCGCGTTTCCAAGATGGGAATGTGTTTGTTGAATAACGGGAATGCACTAGCGCTAATGCTGATACGAAACTTTCATCTTGTAGGTCAATATAAAAATCACTCACTTCTTCAGGAGCTAGTAACCCTTTAAACACCATCGTTTGACTTGAAAGACTCGGAATATATAATTCATAGCCTTGCTGTGCTGCCCAGTGTTCTACTTGTTTACGAATAACATAAAGTTTACGTTCAAACGCCTTTTCGTCCGCGGCTGTTGAACCAATAAACACTTGACGTACAACTGGTGCACTACTTTTTGCTATATCGCTTAAATTTTCTTTATTCGTAGGTACAATTCTCCAGCCGATTAGTTCCTGGCCTTCTTGTTCAATTAATTCGTTCATCTTTTGTTCAATTTTTTGCTCTTGAACTGCGTCATCCGTCAAAAAGATTTGGCCCACACCATATTGTCCTTTTTTAGGTAACTGTAAATCCGGACAGTTGTATTTAAAGAAAGCATCTGGAATTTGTACCATTAAGCCTGCGCCGTCGCCTGTTTTACCGTCTCCCCCACGTCCAGCACGGTGCTCTAAGCGACATAACATTTCTAAACCATTTTTCACGATGTCATGTGATGCAATCCCTTTTATGTTGGCATACATTCCGATACCACACGCATCATGCTCAAACTGTGGATCATATAACCCTTGCGCTATAGGTAACTGATGAAAACTCATAAAAATTCCCCCTCATTCTTCCATTACATATTTACATTTTAAAGTTATCAGAATAATATAAACAATATATAGTTTGGATAGGAACCATCTATTTTCTAGATTAATGGGGTGTAACTAGTGGAATTACGACAATTACGTTACTTTGTCGAGGTAGCAGAACGCGAACATATTTCGGAGGCAGCAGAGCATCTACATGTTGCCCAGTCTGCGATTAGTAGACAAATTGCCAATTTGGAAGAGGAGCTCGGAACGCCACTTTTTGAACGTATCGGACGTAACGTCAAACTAACACCAATTGGTAAAATTTTTTTAGAACACAGTATTACGGCTTTGAAGGCCATTGATTTTGCAGCCAAACAAGTAGAAGAACATTTAGACCCTGCAAAAGGAACCATTAAAGTCGGCTTTCCAACAAGCTTGGCAAGCTACGTCTTACCGACTGTCATCTCTGCATTCAAAAAAGAATTCCCAGATATTTCATTTCAATTACGTCAAGGCTCGTATAAATACTTAATTGAAGCGGTAAAAAATCGAGAATTAAATTTAGCATTGCTCGGTCCATTACCTCCTAAAGATGAGGCAATCGATACAACTGTCCTTTTTAGTGAGAGCATTTACGCCTTACTTCCAGCGACACACCCGCTCGCAAAAAAAGAGACTATCAATTTAATTGATTTACGCAATGACGATTTCGTACTTTTCCCTGAAGGCTATATTTTACAAAAAGTGGCGGTCGATGCTTGCCGTTCAGTTGGTTTTTTACCGAATATTACTTCTGAAGGCGAAGATATGGATGCATTAAAAGGATTGGTAGCTGCAGGTATCGGAGTCACACTTTTACCAGAAAGCTCACTCTATGATTCTACGCCGCGCATGACCGTCAAAATGCCAATCGCAATCCCAGTCATCCGTAGAAATGTTGGCATCATTGCACCAACAACAAGAGAACTTGCACCGTCTGAACAAGTATTTATCGATTTTGTATCGAAGTTTTACTCACGATTAACACGTTTTCAATAAAAAAATGCCTACTGTTAAAGAATATCCTTCAACAGTAGGCATTTTATATTTTAAAGATTATTTTGAAACCGGTACTACAGAGCCGCCCCATTCTTCAAGAATGAAATCTTGAATTTCTTTTGAATGTAATGCTTCTACTAATGCTTTAATTTCTTTTGAATCTTCATCACCAGATTTAACCGCGATAATGTTTACGTATGGTGAATCTCCAGACTCGATTGCGATAGAATCTTTTAATGGATTTAACCCATTATCGATAGCGAAGTTTGAGTTGATTAGTACCGCGTCGCCCTCTTCATTTTCATACATTTGCACTAAAAGTTCTGCTGCAGTATCCGCATCAAATACAAAGTTTTTCGGATTTTCTACGACATCTTTAATTTCTGCTTTTGTTTTATCAATTCCATCAGCTAAAGTGATTAAACCTTCTGCTTCAAGTAATGACAACATACGACCGTGGTCAGCTACTGAGTTTGAAAGTAAAATTGTTGCACCTTCTGGTAATTCACTTAAAGATTTATATTTTTTAGAGTAAATACCAATTGGCTCGATATGGATATTACCTGCATTGGCAAAATCATAGTCGAAATCGGCTTTTTGGCTTTCGAAGTACGGAATGTGTTGGAAGTAGTTGGCATCTAAATCACCAGACTCTAAATCTTTGTTTGGTAATACGTAATCCGTATATGATTCGATTTCTAATTCGATGCCTTGCTCCGCTAAAATTGGTTTTACCTTTTCTAAAATCACGGCATGTGGTGTATTTGATGCACCGACTACTAATTTGTCATCATCGTTGCCACATGCTGCTAATGCTAATACAGATGCCCCTAAAATAACGCTTGATAATAATTTTTTCATTGTTTAAAACCCCTGTCTTGTTTTGTTTTTACGCCTTCGTTTTTCCAAAACTTTTTTATATTCAGTAAATTACATTTGTAGACGCTCGCTCATTTCAAACTTGCGTCTACTTTGTTTCAGTTAAACAAAGGCAATTTATAATTACGGCCTTTAAGCCCCTAACTATCGCTTGTCTACTTTTGTCGTAATGTAGTCACCAATATATTGAATGATGAATACCACTACTAAAATTAAAATGGTTGCCATTAATGTAACGTCTGTACGATTACGTTGGAACCCGTCTAAGAAAGCTAAGTTCCCTAAACCACCAGCTCCGATAATTCCCGCCATTGCTGTATAACCAACTAAAGCAACCGCTGTTACGGTAATGCCTGAAATCAACGCTGGTAAGCTTTCCGGAATCAGTACCTTCCAAATGATTGTTGAAGTTTTCGCACCCATTGAACGAGCTGCTTCAATAACCCCTTTATCAATCTCACGTAGTGCAATTAGAACCATGCGTGCATAGAACGGTGCAGCTCCGATAATGAGTGCAGGTAGCGCGGCATTCGCTCCACGAATTGTGCCTAATAAAAATTTAGTAAATGGAATTAATAAAATGATTAATACGATAAATGGAACCGAACGGAAAATGTTGACGATGGATCCAGTTAAAAAGTGAGCCACTTTGTTTGCCCATAACTGATTGTCACTAGTTAAAAATAAAACAATCCCAATTAAAATTCCTAATATGAACGTGATAACCGTTGCAACAGTTGTCATATACAGAGTTTCGTATGTTGCGTCTAACATTTTACCCCAATCGACATTTGGAAGTAATTGATTAAACATGTTCAATCACCTCCGTTTGAACTTCGTGCTGTGCTAAAAAGTTTAGTGCTGCTTTTACCTCGTCAGCTGGACCGTCGATATGGATATACAGTGTTCCAAGTGAACCACCATTTGTCGTTGAAATTTTACCGTGCACAATATTTACGACAATATCGAATTGTTTGATAATTTGCGAGATAACAGGTTGCTCTGTCGTTTGACCAACGAAGCTTAATTTGACGATTTTCCCAGATGGGTAGTTTGCGATAATTTGTTGTAAAGAGGCTTGCGTTTCTTGTGTTGCACCTGAAGCTTGTGATACGAAATTTTTCGTAATTGGTGCTTGAGGTTGTTGGAACACTTGCAATACATCGCCTTGTTCTACCACTTTCCCCGCTTCCATGACTGCTACGCGATTACAGATTTTGCGAATCACATGCATTTCATGTGTAATGAGGACAATTGTTAAGCCAATTTTTTTGTTGATGTCGAGTAAAAGTTCTAAAATTGAATCCGTTGTTTCTGGGTCTAAGGCTGATGTTGCTTCATCACAAAGTAAAACTTCTGGGTTGTTAGCTAATGCGCGGGCAATGCCGACACGTTGCTTTTGACCACCTGATAATTGTGATGGATAGGCTTTTCCACGACCAGCTAATCCTACTAGTTCAATTAGTTCTGAAACTCGTTTCGCACGCTCATTCTTTGAAACACCCGCGATTTCTAATGGAAATGCGATGTTTTCTTCTACTGTACGTGACCAAAGTAAGTTGAAATGTTGGAAAATCATACTTATTTTTTGGCGCGCATCACGTAGCTTATTACTTGATGCCTTTGAAATATCTTGACCGTTGACAATGACTGAACCTGATGTTGGCTTTTCTAATCCATTTAGAAGGCGAATCATCGTACTTTTACCAGCGCCACTATAGCCGATAATACCGAAAATTTCTCCATTTTTAATCGATAAGCTTACTTGATCAACAGCCGTTAATTGACCGCTCTTTGTTTGGTAAACTTTCGTTACGTTTTGTATATCAATCATCGCTAGGACTCCTTTAACTAAACTAACTACCCATTACTTTTTAATGCTGCGACTATTTTGCTTTATTTCTACCTAATAAAAACAAAAAAACCTTTCTACAAAGACAAGTAGAAAGGTTATCACATCTGTATGTTGAACCGTTCTCTCATCTCTCAAAGTTAAACTTTGTGTGAATTGGCACCTTTGCATAAATGCAGGTTGCCGGGCTTCATAGGGCACTTCCCTCGACCGCTCTTTATAAGAGTAACGCTATTTAGTTTGTTTATTATGAATTTCACTTTAACACGCTAAATTGTATACGTCAATTACTTTTTAATATTTCATACAAAAACGGTACGGATTTAAACGCATAAACTTTTTCCTTTATTTGACCATGTTCGGTAATGATTAAACAAGGCACACTTTCAATCTTTAATTCATAAGGTAAGTCTTCTAAATAATTGATATTTGCCATTCCTAAAGGTAAATCAGGTAATAACACCTCAATAACTTCCAAAAATTTCTTTGAAACATCGCATGTACCACACATAGGTGTATAAACAAAAAATGCGGTTTGTTCTTTTTCATTCATTAATTGCTGCCACTGAGCTCTCGTCCATTGTTCCATTGTGATGTCATCCTTCTTGTACTGAAAATTTCGCTTCCTTTAAAAGCTGCACTAAGACGCTTGCAGGTGTTTCTGCAACCTCTCGATACACTTCTGGAATAATGACATGCTGTGCTTCGGAGTAAGTTCGTCTCATAAGCTTACGCAACTTTTCTCCATTACGATCAGCATCAAACATTGTCACCATTTCATAATGCTCGTACACAGACAATAAATCAATTAAACCGTCTTCACTAATCGTGCCATTTGTACATAATATCACAACGGGCTCAGCTAGAAGTGGCGCGACTTTTAGTTTATCCGAACGCCCTTCGACGATGATGCATTTGTTCATGGTATACCTCCTTTTTCTATGTATATTATCAGATTGAGTTATTAAAATTTATACTATCGCTTTTCAATGAAAAAAGCACTAAAACCCAGAAACCCGGATTTTAGTGCTTCAAATAGTAATTCTTATTCTTCGATTAATTCAGCGTAATGGTCTGCACTCATTAATTCTTCAACTTCTACTTCATTCGTTAATTCAACTGTAATCATCCATGCTTGTTCGTATGGAGATTCGTTTACGTATTCTGGGTTATCAGAAAGTTCCTCATTGATTGCAACAACTTTACCAGACACTGGTGCGTATAGTTCAGAAACTGTTTTTACAGATTCAACGCTACCGAATGGTTGGTCTTTAGCAATTTCGTCGCCTACTTCTGGTAGCTCAACGAATACGATGTCACCTAATTCCGCTTGAGCGAAGTGTGTAATACCTACTGTTGCTTTACCGTCTTCAATTTTTACCCACTCGTGTTCTTTTGTATAACGTAATTCTTTTGGTGTGCTCATGAGAAAACCTCCAAGTAATATGTAGTACATTCATGTTCAGTTTGCCATATTTCGTTCGGAATTTCAATAAGATTAACGCTTTATTTCCAATTTTCTACGAAGTCAGACTCCTTAAATCCTAATGTTAATTTTTTACCATCTGTAACAATAGGACGTTTAATTAACATGCCATCTGATGCGAGTAACGCTAATTGTTCTTCTTCAGACATATTCGCTAGCTTGTCTTTTAAACCAAGATCACGGTACTTCATGCCGGATGTATTGAAGAACTTTTTAAGCGGCAGTCCACTTGCTTCATAATATGATTTTAATTGTTCTTTAGAAGGAGTTTCTTCCACAATATGAACACTTTCATAGTTCACACCGTTTTCATCGAGCCATTTTTGTGCTTTTTTGCATGTTGTACATTTCGGATATTGAATGAATTTTATTGTCATAAAAGTGCTCCTTTTTGTCAGTAACTTTCCACCTATTGTAACGGATACTCTATAACAAAGCAAAAAACGGATGCAGCGTCCTGCACCCGTTTTTCTTTAATTCAATCAATTACACATCGGCATAATTACCTTCTGGCCCAGTATTTGAACCCCTGCTGAAAGTAGTTATTAAACTACGTATTTTTCTGCTTCTATTAATTTCACAGATGCTTCGCGTTTTTTAGGAATTAAGTTGTAAGGGTTGTTGCGCGTTAATTTGCGTAATGCTGAAAGAATCATACGTGCATTATCGCCTTCAACTGAAGCAAGTAATGTTAATTTTGCTTCTTTTTCGATTTCTGCAAATGCTTCTTGGCAGAAAATTTGCGTATAAAGAATTTTTTGAGCTGCTTTTTCTTCACCGTCACGTGCGATTGCTTTTTGTGTACGGATTACAGCTGATTCCATTGCATATAATTGGTTCGCAATATTGGCGATGCTTACTAATACTTCTTGCTCTGCATCTAATTTTGCTCCAAAGCGTTGTGCAGCTGAGCCTGCTACTAATACGGCAATTTTCTTCGCGTTTTTCACTAAGTATTTCTCTTGTTCTAACGCTGCGTCACCGATTTCTTCAGGCATTAGCATTAATAGCTCATTTTGTAACTCTTGAGCAACTTGTAATAGAGGTAACTCACCTTTTAATGCTTTTTTCATGAAAGTACCTGGTACGATCATACGGTTAATTTCGTTTGTACCTTCGAAAATACGGTTAATACGAGAATCGCGGTAAATGCGCTCTACTTCGTACTCAGCCATAAAGCCGTAACCACCGTGTAATTGCACTGCTTCGTCAGCTATGAAGTCTAATGTTTCAGAACCAAATACTTTTGCGATTGAGCATTCGATTGCGTATTCAGCGATTGCACCTGCAATTGCTTTTCCGTCTTTTTGCTCTGCTTCAGATAATTGGCTTAAACGGTCTTCGAAGTAACCTACAGTACGGTAGTTTAATGACTCAGACGCATAAATGTGAGAAGCCATTGTTGCGATTTTATCTTTTGTTAAGTTGAAATCAGATAATTTTGTTTTGAATTGTTGACGTTGGTTTGTATAAGCTACAGCAAGCTCGAATGCACGTTTAGAAGCTCCTACAGTACCTACTCCTAATTTGTAACGTCCGATGTTTAAGATGTTGAACGCGATAACGTGACCGCGACCGATTTCACCTAGTACGTTTTCAACTGGTACTTGTGCATCTTCTAAAATTAACGTACGTGTTGAAGATGATTTAATACCCATTTTCTTCTCTTCTGGACCTACAGAAACGCCTGGGAATGTACGCTCTACGATGAAACCTGTAAATTTATCGCCATCGATTTTTGCGTATACTACGAATACATCTGCGAAACCAGCGTTAGTAATCCATTGTTTTTCACCATTTAATACGTAGTGCGTTCCTGCTTCATTTAATTTTGCAGTTGTTTTTGCGCCTAATGCATCTGAACCTGAACCTGGCTCTGTTAATGCGTAAGCTGCGATAAATTCACCTGAAGCTAATTTTGGTAAGTAGTGAGATTTTTGCTCATGGTTACCGAATAATACGATTGGTAAAGAACCGATACCAACGTGTGCACCGTGCGTGATTGAGAAACCACCAGCTGGCGACATTTTTTCAGCGATCAATGCTGAAGAAATTTTGTCTAAGCCTAAGCCTTCATATTCTTCTGGTACGTCTGCTGCTAGTAGACCTAGATCGCCTGCAGTTTTTAATAAACGTACTGAATGTTCGAATTCGTGGTGCTCTAAGTTTTCAACTACTGGTAATACTTCATTTGTTACATATTCTTGCGTTGTTTGAGCAATCATTTTTTGCTCATCCGTGAAATCCTCTGGCGTAAATACGCGCTCGATTTCTACGTCCTCGATTAAGAAGCCGCCACCTTTAATGATGTTTGTTGTTTGTTCCATGATAAATTCCTCCCAGAATGGTCTTTGTGATTTTGTGAATCTAATTATTTAATAATGAATTACAGTATTTCAAATACGCCCGCTGCGCCCATACCGCCGCCGATACACATTGTCACAACACCGTATTTACCACCGCGACGTTTTAATTCGTTAATTAATTTCACTGTAAGAATTGTACCTGTTGCACCAAGTGGATGACCTAGAGCAATTGCACCGCCGTTTACATTCACTTTATCCATATCAATACCTAGCTCACGTACAACTTGAATTGATTGAGATGCGAACGCTTCGTTAATTTCCCAAAGGTCGATTTGGTCTTGTGTTAAGCCTGCGATTTCTAACGCTTTAGGTACGGCTACGATTGGACCAATTCCCATTACTTCTGGTGGTACCCCGCCCACTGCGAATCCTAGGAATTTAGCAAGTGGTGTCAACCCATGCTTTTCAGCTTCTTCACGGTCCATAACTAATACTGCTGCTGCCCCGTCTGAAGTTTGAGAAGCATTCCCTGCTGTTACAGATCCTTTCACGTTGAATGCTGGGCGTAATTTTGCTAAACCTTCAACAGAAGTGCCTGGACGTACACCTTCATCTGTATCGAAAATTGTTTTCTTTTCTTGTAATTTATTGTCAGCGTCCACGTAGTATTCTGTTACTTCGATTGGCACGATTTCGTCTTTGAATTTGCCTTCTTTAATAGCCTTTTCAGCTAATTCATGTGAACGAACTGCAAACGCATCTTGATCTTCACGGCTTACATTGTAGCGTTTTGCTACTTCCTCTGCTGTGTGACCCATGCCGATGTAGTATTGTGGTGCATCTTCTGCAATTTTCGGGTTTAATCGTACTGTGTTCCCCGTCATTGGAATCATACTCATCGATTCTGTACCACCAGCAATAATCGCTTTTGAGTGACCAAGCATAATGCGTTCAGCTGCATAAGCAATTGTTTGTAAACCTGAAGAACAGAAACGGTTTACTGTTAGTGCAGGTGTTGTATCTGGAAGACCTGCTAACGCACCAACTAAGCGTGCAACGTTCATTCCTTGCTCTGCTTCTGGCATCGCACATCCCATAATTAAATCATCAATTGGACCTTCATAGCCCGCACGTTTTAACGTTTCTTTTACTACTACTGCACCAAAATCATCTGAACGAGTATTGGCTAGTGACCCTTTTTTTGCACGTCCGATTGGTGTTCTCGCCCCTGCAACGATAACGGCTTCACGCATAATGATGTTTCCCCCTTGTAATGGGCTAGCGAGACGAGTCTAGCTAGCGAAATAGTTTACTTAATTAGTTACGTAATGGTTTTCCTTTTACAAGCATATGCTGCATACGCATTTGTGATTTTTGATCTGCAACTAGCTCTAAGAAAGCTTGTTTTTCAAGGTTTAGTAAATATTCTTCAGAAACTTCTGTTCCATATGGTACTTTACCGCCTGCAATAACATACGCTAGCTTTTTAGCGATTTTCAAGTCATGCTCTGTAATGAATCCTGAATCGAACATACCTTGTGCACCTAAAAGTAATGTTGCATAACCTGGTGCGCCAACTACTTTCACTTTCTTTTTCACTGGTGGAATGTAGCCTGCATCTGCAAGTGCTATTGCTGCTTGTTTTGCATCATAGATTAGGTGATCTGGGTTTACAGAAATACCGTCTGCGAAGTTTAAGAAGTTATTTTCACGCGCTTCTTCACCAGAAGTTGAAACTTTCGCCATTGCAACTGTTTCAAATACTTTATTTGCGATATTTTGGTAGTCTACTTCAACACCGTTTGGTAAGCCTTTAATGAATTTTTCATAAAGACCGATATTACCGCCACCGCCTGGAATTAAGCCAACCCCTACTTCAACTAGACCCATATAAGTTTCTGCTGAGGCTTGGATATGTGCAACTGGTAAACAAACTTCCGCACCGCCACCTAAAGCCATTTGGAATGGTGCTGCAACAACTGGTTTCGCACTGTACTTAATACGGCGCATCGCTTGTTGGAATGACTTAATAACAAAATCAAGTTCGAAAATATTGTCATCTTGTGCTTCCATTAAGATCATGCCAAGGTTTGCACCTACACAGAAGTTTTTGCCTTGGTTCCCGATTACAAGACCTTTGTAGTTTTTCTCTACTTCATCAACCGCGAAGTTAATCATTTGAATGATGTCTAAACCTATCGCATTTGATTTTGAGTGGAATTCTAGTAATGCAATACCGTCGCCTAAATCAATTAAGCTTGCGCCTGAATTCGATTTGATGACTCCGTGTTTTTTCTTATAACGTTTTAAGTTGATTGCTTTTTCGTTCACTGGTACTTTTACATACTCTGTGCCGTTATAGTAAGCTAAGTCGCCTTCGATTTCTGAGTAGAATGTAGTGAAGCCTTTATCAAGTAACCCTGTTACAAAAGCAGGAATCTCACGGCCTTCTTCTTTCATCTTCGCAACTGATTTTTCTACACCGATTGCATCCCACATTTCAAATGGACCTTGAGCCCAGCCGAAGCCCCATTTCATAGCATTATCGATTGCTACGATATCGTCTGCGATTTCACCCATTACCTGTGCTGAATAAATTAACGTTGGGGCGAATGAGTTCCATAATAATTCACCGATGCGGTCGTTTGCATAAATTAATGTTTTTAATTTTCCACCTGGACCTTTTGCTTGTTTTGCCATCTCAAGTGATGGTGCCACTAGCTTTTTATTTGGTTCATATTCAAACGTTGATAAGTTTAGTTGCAGAATCTCTTTTCCTTCTTTTTTGAAGAAGCCTTGACCTGATTTTGCACCGATCCAACCGTTTGTGATCATCTTGTTTAAAATTGGTGATTCTTCAAATACCGCTTGTTCCGCGCCAGTTGTTTGGTCATATACGTTTTTCGCTACATGTGCGAATGTATCGAGACCAACAACATCAAGCGTACGGAATGTTGCTGATTTTGGACGGCCAATCAATGTACCTGTCACTGAATCTACTTCACCTACTGAATAATTACGAGCAATCATTTCTTGCATCGTTACTAGTAAACCGTAAGTACCGATACGGTTTGAAATGAAGTTTGGTGTGTCTTTTGCGATTACAACACCTTTACCAAGTACATCTTCACCAAATTCTTGCATGAAGCTTACGACTTCTGGTTTTGTTGTGTTCGCTGGAATCACTTCTAATAATTTTAAATAACGTGGCGGGTTAAAGAAGTGTGTTCCAAGGAAATGCGCTTGGAAATCTTCTGATCGTCCTTCTGCCATTGCGTTAATGCTTACCCCTGATGTATTTGATGAAACGATTGTTCCTGGCTTGCGCACAGCATCAATCTTTTCAAATAAACCTTTTTTAATGTCTAATTTTTCTACGATAACTTCGATAATCCAATCGACATCTTTTAACTTGTCTAAATCATCTTCAAAGTTCCCTGGTGTGATTAATGCTAGATTTTTTTTCGCTGAAAGTGGCGCTGGTTTTTGCTTCAATAATTTTTGTAATGCGGAAGCAGCAAATCGATTTTTAACTGCTTTCGAATCAAGCGTTAACCCCTTTGCTTCCTCTTCCTTTGTTAGCTCATTTGGTGCAATGTCTAATAATAATGTAGGAATCCCGATATTTGCTAAATGCGCTGCAATACCTGAACCCATTACCCCTGAACCTAAAACAGCTACTTTTTGAATTTTGTAAGACACGAGCACTTCCCCCTTCTCCCTTGAATGAACAGTCATTCATTTTGAAATGAAAAAAAAACTTCTAACAGCTTTTCTGTTCTTAGTGTAGATTATTTTGATAATTTACGCAATAATTTTCTCACAATTTTAAATAAAATTATTATTCTAATTTAACGAACAAAAGAGCTAAAAAGTCTGCTTTGTCCCGCCAAGAAAGTAAATGCCCCAAAACGCACAATGGAGGGATGAATGGTAATTAAATTTAAGAAGCTTAATTACTTTTCGTAATCAGCCTTTGTGTGTACAATGGGCTTAAAGGAGTGATTTGAATGCAAGAAATTACAACAATTGAACAATTTACTGAATTAACGGGTACTGAAAAGTCAGTAATCGTGAAATTCTTCGCTGGCTGGTGCCCTGACTGCACACGTATGGATATGTTTATCGATCCAATTATCGAAGAGTATACTCAATATGACTGGTACTCTATTAACCGCGATAACTTCCCTGACTTAGCAGAGAAATATCAAGTAATGGGGATTCCATCATTATTAATCTTCAAAAATGGTGAAAAATTGGCTCACTTACATAGTGCTAACGCAAAATCACCTGCACAAATTGAAGAGTTTTTAAACGCACAAGCTTAATTCCCGCGAATTTGAATCCAAAAGTTATGTATCTTTTGGATTCATTTTTTTGAATTAGGACTAATTATTCTACATAAAGCAGTAGCCTTTAACTTCTATACATATTACAATGTACTACACGTAAAATTAGTTATTATGAAAGGATAGTGTATGACTTCAGATCAACGAAAAAAATTAGCTTTACTTATGCTCAACATGTTTATCGCAGTTGGAAGCTTTGGGATTATTATACCGATTATTCCAGCGTATTTAAAAGAGATTGGTCAGGGTGGGACTGCAGCAGGATTAATCATTGCAATTTTTGCGTTTACACAATTTTTAGTTTCTCCAATTGGTGGGAAATGGACGGACAAATACGGTCGTCGTCCACTTATTAATATCGGATTACTTACATTAGCGATTTCTATGTTTATTTTTTATTTTGCTAATTCGATTTGGCTACTCTACTTATCACGTGCAATTGGTGGAATTGGCTGTGCGTTTTTAATACCTGCGATTTATGCTTATGTAGCAGATATTACAACGATGGATCAACGCGCAAAGGGGAATAGCTTTATTTCTGCTGCGATGTCTTTAGGTATCGTTATTGGACCTGGTATTGGTGGATTCTTAGCGGATTATGGTTTAAAAATACCGTTACTTGTTTCAGCGATTGTCGGAGTACTCGCATTTGTCGTTTCATTTTTCACTTTAAAGGAAAGTCAACTTGAAAAAGAGACAATTGTAGAAGGCTTAAATCAATCGATGGTAAAGGATATTATTTTATCCGTAAAGAAACCATTCTTCATTCCATTGGTCATTACGCTGATTATGAGTTTTGGATTAATGGCGTACGAAACCGTTCTTGGTCTTTATGTGGATGACAAATTTGGGGCGACCCCACAAGAAATTGCGTTCATGGTTACTGCAACAGGATTAGTTGGTGTGATTATGCAACTTTTTGTTGTCGATTGGATTGTAAAGGCAATGGGTGAATTAAATGTATTAAAATTATTTTTAATTGTAACAGCCTTTGGATTCTTGCTATCAATCATTGCTGGAAGCTACAGAATGTTCTTTGCCATTTCGTTATTAATTTTCTTAGCAACGTCGATTTTACGTCCTGTTTTAACAACACTTATTTCAAAGTTGGCAGGAAATGAACAAGGATTTGCGATGGGTATGAATAATGCATACATGAGTATCGGGAATATTTTAGGACCATTACTAGCGGGTGCACTCTATGATATTCGTATTTTATATCCATTTATTGCTGGATTAATTATTTTAGTGTTAACAACGATTTTCACGTTTATGTGGAAAGGTGTAAGATTACAAAAATCAATTTAAATAACAAGGAGGCAATTCTAATGAAAATTATCGTTTTCGGTGCAACCGGTGGCGTTGGTCAACAATTCGTTCAAATGGCGGTAGAAGCTGGTCATGAGGTTACTGCTTTTGCGCGCACACCAGAAAAATTAAAAACAACAGGTGTGAACATCATTCAAGGTGATGCATTTAACGCCGAACAAGTGGCGGCTGCTATTCCTGGTCATGAAGCCGTTATTTCTTGTTTAGGCTCTAGTACAGGTACGAAAAAATCAAATGAGCTTGAAACAATGGGCAAAAACATTGCCGATGGGATGGAAAAAGCGGGTGTGAAACGTTTAGTATACTGTGCTTCTGCTGGGGTGGATCGCGAAATTCCTGGTATTATGGGCAAGATGATGATGAAAATGCTAGCGAATCCATTAGCCGATCACCGCGCTGCACTTGACTACTACAAATCGAAAGGTGTCGTTTACACCATTGCGCGTCCTATGGGCTTAAAAGATGCGCCACTTACAACGGATTATAAAGAAGAAGTGGACGGTGTACCAAAAGGTTCGAGTACCATTCCACGTGCGAGCGTTGCACATTTTATGGTGAAGGCTTTAGCCGATCCTGCTTATGAGAATAAGTCAGTTGGGTTATGTAGCTAATTGTAAAAAAACGAAAACCACCTCAAATAGTTGGGGTAGTTTTCGTTTTTTATTTGGAGTTATCATATTCCTCAATTTGTTTAGCTAATTGTCGGAAATGATTCGCTAGCTCTTCGGGAATTGTATACAGTATAGTTATATTAGTTATCCTATCTACTTTCATCACAATACTCTTTAGACCATCTTCATTTAACCATAACTCGAACTTCTCCTTTTTACCATTGTGGTATTCGATTTCAATCATTAACTCCGATTTCTCCAAACTAACGAAATCTTTGTTTACAGCTGAATTCGCAAATAATTCATTTATCCCTTTTATGTCTTCTTCTAGTACATAAGAATTTGTGCCATATCCATTAATTTTATATATTCTTAGTGATTGAATCTCGTCTTCTAAGAGAATGTTACTTATTTCCGGTAAATCCTCAAACGCAATAGGTATCGTATATTCAATACCCTTTTCATCCTGCAAAATGCGTGGTCCAGTACGTGTTAGCGTCCAGCTAAAACCTTTATCACCAGTAATAAAATATTGATTATTTTTTGTTTTGATTTGAATATTCGTATATTGTTCTTCGATTAATTCTCCGGAAGCCGGTTTTTCATCTGCTGATTTTGGCTTCTCATAATAAAGGCGTGTATCAGACTTATAATGAAGCGTCCCATTAGCAAATATATATATGATTTGGCTATTACGGCGATTTTGTAAAACCATTTCTTGTAAATGCTCTGGCTTTGCTTCAAACATGTCGATTGTGCGAGAATCCGTTAACACATTAGATGCAGTAAACTTATAATCCGTCGAAATTTGCTGTAGGTCCTCTGTGTATTTCACAACTACATGTGATCCCATTGATGCTTCTGTAGTATAAAATATTCTAGGATTATCAAGTTCGGCTTGTTCAAAAATATCGGCGTAAACGAGTTGCCCTTGTTGAATGGTCATAATTTTGGGTTGCTCACCCACTGTTATTAAAATCGGTTCTTCGAGCACATCTGTTTGATAAGTTGTAATGCTTCGCTCCCCAAGCTCTCCTGTCATAATTTGATAGTTTCCTTCGTCATTCAGGTAAATGAATGTCATATGCATTGTTAAAGCATCAATAAAATAAAACTGATTGTCATGACCAGCACTGAAATACGACATGCCCTCACTTACAATTCCCAAATCAAAGCGCTCCCCAGAAAACGCTTCAAAAATTCGTTTCATTCCAAGCTTCGTCTCAAGCTGATAGAACGTATTGCCGTTGATTCTTTCCTTTTCAGCTTGATCAAGATCAATGTCATTTGATGTCATTGGCGTTGCAATAGGTGCTGTTTTATAGTTTAACGAAATTGTTTTTGGCAGTTCGATTTTTTGATTGTAATAGCTAAATTCATATGCATCACTTAATACGAATTTATTGCTTGGTTTATCTAGTACTAGCTTTTCTAAATATACATATCTTTCTGTAGCTGACTGTAATTTCACAAAAAGTGTGAGTTCGTTATCTGCATCAATCGTTTTAACGACTTCTAGCGCTTTTGTTAAATCAAATACTTTGTAGCGTGTGATTACTTCGTCTGTACTTAATGTCGCCACTTCTCTAAGTGCCTTTTTATCCTTTTTTGCAATTGCTGAATAATACTGCTCCATAAGCTGTTTTTGTCCATCGGTTAAATACTGCTCTTTTATTTCCACAGCGGAGTTTTCGTTTTGAGACGGTGTTAAATATAGTATTGCGCTAATTGCAAGCATGAGGACAAAGACAATAGCTGGTTGCAATAATGGTATTCTTTTAGGAGGCCTTTTTTTCGTTAAAACTTTTTCTACAAATGACTCATTTAACATCGGCTTTTTCCCAATCGTCTCATCAATTGCTTGCTTCACTTGAGAATTCGTCATCCCATGCCCCCCCTTCTAAATTATCTTTTAATTTTTCCCGACCGCGCTTCAGCCTTGTTTTCACCGTATTATCCGAACAAGATAATAGGTTAGCAATTTCATCGATTTTCAGCTCTTTATAATAATATAAAATAATAATTTCACGATACTTTACTGGTAAGTCGAGCACTGCTTGACCTAATAAGCGATTGTCGGATTGTGTTAACACTTGCTGTTCTGCTGATTTTGTTCCTTGAAAAATTTGTTGGATTTTATTTGTTAAAACGGTATTTTTGTAGCTCCAACTGCGTAAATAATCATAGCTGCGATTAATCGTCATTCGATATAAATACGTGCGGTATGTCGAACCCCCACGGAATTGCTCGCGCTGCTCATATGCCTTTAACAACACGTCCTGCACGACATCCTCTGCTGCTTCCCTACTTTTCACATAGGTATAAGCAAGCCTGAGTAACTCTTCGCCATGTTCACGAATAAACTGTTCCAATTGCATGTTTTCAGGCTCCTTTCTTTCAATATTGTTTTCCGTTAGACGGAGTGCTTGGATTTTAAGTTTCAAAAGTAAAAAAGATTAATTTCTTCATGAACTGGGTATATTATAACTTTATAGTAATGGAGGTGTTTAGTATGCGAGTACTACTAAACGTAAACGGAATGTCACAATATAGTTCAGATGTTCGACCAGAATATCAAAACTCGGCATGCGGACCGACAACAGCACATGTTATTTTAAATTATTTATGTAAAGATGATGAAAAGATTCTCACAAAAGATGTGAATGAACTTTACAAATTATTGGGTGGGACGAAAATCGGACTTTTTAAATGGCGCATGATTCGAAACTTACGCCGATTACTAGGAGATGACTGGTCTGTTGAGGAATGTACGCTTACTCAGGCGGTTGAACAGTTGCGTGCAGGAAATCCTGTTGCCATGCGATTTGACGTTTACTTTTCGGGGCAATTTCTCTCTAAAAACAAGCCGCTTTATAAGTATCACTGGGTACCATTAATTGGCTATGAAATTATAGACAATGAGCTTTATTTAACGATTCATGATAATGGTGGTCGTAACCGAGAAAGCCAAATTCGAACGTTCAAATATGATGATAATCGAAAAGTATTGGATTTCGTAAAAATTGAACCAAAGGAGTGCTAGCCTGCATAAGCTAGCGCTTTTTTATTTTATCAAAAAAAGTTATTGCGTATTTTGTTATTTTGTATATAATAAATTCTTGTGCTTAATGCACGAAAAATACCAAGAATAGGTGGAGTGATAAATGAAAAAAACCCTTACAGCAGTTTTAGCATCTGCAATGTTACTGGGTGCATGCTCAGAAGAAACAAAGGACAATGCGGAGGTAAACGTAGACACAAAGGCATCAGCCGAAACTACTGTGGCAGTTAAACCAACCCCAATAAAGGGCGAAGATTTTGATGAAGCAGGCGGTGCAGATGCATACGCAAATGCTGGAGACAATGACGAATCTCGCTACTACAAAGCGCCTGATTTTTATAATTTGAAATCAGATGAAAATTTAACAATTATAGAAAAGTTCCAAACGATGCAACAGACGACAGAATGGTCTTGTGGCCCTGTTACTGCATTAATGGTCGCGAATCATTTCGGCTATGACGAAATGACAGAAATGGAAATTGCCACGCAAATGAAGGCAATGACGGATCTTGATGTAGAAGGTGCATTACCTGGCTCTGCGAACAACTTTCCTGAATACGGCTCAGATGTTTCGAAATTACATAGCTTTTTCTCTAGCTTAGAAGGTTTTGAAGTTGTTGAATCAAGCTACCGTGAAGATTACTCAGAGGCCGACCTTATTCAAGCAGACTCTGGTGCAACAGGAAACAATGTTGGCAATCTGCCAGAAACATTTACATGGAATAGCTTATATTCATCAGAAAATAGCGACACAACAGAAGCTTGGATATCTGATGCAAAAGATAGTTATTTTGTAAAATGGCTGACAGAACATTTAGAAAATAATCGTCCAATTATGGTTGAATGGGGTGACTGGGGTGGACATTGGCAAGCCATTATTGGATACGACAATAACGGTACACCTGGTATCGGTGACGATGTATTAATTTTTGCTGATCCTTATGACACTTCAGATCACTGGCAAGATGGCTATTACTTTTATCCACTAGAGCGCTGGTTCGGTATGTGGAATGACCGTAATATCGCACCAAAGCCATTCCAACTACAACCATACATCGTAGTTGATTATAAAAAATAATGATAGACAAAAACGCGGGAAGCATTAGCTTTCTGCGTTTTTTATTTTCTATTTTCCTAGAAGGTCACATAAAAAAAGAAGAGGCGGCTTCATAAGTTTACGGGTTCTCTTTAGTAGTGCAAAAACCAAAATACCTAGTAAACGCTCTGTTGTTTCACTGGGTATTTTATCTACTAAAACGGACTTGAACTGACACTAATAAATACTCTATATACATTATAAATTCAATAAACGTTCCTAAATGCCAATTTTGGAAGGCGCCCAAAAGCGACAAACACTGTTAAATCATTGTTTGTCGTTTTTTCATAGAAAATAACGCTCTGAGATGCTGTGAAAAATTATTTTAAAGAGGACTATTCGATCCACTTGTTCTGAATGGTTGTAACATATAAATATTGCTCCTTCGATTTGCTTTTTAAGTTAGTTAAGGTAAAAATATGAATCATAATAATAATAATTTAGGAGGCTTAATAATGATTTTTTTTGATTGGGAAATAGAATTGGTGGAAGGTTTAAAGCCATATATAGATATCGAAAATAAAAGAATGGCTATTCTTACAACTGGAGATGATGAAATTCATCTAGCTTTAGAATTTGATGAAAATAATAATTTAGTTATGCACCCAAGATGGAATATAAATATTATTATCTTAGGTGACAAGCATATAAAATTTACAACAAATTCGTAAAATCATTTATAAACCATATACAATCATTCAATAAACGTGCCCCAACGGTTTAGGAATATTTAGTTAAAGTATTTAAAAACAAAAAGGCAATTTATGGTATCATTTAAGCTGATTGGGGGATAATTAATGGATTTTAATATTTTGATGTATATAATGCTCATTTTAAGTCATTTAATATTTGTCAGTTTAATATTGGCTATTTTTACTTCCGTCTTTGTGAAAAGTAGAAAGAAGGGATATGTATTTTTAACAATCTATATATTACTAAGTACATATTCGCTAACCACTGCATTTAAGACCTCAATGCTATTGGGAAGTTACCTGTTGATTATATACATTTGCTTAGGTATAGTAACTTACTTTGTTATTAAAAAGAAACTTTCAAAAGGAACCGAAATTTAGAAATGGATGCTTAGTACAACAAACATTTTATAAACCGAGGAATTTGACTTAGTGTTAATCCCTCTACTTTTGGGAATAGTATTGGAATATAGAATTACTTAGGTAATGACAAATTTAAGGAGAATGAAATGAATAAATTTAGCCTACTTAATAAGTTTATAGTTCAAGAAGAAAAAATAGAAGAAATGGTTAATATTCTGTTAGAAGCAGCTGAGTCAATGGAAACTTTAGATGAATGTGAAATATATCTTGTGAACATTGCCGATAATGAACCAAATTCAGTTTACGTTTATGAAGTTTGGACTGATGAAAGTTCTCATCAAGCCTCTCTAGGTCTTGAGGTTATTCAAAAATTAATTAGCCAAGCAAAACCTATTATTACTGGTATGGAAAGAATTAGCACGCTAAAAACAAAAGGTGGAAAAGGTGTATCTAAATTATAAAGCCTAGACTGTTTGTATACAAATATGCTTTAACCAAAGGCAAATTTAGTGCAACAAGTTTTAATAAATTATACAAAATAACACTCCCAAATGACACTTTGGTAACCAACCCCCCCTATTTAATTAAATGGGGGATTTTTGGCTTCATGTGAACGATAGGGTCCCAAATTATGTTTGTTTAAAGAAAAATGGTATTTTTGTAAAAGGTTCTTTTTAATATTTCTTGTATTAACCAAAATAGAATTGCACAGATAATGCCTAGTATTATCATTTCAGCTATCATTTTAATAGTTATCCCTCGAAACGCTATAAAACAAAATAGTATGCCTAATAAGCACCCGCTAAAAATATAACTAACAAAATTATAAATTTTCGCTTTGATTTTAAAGTCTAAAATGAAAGAGATACTTGCACCAATAATAAATAATACGAAAACATAAAGGCTATAACCAAATAAGCTTATAAAAAACTCGTCATAAATGGGCGGATTATGTGAAAAATAAATATAATTAAACGTTAGAGCTGCTGAAACTAGCAATGAAGTAACAAGTATTGTAAATATTTTTAGTTCAATAAATTTCATTCTAATCAACCCCTTGTAGTTTATATCTTAGCTATTCTTTAATATAAACCGAAAACCCTCTTTATATTGAGCTTTTCTAAAAGGAAAAAGCAAAATTGAAATACATTCCTATACAAAATAACGTTCCCAAATCAAAGTTTGGGAATACGCAGAGACGCGAGAAACGCTGATTTAATAACGTTTCTCATTTTTCTTATGGAACATTGTTTATACGTGATTTTATGCATGTTTCTACAAATCCACTTCCAACAACGGTTTGAACGTGTTTTGGGGAATGTTACAACGCTGGTATTGTTGTATGAAATCGTGCATATTCTCCAAGCTATAATCTTATGTTTTTTTAATGTAAACTTTATTTAATAAGTAAAATCTCAAGAATATAAACAAAAATAGCCTATTAAATCTAGTGTCGATTCAATAAGCTATTTTAAGTATTATTTTACAATTTGTAATTCAATAGAGAACCCATAAGCTTCATAAGCACGTCTCTTCCAACTAAGCATTAATAAATCGAACGAGCGTGCTTCGCGATTAAACGATATCCATGCTCTTCTACTGTATTAAACAATGCTGGTGTGTATTCTGTTAATCTTAACGACTCTAAATCTGCGGCAATTTCTGCCTCACAATGAATCATCGCTAATTTGTGAGATAGTCGTAGCATCTCTTCATTTTCACTAATTTTCGTACGTTGACCTGGTTTTAATGTTGGCAGGGCAGCTAATACACCATTAATTGAACCATGATTTTGAATGAGTTGTAATGCTGTTTTCGGACCGATTCCTTTAACGCCTGGGTAGCCGTCACTCGAATCCCCCATAAATGCCTTCACTTCGGCAAATTGCTTTGGCGAGATGCCATATTCTTCAACAAAACGAGCTTCTGTATACACATCGTATTCCGTGTAACCTTTTTTCGTAAATGCAATCGTTGTTGAAGGGTTCAGTAATTGTAGCAAATCTTTGTCGCCACTTACGACTGTAATTTGTGCATCGTCTTTCCACTTTTCAACCATAGAACCGATTAAATCATCGGCTTCAAGTCCTTTTGTTCCGAAGTTTTTCCAGCCAATTAATTTGGAAACATCTTTTGCCATATCGAACTGTGGCAGCATTTCTTCTGGCGGTGCGGGACGATTTGCTTTATAGCCATCATATATTTCATTGCGGAATGTTTGCGATCCCATATCCCAACAAACAGCTAAATGCGTTGGTTTGATTAGATTTTGTGCAGTTAATACGTGTCTTGCAAAGCCTTGCACGCCGTTTGATGGTGTTCCGTCTTCTAAACGAATAAATTGATTCATAGCAGCTGATGCGAAAAATGAACGGAACAGTAATGCCATGCCATCAATGATTAGTAAATGTGGTTTTGTCATAATATACATCCTCTCTATCTCGTATGCTTATTATAACAAACACTAACCCTATTATCGTTTTGAAAGATTAGTCTGACGGTAGTAAATAAGCGATAATGCGATTCACGTCTTTACTGAAAATACGATCCTCTGTCATACTCGGTGCAATTTTTCGTAATTCATCCCATTTTTGGCGAAGCATTGGTGACATCTTATCAACTCCACGGTATTCCACTGCTTGTGCTGCGCAAAACGCTTCAATTGCTAACACATTACGGACATTAGCGATAATCATGCGCGCATGACGTGAACCTGTTGTCCCCATACTGACATGGTCTTCTTGATTCGCAGAGGAAGGAATCGAATCAACGGAAGCTGGATGTGCGAGTGTTTTATTTTCTGACACTAAACTTGCCGCACTGTACTGCAGAATCATCGCACCAGACTCTAAACCGGGATTTGCGCTTAAAAATGCGGGTAGCCCTTCATTTAATTGCGGGTTGACTAAACGTTCAATGCGTCGCTCGGATACGTTTGCTAGCTCTGCGACACCAATTTTTAAAAAGTCCATTGCAAAGGCAATTGGTTGGCCGTGAAAATTGCCACCTGAAATAACTAATTCCCCATCTTCAAAAATTAATGGATTGTCCGTTGCGGCATTCATTTCTAGTTCAAGCTTTTCTTTTACATAGTTCAACACTTGCCAGCTCGCCCCGTGAATTTGTGGAATGCAGCGTAATGAGTACGGGTCTTGTACGCGCTTTTCTCCTTGATGTGTAATAAGCTCACTGCCTTCAAGCCAATCACGCATTCGGGCTGCAACGTCGATTTGCTCCTGCATATTACGTGCCTCATGAACCGCTGGATGAAAAGCATCAATTATGCCGTACAGCGATTCCATTGTCATCGCAGCAATCCATTCACTCGCATACGCTAGCTTTTCTGCCTCGATGTAATTCACAACCCCTTGCGCTGTCATCGCCTGCGTCCCGTTAATCAGCGCTAACCCTTCTTTTGCTTGTAGTTCGATTGGTGCTAAGTGATGCGCTTCAAATACTTCGTTTGAAGGTTTACACACGCCTTCAACCCAAACTTCTCCTTCCCCAATAATTGCTAGAACTAAATGGGAAAGTGGCGCTAAATCTCCTGAAGCCCCAAGTGAGCCTTGCTGCGGGATTACCGGATTGACTTCTTCATTGATCATCCATAATAAGCGCTCTAACACTTCTAGTCGAATACCTGATAATCCTTTTAATAACGCATTCAAACGCAATACCATCATTGTTTTTGAGACTTTTTCAGGGAATGGCTCACCAAACCCACATGCATGTGAGCGAATTAAATTTAATTGGAGCTTGCTTACTTCGTGTTCTGCAATTTTTACATCACTAAATTTTCCGAAACCCGTATTAATGCCGTACACCGTTTTATCTTGCTGTACGATACGCTCTACCGCTTGACGACTTTTTTCTACGCGTGCAATGGCATCTTGTGCGATTTCCACTTTTTCGTTGCCGTATAAAATACTTGCCAATTGCTTAATAGATAAATTTTGTCCGTTTAATTGAATCATGTAACCCACCCTTTGCATTTTTCTACACAAAAAAAATTCGTTAATTTTATTATTGTATAAATAGCAGTTTATTTCTAGTTAATTTTTATTTATTTTTCAATACTTTCTAATAAATTGCATATTTTATAGCGTTTAAAGCATTTTCTTCTTAATTTAATTTACTGCGTTAATAAGCTATTTCACTATCGATTTAATATTTTAGCATACTAAATCAATCATACAAAAAAGAGACCCTTTTAAAGGATCTCTCATGTCATTTGGTTCTCTTTATATCTCGTATTGCTTGAATGGATAAACGTACGAGTAAAATCGCACATAAAAATAGTCCTAAGTAGGCCGCTGTATTTAAATATACCGCATATGCCGTATGAATAAATTGTGAGATGGCGAGTAATGCGACCGAAATGATGCCAAATGTAATGCCGACAAGCAATAGCACAAAGCGAGAAAACAGCTGGGTCACAAATTTTGCATTCGCTTTATCTGAGAAAATATCATGATGTAAAATAATTTTTCCGCTTTCTACTTTTTTAAACAATTGATCGATACGGCGTGGCACTTTTCTTAAATTCGGCAACATTAATGCCAATTCTTCTTCAAGTAATTGCTTCGTGGCGCGTGGTTCTTTAAATGGCTTGAGCAAGCTTGCTTTTAAATAGTCATTCGAGAAATCTTTCACTTCGCTAAAAATTTCAAAACCAGGGTGAATGATTCCTAACGTACCATCTAATGTAACGACCGCCCGTAATGCCACGCTCACAGCTGGGTAAAAATGCAGGCCGAAATCTCTTGCGACAGAGAAAATCGAGTAAATAAGTACATCTGTTGGAATGCGAGAAACAAAGTTAATCTTCAGTAAAATTTGGCTAATGGCTTGCTCCATTTCAAGACGATTAATATCCTCTGCATTTTCAACAAGCAAGCTAATCCCATCGACAACAAGTGCTGCATCGTTTTGATGAATACCTACTAAAAAATACTTCAATCCGTCCTGTTGCTGCACGGCCAATCGACCAACCGCACCATAATCTAGCATCACTAACTTCCCTGTATCTTGCTCCAAATAAATATTACCTGGATGCGGATCTGCGTGGAAAATACCTGAAATGAGTGCTTGTTCTAAAAACGCATACAGTAAGTTTTTCGCAAATTCATGTCGATCCACTTGCTCGGTTTGAAACAAATCCGTTGCAACGGAAACAGATTTTCCTTTTACAAACTCCATCACTATTAAATTTTCATTTGACACATCATGAAACACTTTCGGCACCTTTACGTCCACTTTTCCGGTTTGAACGATATTACCCATTTGTTCCATATTCCGTGCTTCAATATGAAAGTCGATTTCTTCACTTAACGCCAAACTAAACCCTTTTGCTAAATCATAAAAACCTAAGTTTTCGGCCCATTTTGACTTACTTGTAATCCAACCTGCGAACTCCATTAAAATCGTCAAGTCCTCTGTCATGATTCCCTTTACCTCAGGGCGTAACAGTTTCACCACTACGGGCTCATTTGTTTCCTTTAAAACTGCCTTATGTACTTGACCAATGGATGCGGAAGCTAATGGACTTTTATCAAAGTAAGAAAAAAATTGTTGGTCTTGTCCTTTTAAATTTTCTTTTAAAATGGCATCTACTTGCTGTTCTGATAGAGGTCTCACATGCTGCTGAAGCTTCTCTAATTCCTCGATAAAAATAGGTGGTAATAACTCTTTTCGCGTTGATAATACTTGCCCAAACTTCACGAAAATCCCACCACATTGCTCTAACGTATCTCGTAGCGCTTTTGCTAATTCCCGTTCATCTTCTCTTGAACGCGCGTACTTCATTGTGCGCGTCACACCATTTTTCACCGCAATACTGACAACTTGACGCAACCTTTTTTGACGGCGCCAATACGTAATAAGCGTTTTAAAATACGAGCGTCGCCCAACCGGTGTCCCGTTCTCATTTAATTCAATTGGATCAAATAACTCAAAAAATAAATACAACAGCATCGAAATCAGAAGCATACTGCCTAGCCATAAAAGTGTGGAAATATTAATGACATTCGTTACAATGTTGCCGTCATAATAACTTGCATCTCTTAAATACGTATACCAAAATACAAAAGTCGTAAAAGCCACGCTAATAACAACCGATAAAATTCGTTTTCCTAAGCTTACTTGAGATCCGATTAACCGCCCACTAATAAAAAAGATAATTATCGCAGCTATTGCTAATTGAATGATTACTGAAACCATATCCATCAAATCGCTCCCCTACTTTAGAGTAAGATGTACTTGAATGTTTACATTCCCTTTTAACGCTTTACTAATCATACAAGTTTCTTCTGCTTTATATGCATAACGCTCCGCTAAACGAATGGCGCGCTCCAATTGTTCTTGTAGCTGTATTTCTACGTAATGATGAATTTCTTTATAGGTGAACACACCATTCGTCACGTCCACTAAGCCTTCTGATTTCATATTGAGCTTTGCTTTAATGTCGCTACGTTCGAGCATTGCCGCAAGTGTTATTAAATAGCAAGTGGCTGCTGCACCTAGTAGCATTTCATCAGGATTGGTCCCAATACCTGGTCCATCCATTTCAGGTGGAATGGAAATTTGTGTAGAAAGTCGCTCTGCGTTTAAATCGCCTACCGCATTACGACCACCTGGCCAATCTAGTTTTGCTGTAAATGTATGTAGTGTCATCTAAAATCACCTTCCATTCTTTTTACTAACTATACCATTTCCGCTAATTACTGAGTGGTCAATTTATATATAGCTAGATAAAGCTATTTTCAAAGGGAATCGATTTTCTAATAAAGTGGTTATTCGGGGGTAGTTATTTGGCAGGTTCTTCGCACGCAAGCCGCACAGCCATGTTGCACATGTCTGTACGACTCGCCTTTGTGCTTCGTGAAAGACCTGCCAATAGAGGGTGCATCCATTTTCCTTTTGCTTGTATTCACGTGCTGGCGCTTACAGTGGTAGGCGCCAGTCGGTTTATTAGGCGAATCTTTTTATAAAATCAGGGAAATCACAGTGAATTCATCCTTTATTAAAGCGGTTATTCGGGCATAGTCATTTGGCAGGTTCTTCGCACGCAAGCCGCACAGTCATGTTGCACATGTCTGTACGACTCGCCTTTGTGCTTCGTGAAAGACCTGCCAATAGAGGGTGCATCCATTTTCCTTTTGCTTGTATTCATGTGCTGGCGCTTACAGTGGTAGGCGCCAGTCTTTTTATTAGGTGAATCTTTTATAAAGTTGAGAAAGATAAGTTCAAGTGGATCCGCCTTTTATAAAGTGGTTATTCGGGCATAGTCATTTGGCAGGTTCTTCGCACGCAAGCCGCACAGTCATGTTGCACATGTCTGTACGACTCGTCTTTGTGCTTCGTGAAAGACCTGCCAATATAAGGTGTATCCATTTTCCTTTTACTTATATTCACGTTCTGGCGCTTACAGTGGTAGGCGCCAGTCGGTTTATTAGGCGAATCTTTTTATAAAATCAGGGAAATCACAGTGAATTCATCCTTTATTAAAGCGGTGATTCGGGCATAGTCATTTGGCAGGTTCTTCGCACGCAAGCCGCACAGTCATGTTGCACATGTCTGTACGACTCGCCTTTGTGCTTCGTGAAAGACCTGCCAATAGAGGGTGCATCCATTTTCCTTTTGCTTGTATTCACGTGCTGGCGCTTACAGTGGTAGGCGCCAGTCTATTGGGTGAATCTTTTTATACAGTAGGGTTTATCATAGTGAATTCATCCTTTGTTATAGGGGTGATTCGGGTGTTTCATTTGGGCGGGCGCAGCACACATTCACAAAGCCTCTTTGCAAGAGTCTTTCGCGAATGTTCTTTGTGCTGTGTGTAAGGCCCGCCCATTCAAGGTGTATCCATTTTCCCTTTACTTGTATTCACGGGCTGGCGCTTACAGTGGTAGGCGCCAGTCTTTTTATTAGGCGAATCTTTTTATACAGTAGAGAAAGTTTAAGTGGATCTGCCTTTTTTAAAGTGGTTATTCGGGTGTAGTCATTTGGCAGGTTCTTCGCACGCAAGCCGCCAGTCTTTTTATAAAGTAGGTAAAATCGCAATGTATTTATTTATCATCTAAATACTGTGAACTCATTTATCTAGAGTTTTAGTAGAAAAGGCAATCCTGCCATTATAGAATATAAGGCTTTGACAACTATTGAACCTTATCTATCCATATATTCATCCCTTTACAAAAAGAGAATCTGTGACAGTCCCTTTCACACTTAATTCAACGGACTCGCTTTAAAAGAAAAACGGCGCCTTTGCTCGCCAACAGCGCCGCCCCTGAATACATGCAAAAGTAGAATGGACTAGCCTTTGATTTGGCTGGCCTAGCATACCGCAACAGTATCAGTAGTAGGGACACGTACCACGTGACCCTGCTGCTGATATGCGGTCGCCTGCCAAATTATGAAACACCTTTATAGATTATTTATTAGAATTTGACTAGCTCTGACAATCCCTTTAACCCACAAAATTCAACGGACTCGCTTTAAAAGTAAACGGCGCCTTTGCTCGTCAACAGCGCCGCCCCTGAATACATGCAAAAGTAGAATGGACTAGCCTTTGATTTGGCAGGCCTAGCCCAAGGCGCAAAGAAGAGTCGTACAGATATGTGCAACATATCTTTGCGACTCTGGGCGCCCAGCCTGCCAAAAAACGATACACTTTCATAACATCTCTATTAGAAGATGACTAGCTCTGACAATCCCTTCAACCCACCAAATTCAACGGACTCGCTTTAAAAGTAAACGGCGCCTTTGCTCGCCAACAGCGCCGCTCCTGAATACATGCAAAAGTAGAATGGAACTATCCTTTGATTTGGCAGGCCTAGCCTAAGGCGCAAAGAAGAGTCGTACAGATATGTGCAACATATCTTTGCGACTCTGGGCGCCCAGCCTGCCAAAACTCAATACACTTTCATAACATCTTTATTAGAAAATAACTAGCTATAACAATCCCTTCAACCCACAAAATTCAACGGACTCACTTTAAAAGTAAACGGCGCCTTTGCTCGTCAATAGCGCCGCACCCGAATACATGCAAAGGCATAATGGATTACACTTTGATTTGGCAGGCCTAGCCCAAGGCGCAAAGAAGAGTCGTACAGATATGTGCAACATATCTTTGCGACTCTGGGCGCCCAGCCTGCCAAAACTCAATACACTTTCATAACATCTCTATTAGAAGATGACTAGCTCTGACAATCCCTTCAACCCACAAAATTCAACGGACTCGCTATAAAATTAAACCCTGCCATATCACGATACACTTTCATAACATCTCTATTAGAAGATGACTAGCTCTGACCAACCCTTCAGCCGACAAAACTTGAAATACTTTCATAGCATCTTTATTAGAAAATAATGCGCTGTAAAAAACAAAACCCACCAACAAGTTTGCACTCGTTGATGGGTTTAACTGTGTGATTACCACACGTTTTCTTTATATTTTTTATAGTAGTTCACTTGGCGAATGAACATGTAGAATTTACGTTTTAAGTGCTTGTCCTGCTTGTAGAATAATGGGTTAACTATTTTTTTCTCGCGAATTAAACGCTGAATATCCTTTTGTACATCTTTGTCTTCAACGAAGTTTTTCAGTACAATTTTAGGGACAACCGAGAACAGTACATCGCCTTTTAAGTAAGCGCATTCCTGTGAACGATTGTAAATTAAATCATCGACAAAGTTACGTGCTAAATTATAGCCCATTGCATTGACATAATAGCTTGAACGCCCTTGACGAATATTCACTTCAAACACTTTGAATTTGCCGTCGCGCTCATCGTATTTTAAATCGAAGTTACCGTAACCACGATAACCCACTGCTTCTAAAAAGCCGCGTAGTTTCATCATCACTTCTTCGTTGTAGCGTGTAATCAGGGCTGTGTAGTTCCCGATTGCTGTTTTTGTATGCTCTTGTAAAACCACTTGGGCAAATGAAACAAATTGTGTTTCGCCTTTTGAGTTCACATACACAACAGAATCCCACATTGCTGTATCTTCACCAGGGATATAATCTTGGATAATCAGCTGATCTTTATAGCCACTATTTTTAATCATATCGATGACTTTTTGTACTTCTTCTTTGCTTTCCACTTTGAATACTTTTGCTTGTCCTTCAAATGGATGACGGCTGTATTCAATCCCGTTACTTGGTTTAATGATGACTGGATACATCATGTCTTGTTCGAAATCACCATCCGTTTTGCAATCATAAAAAATTGTTGTCGGAATATCGATGTCGTACTGTGCGCAAAGCTTATAGAAGTTCGACTTAATTTGTAAATCGTTCATTAATTCTTCTTCAATATAATTGAACACGAAGTAATTTTTTAAGATGTCTCGGTTTTCAATAATTAATCGCACGTATAAATCGTTCGTTCCGACTAAAATTAATTTTTCTGCTTCACCTTCATATTTTTTCGCTACACTAATTAAAATTTTCGCGAACTGTGATGGATCGGCTAATTTTTTGTCATATTCGATTGCACGTGGAATCGTACTTAAATTTGTAAATGGTAATACACCTTTCCCAACTAAAATGGGACGAATTTTATATTCTTCATGGAATGAAATTGCCATGTTGTACGCATTAATATCAGTACCTACAATAATCGGTAAAAATGGTTGTTGGCTCATAACTTTCTTCCTCTCAATTCTATCAACGAGCTTCGTAAGCTTTTTATAATAATTACTTACCTATCATACAATACTCTTTTGAATTATGCTTGAATTTGCAAGCTTATTTTCAGCTATTCTGTTCTCATTTATTGAAACTTCCGCTAAGTTAAAACGTACTACTTATTAGGGGTGATAAAAATGAACGATCGATTACAATTATTTTTCGACAATCTTGATAAAATCCATCTTTACTTCGGAACAGAGGACGATAAGTGTGCCAGAAATTTAGCGTTAAAATTAACCGTTCGAAACATTCATTTTTATTATGAGGATTATGAAAAAGTACAGCAGCAAATGAAAGTACATACGAAATGGTACCAATTTGTTAGCATGAATTTGCCAGTTTGCCATGCTTATTACGTCCATTTTGCGAAAACGCCGGAAAAAATCCCACACGCCCTACATATGTATAAATTATTGACGAAAAAATTCCATCGTGGTGACCAATGTTATTTAGCAGCACTTCATATTGAATCAGAACAATCCATTCAAAAAATTGAAGCATTAATTACAGAATTAATGAAGCAGCCGAGCTTAAAATATTCGCATTTAGCAACCAATACTTGCGCGATTTTAGCCGCTCGTCCTGAATCACCACAACAATTAGCCGTCACTTATGAAACATATTATCAAGCGCTCGTTTCCATTGGCTTTGAACGAAATAGGGAAACCAAAAATAGTGCCTTGTTATTAACGATTGGCACGGGTGCGTATTGTGAAGCGACATTCAAGCATTTACAAACATTAGCAGCCTTCATTCAAAGGGCCGAAATTTCAGTGATAACTTGTCACTATATAACACTTACACTCCTAGCATTAGCAAAATTCGAAATCGCCCAATTCCCAGCACTTTATGATATTCATGATGAAATTTGCCGAAAACTTAAAATTAGTCGTAACCAATGTAATTCTTTATTAATTGCCGCTCAAGTTTATACGTCCAATGAAGCAATTGGAGATTTACTGTCTTATGAGCTAAATTACTCTGATTTTATGTACGCAGCAATCAATGATGATTTTGGCGGTGATGGAGATTGACAATTGCTACTATACAAATATAAAGGGTTTATCGCAGTCATTTACGATAAACCCTCTTTTTTATTTCGTTATCAAGTTTTTCGGTTCACATAACTCAAATTTCCCAATCATACTTTCAGTTGTACCCATTGTACTTCCTACTACTACAATGGCCTCATTCATGGCAGCAATACATTTTGTAAATGTATTACCACTTGCTGAAATTGTACAATTTAAGGTATCAATCGCTGCACCACCTGCTCGCGATGAACAGCTGTCAAACACCGCATTATTGATCGTAATATCAGCATCATAAATATGTAGTGCACCTGACATATCTGCACGACTTCCTTTGAAATGACAGCCTTCCAAAACTAACTTCACCTTTTGTACTTTACCTGTAATGCGGCTGAAGAAATCCATTTTCTTCATATGACGCGCTTCCGTACCCGCAATATACATGCTACCACCTTTACCAAGCGTCGAATTATGTTCAAACACACAATTTCGCAACACGAAATGATCGCTGTTCGTGAAGTAAACCGCACCACCGCGTTCTTCGTCATAACATTTTTCAAACGAGCATGTATCAAGTTCCACCTTGGCGTTGTTCATTTCAATGGCGCGCACATTACTCGCACCGAAGAAATGAGCGTCTTGAATTTTTGTTAAGCCTACATTTCGTAGCGATAGCATCGTTTTGTTTGCATCAAGTGACGCGATAAATTGGGCACCATCTGCTTTTAATACACCACCATCAACAATAATGGTTGCTTCGTTGCCAAAGGTTACTTTCATGCCATTTAAATCGAGCTCGGCACCCTTACTGACAATTATCTCGCCATTTAAATAAGTGGCATGGCTTAATTTTTTCTTGTGACCTGCGAGTAGCGTCATTTGCATAAGACGTTCTTGATATTCAAAGCCTGGTAAGAAGAAGGCTAAATCCTGTAATGGGAGCGCTACACTTTGCTCAAAAGCAGCTTGCACCACTTTTGTCGCCACCTCGGTATCTTTTTTCAGCATTGCTAAGCGGAAACCTCGGATAAACTGCACTTCTTCATAGTTCCACTTTATGTACGGATTGTGGATCTGCTTCAAGCGCAACTGAGATGGCTAGCTTTTTAAATTCCGCTGGTAAATCGAGTAGCGCAACTTGTTTTTTTAATACATCCTTTGCCATCTCACTTGGATAACCATTCACACAAACGAGCATGGCATAACCGATTGCATAGGTTTTACGGAATTGAATATTTTCATTGGCAAGCGGATGTTTTTCAGCAAGCAGCTCACGTTTTACTTGGCGTAAATTATCTAAAATTGACATGTCTTATCCTCCAAAGGCTCTAGTAATCGTTACATTGAACTTTTCTCTCCTTATTATAACGACAATTTTTGTATATTTTGTATATTATTTCCCAAGAAATAACCTTCTTCTTGGTAATCTACATGAATTCGACAAAAAGGCATCTCGTGTGTATACCGTTACGAGATGCCTTTTGTTAATTATTTAGTTTTACGTTCTTTTGCATATTCAGCGGCTGCAGTAAAGACTATGTCTGAAGAAGAGTTTAATGCTGTCTCACATGAATCTTGAATAACACCGATGATGAAGCCAATCGCAACTACTTGCATCGCCACATCATCTGAAATGCCAAATAAGCTACATGCTAATGGAATTAATAATAATGAACCCCCTGCAACTCCCGAAGCCCCAGCTGCTGATATAGCTGATAGCACCATTAAGATAACGGCAGTAATGAAATCAACTTCAATTCCTAATGTGTGCGCTGTTGCCATTGTTAAAATGGAAATTGTGATTGCCGCGCCCGCCATATTAATCGTAGCTCCTAAAGGAATCGATACGGAATATGTGTCTTTGTCTAATTTCAGTTTTTCAGCTAATGCCATATTAACAGGAATATTTGCTGCTGAACTACGTGTGAAGAAAGCTGTAATCCCACTTTCTTTTAATGATGCTAAAACAAGCGGATACGGATTGCGACGCGCTACGATGAACACAATTAATGGGTTGATCACTAAAGCCACGAAGAACATCGTACCAACTAAAATTAAAATTAAACGACCATACTCAGATAAAGCTGATAAACCTGTTGTAGAAATCGCTTCAAACACAATTGCCATAATCCCAATTGGTGCTAAGCTAATTACCCATTGTACAATTTTCGTTACGGCGTCTGATAAATTTGAAATCACCGTTTTTGTTGAATCACTTGAAGCTTTTAATGCGATTCCTAGTACGACCGCCCATGCTAAAATCCCAAGATAATTTGCATCCATAATCGCACTTACTGGATTTGAAACAACGTTATATAATAATTTCTCTAATACTTCTAAAATACCACTTGGCGGAGAAATATCTTGCGCACCTGTTTTTAATGTTAATGTCGTTGGGAAAATGTAGCTTACGATAACTGCTGTAAATCCTGCAAGTAACGTACCAACTGCATATAATACGATAATCATTTTCATATTTGTCGCCTTGCCACTCACATGTGAAGCAATGGCATTAATAACTAACACAAACACCAAAATCGGTGCTACAGCCTTTAAAGCTGAAATGAATAACGTACCTAAAATTGTAATTCCACTTACTGCATCTGGAATCGTTAAGGCAAGTATAATACCTACAACAATCCCGATTATAATGCGATTGACTAAATTAATACTGTTCCATTTTCCTAATAACCGTTCCATAAGACCCTCCGCCATTCTTAGATGATTGATGAAAACAAACAATCGGTTGAAGATGATTTTCCCTCACCAATTGAAGATTTCTATACTACACTTCAATACTCGTTCTCTTGTTATACCACAATAATACATTGTATTACTTGGTAACACAACTGTATTTTTAGAGTGTACATTTGATTGCACAGTTACTCATCAATCAAAACGTTGCTATATAGACATTTAAATCCGAATGGAAGTATAAAAACACGAATGAATTTTTATTTCAAAGACTAATTATTTACTATACACGTACAATTTCCAATTAAACCCTCTTTTACGTTCGGATTATTTTATAAAATACGGAGGCTAATACTTGTTGAAATAGCATACCAAATACAACAGGCATGGCTACTTTTGATGGGAAATAAGTTGTAGCAATAACAACACCGACTGCGATATTTCTCATCCCCGCATTAAATACAAATGTTGCTTGATCGGCACGAGACTTCAAAAAAGTGCGACTAATTATTAACGAAAACGTATAACCAGAAACTGCGACTACTAACACTAAGCCAATAACACTCGCTAATTCTACATTCAAGTTTTTTACATACGGTGCAATCGCGCTACTATTAATCATAATAATACCGAATAAACAAAGCTTCGATACAAGCGCTAACGGCATCCCCGCCTTTTCCGATAACTTCCCCTTTGTCCATTCATTCATGATCATCCCTAAAATAGATGGCAACACAATCATCCATATTAAATCGAAAATAAGGGCAGATGTTTCTAATTGAATGCTTTCCCCTAAAACAAGATGCAACGTCACAGGCATTAAAATGGGTGCAAGTAATGTATCGATCAAAATAATCGCTAGGCATAATGGCAAATTCCCTTTACTAATCGTTACCCAAATAACACTCGTCACACCTGTTGGTACTGCAACAGATAATAAAAACCCAATCGAAAGTAAATGATCATTAAAAATAACTTGCGCTAAAAAATACGCCCATAATGGCATTAAGATATGTAAGAATGCAATGATAAATAAAATCGTTTTTGGATATTCTTTAAACACTTTAATATCACGAAACTTCAATTTAAGGCTGCTAATAAACGTCATCCCTGCAAATAAAATTGGCACTAAAAACAACAAATGCCCCCCGATTTCTTCTAATAAAATACCCATAACTAGACTAAGTGGCGTTAAAATAGGCATCCATCGTTGAATAAATTGATTGAGCTGTTGAACCATGACTTTTGCCTCTCTTCCAGTAATTTTTCCCTATTCGGATTGTATCATAGACACTTTCTTAACTTTATTTTCTCATTGCTACGAATCCTTTTTCTACCTAATTCACTAGCGCTAGGTAATTTGATTTTCCTATTAATAGTATCCCCACAATATTCAATTGAACTAAAATATTTTTGTTTTTTTTTAAATACTTAAGAGTTTTTAACTTAATTTTAACCTTTTTACTTTATTTTACTTGTAACAGGTAAAAGATTTAGGGAGAGTGTTAAAATGCAACAAAAAAAAGCGAGTACGAACTATGAGATTTGTTTCATTAATGATTTAAAGTCTGGACAAATCGTCTATGAGGATGTGTTTGTGGAACAACGCTGCCTTCTAGCTAAAGGCCATGTGTTAACAGATCGCATCATTACTATTTTAAAAAATCGCAATGTTCAGCAAGTCATGATTGAAAAAGCACTGACTACCAATCATTCAGACAACTCCGCGATGAATATCATAGAGCAAATGAAATATGAACTAGGTCATGACTTTTTAAAAGTACTTGGTACGTTAAGCTCGGAAACACGCTATGGAAAAGCGCTCAATAATTCAGAAGATGTCCATTTCTTAAAAAATTTATTAGCAAATTATATGGAAAATCCTATGATTTATAAATTATTTACAAACTTAAAAAATCACGATGAAAGTACGTATCTCCATTCAATGGATGTATTTACGCTTGGAACATTATTTGCACTTTCAGAAGGTATTACAAATATAGAAGAAATTGCACTTGGCTACTTATTCCATGATATTGGGAAGATGAATATTACAAGTACGTTACTCAACAAAAAGGAACGCTTAACGAAAGAGGAATACGCTGCCATTCAAAGTCATCCTACAAAAGGCTATCAACTATTATGTAGCAATGGCTTTGAACATATTGCTCATTTTGCTAAGTCACATAACGAACGCTTGGATGGTTCCGGTTATCCAGAGGGCTTAACGAATGATCAACTTTCACATGAGATGCAAATTTTGCAGATTGTGGACGTCTATTCTGCCATCACGATGAAACGTTCCTACAAAGATGGTGTGGCTGCAGTCATTGCTATGGAAAAGTTAATTAAGCAACATACAAAATTCGATAGCAATTTAGTTTATCGTTTTATAGATCTAATTGGTATCTATCCTGAAAATGCAGTTGTTTTACTTTCAGATGGTAATCAGGCAATCGTAGAAAAGGTCAATTCCCTTTATCCATTATTACCAACTGTCAAAGTTATTCAAACAAGTGAGACGTTTCAAATGCCGATGGACTTTAGCTTATCTATCAACAAAATGATAACGTGTCAGGTTGATACACCACAGCAGTTGTTTAGTAAGTTTTCGGATTTCCTTCTAAATAATGACGAGGAACAAATGATTCGTTACTACAAAAAACTAAAGGTACATTATCATAAAAGTGAATGGTTTACGCATATTTATTTACCAGTACTACATATTTTCCGAGTTATGGAAAACTACAATATGGTTCCAGAAGTACGTTTTGAAGAGGTGAAAAATAAGTTACTAACAATGATTGAAAAAACATTAAAGTCCTTCCGACAAAACCATCATCACCATGAAAAAATCCTACTGTTAACTGAAGATCAAAATACATCTGCGATTATTCAGATTTTTGAAGGTATATTGCATAACCATAATATTTATCCGTTTATTTCTATCGTTAACCAATCAAAAGAAGCCATTGAAAATATGATTATGTTATGTAAGGCGGAAAAACTGATCGTCATTGGAGATTCATTTAAAGACATGCCTACCTCTACAATTCAGTATTACCATTTAACGGAGCAGCAATTAGAAGGATTGCTATCTCGCTATTCAAGTACCGACGTTCCAACACATCAATTGCTAAATGATTTAGGTCAATTTCTTAAAACCGAACATCTACTATGGGTTTAACTAAAGGAGCTGCTCTCAAATGTTTGCTGAGAATCTAACATTAAACCAGCTATTAACGCGCGAATATGTTGAGAAATATAAGAAGATGATGCTCATTCAGCCAATGCCATCCATTGTTTCGGAGCAACAAGTACAAGCGCAATTTGAACGCATTACGGCCAAGACAGAACAAAATATATGGCTTTTTCAACCAATTGACTATACATTCGATTCTGGGCAATATGCGATTGTCTATGAGGATTTTTCAGGACAAATTTTGCAACAGTATTTAAAAGAAACGACACTTAGCTCACATCAAATTTTACAAATTGCGATTGAGCTAACAAATGCTTGCATTAGTATCCATCAACATGGTGAAATCATTGAACATTTCTACCCAACCCTTATTTCGATTCAACCACAAACGCATAAAATAAAATTTTTAGCACCCATAGCGGTGAAATGGTCGAGTTCTCAAACAACGCAGCAGCACATACCAAAAGTAACAGACTTATCTTTTTTAGCGCCCGAGCAAACGGGTCGTGTTATTTCAGAAATTGATGAACGTACGGATCTCTATTCGATTGGTGCGATTCTTTTTGAAATGTTGACGCGAAAACCATTATTCCAAACAGATAATATTGCGGATTATATGTTTTATATTTTAACGAAAACGCCAGATTTAGCTTTACTCGAACAGCATTGTCAACTTCAAGTTTTGAATCAAATAATTGCAAAATTACTAAGCAAAAACAAAGAAGACCGTTATCAAACGGCTTTCGGTCTACGTATGGATTTAATAAAAGCAATGGAATTATTAGTCAACCAGGACTTTTCAGCACAATTTGTGATTGGGGAAAAGGATACGCCGTTCCAGCCGATGCTTATATCAAAATTATACGGTCGTGAAACAGAGCAAACACTCTTACACAATACTTATAATCGCGCTAAAAATGGTCACAAAGAAATCGTTTTTATAAGCGGGAACTCTGGTAGCGGGAAATCCACTCTTGCACGAACATTAATTCAAGTGGCCACACAAGAAAAAGGCTATTTCCTTGAAGGTAAATTTGATCAACTTCAAGAGCAGCATTCCTTCCAACCGATAGTAGAACCATTCCGAAAATTATTGCGTCAAATTTTTTTAGAGGGTGAACAAGCGATTGAAGAATTTCGCGATAGTCTTTTAAACGTAGATTTAACGTTAACAGATAGCTTATTACAGCTTATTCCCGAATTAAAGTGGTTCGTCAATGATCGCATTCGTATTACACAAGAGAGTAAACAATATTTATTGCAACTAAATGCCTTTATTTTCTCATCCATTCAAAAATTATTGCTCATTTTTTCTAAAAAGAAGCAGCCGATTATTATTTTTATCGATGACATTCACTGGGCAGACCATGAGACCATTTATATGTTAAAACAAATTTATGAACAACTTGAGGGTGGTTACTTCCTATTAGTCATTGCCAGTCGTGAGGAATCCGAAGAGATAAAAGACGAATTGTTGCATTGGCAAAAGGAATTACCTTCTTTTAGTAGCATACAGGTGCGATTACTTTCCTATGATTGTATTTTGGAATGGGTATGCGATTCTTTGCATTCAAGGTGTAATACAGCAAAAACCATTGCATTACGCCTTTTCCAAATGACACAAGGAAATGCATTATTTGTACATGAAGCATTTCGTATTTTCATTAAGGAAAAGACAATTTTCTATAATCTTCAAACCGCAAGTTGGGAATACGATATAGAAAAATTGCATCAAAGCATTGACCATACTGGATTGTTTAATTTTATCGAAAGTCGTATGAGTTTGCTGACAGACAATGCACACTCCCTGTTACAAACTGCCTCTTGTTTTGGTCATGTATTTGACTTTTATTTATTAACTAAAATCGCTAAAATGCCTTATTACGACTTACTTTTAAATTTAGAACAACTATTAACAAATGGCTTCATTGTGACAGTCGATAATCAATTTGATCCTACGTTATTAAGCATGCCAGAAAATAAGCAGCAACTACATTCGATGAAATTCCAGTTTATTCACGACCGCATTCAGCAATCTGCTTACGAAACTTTACCTCATGAAAAGCGTGTGGAAACTCATTTTGCCATTAGCCGACTTTTGCAACAAGAAGATGTGCTTGAAAATCAGTTGCAAGCTCTCGTTCGTCAACTGAATAATTGTGTGGAACTATTATCATCCACTGAGCATCGACAATTAGCCCTGTGGAATTTAGAGCTTGCTACGAATGCCAAAAGTGCTGGCCTTTACGTTAATGCACGTCAGTATTTCAAACAATGTTTATCTTTTTTACCTGATGATCCATGGACACAGCTTCGCGAACAAATGATCCAAATTTATATGGGGATTGGGGAATGCGAATATTTAGTTGGGAATTATGAGCAATCTAAACTGTATATTTTCGAAGCTCTTTCTCATACACAAACGACACTTGAAAAATTAAAAGTTTATCGCTTAATGTCGCTTATTTTTATCGAGGAAGAAAATACCGAGCTCGTGTTAAATGCTGGGATTACGGCGATGGATTTATGCCAAATGAACATTAAGCTTGAACCGAAAAAATGGCAAGTTGCACAGGAATTTTTCTTATTAAAGGCTGCCCTTCGCAATAAATCAAATGAAGATTTACTTAATCTAAAGCCCATTGAAAATGAAGAAATTGATGTACTCATTCAAATTATGATCAATATCGTGAGCAATTCCTTCCGAATGAGTTCCAATTTAACAGGTATGATTTTACTGCGCCTTATGCGACTGCAATTGAAGTACGGGGCTCCTACAGAAAGCGCCATTGTCTATATTAACTATGCGCTCATTTTAATTTCGGGCTTCAATGATGTAAAAGAAGCATCACGCTTTGGAAAATTAGCCGTTTCAATGGCGGAAAATCAAGAAAATACGTATATTTTAGCTCGCGTATATTTTATTTATAGTATTTTCTTAAATCACTGGGAAAAAGATTTTGATTCAAGCATCCATCAAATGCGTGGTATGCAACAAAATATGGAGAAACTCGGCTTGTACTATACCCTTACTGCAGCATCTTGCTTCTTATGTTGCGCCCAGCTTATTGATGGGAAATCTCTACAAGTAATTAACGAGGAACTTTTGTATCAACAGCAATTGTATGGTAAATACCAAAGTGTCCTTGCAAATGATTATTTGAAAGAATTAAAGCATTGGATTCATACGCTTAAGTCACCGAATGTTGAGCCAGAATGGAACGCGCATATCACATTAAAAGACGAAGAAGCCGTCACGGTTATGCACTATACACTACGCTTACGCATGGCCTACTTATTTAAAAATGAACAGCAAATTAAGCAATTGTTAAAAGATCTGGCAAAACAAAGTGACGAGGTGTATTCTCTTCCTACGACACCCGTCTATTACTTCTTCCGCGCACTTTGCAACATCGACTTTTTAAAAGGAAGAATGCCGCATTCACTTTCGAAACGAACACTTTTAAAAGAAATAAAAGACAGTATCCGTCTTTTTAAGAAATGGGCCGCGGAAGCACCGCATCAATATGAACATTTGTATGTGACGCTTTTAGCTGAGCAACATGCGTTGAACTGTGAGCTTGACCAAGCAAAACGTTATTATGACCAAGCGTTACATTTAGCGAAGATTTATCATTTCCCTCAGGATGAAGCGATTATTTATGAGCGTACTGGAAATGTGTATATTGAGGAGTCAAATCAAGCGAAGGCATCCTATTACATTTCTGAAGGCATTCAAAAAATACGTGAATGGGGCGCGATTACAATCGCAAATGAATGGAAAATACGGTATACCGACTATACGCTCAAAAATAACTCCAATAATTATCAAGTACTTCCCTATGAGTTGATGAGCTTGTTTGATGTAACACAAACATTAGCAAACGAGGTAAGTATCGATGAAATGTTGCATCAGCTTTTACATTCGGTTTTAAAACAAGCAAACGCTACTTCTGGTTATTTTATTCGTTATACGGAGGATGGCTACTATACTATTTCTCAAGCTCATGTTAAAGATGAAGTTATATCAAAAAGGCAAGTTCCCGAGAAAACCAAACAATCGATAAACATCATATTGGATTACGTTCAGCAGCTTGGAAAACCATTAATTGTTGATAATTTAGATAATAATTTAACCTTTAATCATTTAACAATTGAAGCAAAATCAATTCTATGTATGTCGATTCAACATAAAGGTAAAACGCAGGGCTTCTTATTTTTAAAAAATCATTTATTATACAATGCATTCAACTCCGTTCAGCTTGATTTTTTACGTATTATTTCCACACAACTTGCAGTAGCTCTTGAAAACTCGGAAATATACAACGAGCTTGAAAATCGTGTAAAGGAACGAACTGTAACATTAGACAAAATGAATGTATCATTAAAGGATGCTAATACTCGTTTGGCCATTAATGAAGGAGAACGGAAAAAATTATTACAAAGTATTTCGCATGAATTGCGCTCGCCCCTGACGTCAACTTTAGGGTATATTGAATCGATATTAGATGGCGTCGTGCAAGATCAAGCACAGCAAACACTTTACTTACAACGAAGTCGTGAACGATTACTCGCATTAAATCGACTGATTCAGGATTTATTTGAACTAGCAAAATTAGAAGCTGGACGAATGGATTTTACATTTACTAAAGTTTCAGTTGAACAGTTTTTCGAAGACTTTGCTTACCGATTTGAAGATGATGTTCATTACGCCAATTTAACTTACTCGGTTTCTTGTAAGCTGCAGCCCGATTGCTATGTTTTAGTCGACTTACTAAGAATTGAACAAGTCCTTTCGAATTTTATTACAAACGCCATCAAATATACGAAGGAAGGACGAGTTTCATTATCCATGGCTATTGAAGAGGGCGAATTCGTTTGTATTGTTGAGGATAGTGGCATCGGTATACCTAACCAAGACCTGCCATTTATATTTGATAGCTACTACCGCGCATCAAATGCTAACGTATTGAATTCTCATGGAATCGGACTTGCCATTTGTAAAGAAATCATTACGCAGCATCAAGGGAAAATTTTCGTAGATAGCTTAAAAGAACAAGGATCTCGATTTTTCTTCACACTACCACTCAAACACTAAAAGTATGTGCCCCTTCTAGATAGGACGATTCACGGGGCACTCTTCTTCATCTCAACTTTCAAAGCACTAACATCCCTTTCGAAAATTCCGACTTATATAATACTATTTTTTTATTCAGATAAACCTATTAATAGTAATTCTTGCACGATACATGTTATTTTATTTAATGATCGGAAGGAGGAATACCTTTGAACTTAAATAAGCGTGGTTTCATGTTTTTATTTGCCGGCATCGTTTTATTAGCCCTTTCTATTTTCGTAACGATTGATTGGGGCTTTGGATTATGGATGGCCGTATTTTTAATAAGTCTTGTATTATGTACAATCGGAATTATTTTGTTAATCATTCAGTTAGTGAGACAAATTAAAGAAGACCGTCAAAATAATTAAAATAAAAAGTACAATGACACACTCAAAATCTTTTGAAGTGAAGTCATTGTACTTTTTTCATCTCATTAATAAGAGTAATAATTTTCGCATCGCATGCTTTGCCTCCGGTATCGGGAAAACAGGAAAGACATGATTCATTTTAGGATATTCAAAATAAATGATTTCAACACCCTGCTCATTTGCCTTACTTAATAGCATTTGTGCATCTACAATTAATAGTTCTGCTGTCCCCACAAATAACGTGATACGTCCGATGTCTTTTAGATCCCCATATAAAGGGCTTACCTTATAATAATCGAGTTGCTGAACATTCGCCCACAGCTTACCTAATTGCTCAGCACCGTAAACCCCTAGTAACGGGTCGATATTTTGCTCTTGTAGCTTTAAATAATCTGGGTGTTGACCGGTAATATCGAGCCAAGGTGAATGCAGCACTACTTGTTCTGGCTTTGTCTTGCCAATAATTTTTACATCTTGTGCAAAGGCTAAAGCAAGTCCGCCTCCAGCAGAATCCCCCATAAAGATAAACGGTGCATCATATTGTTGAAGCAGTTGTTCATATAATGCATGAATCTTGTGAAAAGCATCCTCGTGATTCGCATGAGGCAACTTCGGATAAATAGGAACCACAATCGTAAAATCCGTATGTTTTGCAAGCTTCACTAAATAACGCCAATGGAAAACAAGTGGCTCATTAATATAAGCACCACCATGAAAATAATAAATGACCTTTTTCGGATTCGGTTGTTCGTTAATGATGTAATAAAGCATTTCGTCAATTTGAGCTTTTTGAATGTTGTTTCTCCGTTGAAATCTACTGTTTAATTCATAAGGTGTTGCATGATATTTTGCTTCGATAAATTCTTGCATCAATTTAATATCTAAATATCGTTTCCTTGTTCCTCTTAAAAGTAGCAACTTCTCAAATGCAACACTTTGCCAACTACGCATAATTACGATACCCCCTTTCCTTAAAAGTTTGGTTTCATTTAAAGTTCTTCTAACCATTGTTTCATTTCTTTTTTGGCATACTCCAGTTCATAGTCATACCATTGTTCAATAACACCTACGACACTTGCTGCTTCTTTAAATGCACGAAACGGTTTGCGTCCATTTAATGCTTGAAACAAAGCTTCTTCTACTTTCCCTTCAAATTGATTTGAAAAATCGACCATGACTTCATACATTTCGCGTGAGTCTTTTACTGGGACCAGTTCAATTGAATCATCCTCTTCCCAATCGTCGGCTTCCTCTTCTAGCGGAACATACACTTCTTGCGTTTCGCTATTGTAAAAGAAGCGTAATTCATCTTCACCATTTAAATAGGCATCTGCTAATTGCTCAAGTAAATCCATGTCTTCTCCCCCTTTTTCTTTCTATATATTACGAAAAGTGCCACCTTATTGTCGAGTATATATTGATGAAATAAATACAGTCCCGCTTCTATCCTTTGTATTATATTCTTACACTACATTACCCGCTTCCACTGGGCATTCATCCTAAAAATTCGCTATTTTTAAGTATAATCATAAAAAAATAACATTCAACAAAGATGCGTTAAATCTTTTGTTGAATGCTTTCATTTTTTATCCTCTTTGACTTTCATTGTAAAAAACAATCGAATATACGATAAGCATTTGGTACACTGTTACTAATAACTACTGAGGATTCGATCAATTTGGGGTGGAAAGTCATGAACAAACGAAAACGTGCATTATGGGGATTTATCATTGGCGACGCTTATGGTGTGCCGATGGAATTTATGGAACGGGACAGTTTCAATGTTCGCGATATGATTGGTTATGGTTGCTGGGACGTACCCGCAGGAACATGGTCTGATGATAGCGCGATGACACTCATTACAATTGAACATTTAATTAATGATTCTTCCTTCGCTGATCTAAAACGTGCCTTTTGTGACTGGGGTTATCGTGGTTACTGGACATACAATGATGAGCCTTCCTTTGATGTGGGTTTAACCATTTCGGAAGTCATGAATCGTTGGGAACAAAAAGGTCTTTTCGAAACGGCTAAAACTGATGAACAAAGTAACGGAAACGGTGCCTTAATGCGTATTTTGCCAATTGCCTTTTATAGCTATAAACGAAGTATAGAAGAACGCTATGTAAAGGATTATGCAACATTAACGCATGGTCATATTCGCTCTACACTTTGCTGTTTGCATTATGTATATGTTGTACATGCGCTAATGGACGGTCTGTCAATTCAAGAAAGCTTACAGCAAGCAAATGAAGCGTTCACTCCAAAATTAAAGGATTATCCAGAAGAGGCCGTCCATTTTGAACGGATCTTATCTATAGAAAACGTGCAACGAGATGACATTCAAAGTAATGGTTATGTGATTCATACGTTAGAGGCGGTTTATTGGAGCTTATTAAATAGTACGAGCTACTTTGAAACCATTTACAATGCCGTTCATCTTGGAAATGACACAGATACAATTGCTGCAATAGCAGGTGGACTTGCTGGACTTCATTATGAAGAATTAGATATTCCAGAAGATTGGATGGGGCTTATACCAAAACGTGAACAAATCGATACATTACTAGATCGCTTTGTGAAAGTTATTTTTTAATCATTCCTTTTTAATCAAGTACGTTCTGCTACGCTACGGGGGACGCTTTCCTGGGGGCGTGGCTCCATCTAACTTGTTACTTGCCTCTACGGTGGCAAGCAACAAGTGGATATTCCGCGCACGCTTAATCCCCCAAGGAGTCGCCCCCTGCGCTTCGCGTCACTCAATTTTTATACAAATTTTGTTATTCTAATAGGGTGTTTAAAGAAATTGCTGCAGCAAGTGAATCATTAGCCGACCTTTCAGAACAACTACAAGCGGTTATTTCACACTTTAAATTAAATAAATAAATGGAAATGCCGTTCCCTCATTAATCAATAAATGAAGGAACGGCATTTTTTTTAAATTAATCAACCTCAACAGAAGATTTAATAATATCTCCGTTATATAATTGTACTTTTTCGTAATCCTGCTTTTCGACTTGCAGGACAAATGTATGCGGTACGCCCTCTTCTTTACAGTTAGAGCCTTCCACTGGCAATAACTTCGCCGCTAAATTACCGTCATGATTATAAACACTATCTACCGCAATACCACAGCTATTCGAATACGTAACGATAAAGACCGCAAAATAGTTTTCCATATCCATCGTTACACCTTCTACTTGAAACCGTGCTTGTAGTTCTTCTAGTTGTCCGGCTGTTTTTGCATACGCCACATACGGTACAAGTGACTCATATACTGGCGCAATTTTTTCTTCATATTTTACGATTTCAAACGGCACTGCCTCGTCTTCAGCAAATGTTGGTGTGCTTTTTGCTCCACCATCGCACCCCGTCAATGCAAGCACAACTAAAAGAAGGGATATCCCATATTTTTTCATTTTTAATTTCCTCACATTTCTATAAGAGCTCATGTCTATCCTTCTGTGATTTTATTAGAAAAGCGCTTGTTTATCAAATTTTTGATCAGGCAATTTAGTGAAGAAATATATGCTTTTCTTCATTTAAATAGAATTTAGCATTACAAATGTGGAACCTTCTAAAAAAACAGTTTATTTACAGCTAAATATATGCACAAAATTTTATGATTTTAGCAATTCCAACCTTGAATTTTTTTCAGTTCTCCTATCAAAAGATTAAAAACCTTTCACAAACATTGTTCTATGGGCTTTGATACTAATAGATTGAATATATCGGTAAATATAAATAGCAAAATGCAATCGTTTTCATTTTCTATTAACAAAAATAGATTTTGGAATTAATTTAATAAATGTAAATTAAATGGTAAAATATTGTCTGTTTTGTGACGACAATTTGTTTTTTCGAGTAAGTTCTATTAGAAATCATAAGATTATTTTTGTTATAGTTGCTAATAGACTTGTTTATTAAACAAAAGCTTACGAAGCAATGCATGACAGCTTGCTTTGCTTATTTAAGTTCATAGAAAAGGGAGTTATTTATTCATGGAATCACAGTTACAAGTGAAAAGTCCAAAATTGATGGCCGCAGTTTTAATGATTGCTTCATTCATCGGTTTATTCGGTGAAACCGCATTAAACATGGCATTAACAAACATCATGGAAGACTTCAGCGTTAGCGCAGGATTAGCGCAGTGGTTAACGACTGGTTATTTATTAGTATTAGCAATTTTAGTACCTTTATCAGCTTATTTAGTACGTTGGTTCTCAACACGCCAATTAATCGTCAGTGCATTAGTAATTTCAATCATCGGATCATTAGTTGCTGCACTTTCGCCAAACTTCGCCATTTTATTAGTGGGTCGTTTAATCCAAGCAATCGGAACAGGTATCTTCTTACCATTAATGTTCAGTGTTGTCTTAGTTATTTTCCCAATTCAAAAACGTGGGGCGGTTATGGGGATCGTTGGTTTAGTATTAACAGCTGGTCCAGCATTAGGTCCTACAATCGCCGGTTTAATTATTAGTGCTTCTAGCTGGCACTATATTTTCTGGATCATGTTAGTACTGAACTTTCTCCTAGTAGTTGTCGGTGCATCTAAAATGGAAAATGTGTCAGAAATCACAAAACCGAAAATCGATGTTCTTTCATTTTTATTATCAACAGTTGCATTCGGTGGTATTGTATTCGCATTAGCAACACTTGCAGAAACACCATTTTCAGATGCAATCGTATGGGCACCGTTAGTAGCAGGTGTTCTAGCATTAGTATTATTCGTGCTTCGTCAATTTAAAATGGACGCACCAATGATTGACTTACGCGTTTTCAAATTCCCAATGTTCGCATTAGGTACTGTACTTATGTTTGCAACATTATTCGTTATTTTAACAGTAGCGATTTTAATTCCTCTTTACCTTAAGAATGTATTAGGCTACACAGCAATTGCTGCTGGTTTACTAATGTTGCCAGGTAACGTTTTAAACATCATCATGTCACCAATCGTTGGTACGAACTTCGATAAAGTTGGTGCAAAAATTTTCACACGTATTGGTTTCACAATGATTACAGTTGCTGCGATTTTCTTAGTATTTGGTTTATCTGCAACAACACCAGTATGGCAAGTCGTTACTGCTTTATGTGTCTTCTTCGTAGGTGTATCAATGACAATCATGCCAGCACAAACGAATGCTATGAACACATTAGCACCAAAACTTTATGCTGATGGTTCTGCAGCAATGAACACGTTAAACCAAGTAGCAGGTGCTGCAGGTACAGCCCTAGCAATTACATTATTCACAGCTGGTCAAAAAGACTATATCGCTGAATTTGGTGCAGCGAACCCAGCTGACTTCCTAGCACACGGTGTAAGCCACGCCTTTATCGCTGTATTAGTAGTTGGTATTATTGGTTTAATCGGATCATTATTCATCAAAAATAGTCGTCCAATACATTAATTTCATGCACATTCAAAAGCACGCTAGCCATAATTGCTAGCGTGCTTTTTTCATTCCTCGTGATTCGGCTTCATAAATACTCCCTTACACCGCTCAATTATCAATGCAACGTATTATGCATTAACTTCCGAAAGTTTAAGTATATTCATTCACAAATTAAATTGATTTTGCATAATCACATTTTTATTCTGTTATATTTTTTTATTATAGTAACTAAAATCGCAAGGAAAAATACGATTAGGCTATTTATTAGTAAATAACCGGCAAGATTCAACCCATAGAATATCGCAAAGGCATCTTTAATAATAAATAATGCTAATGCAATTCCTAGTCCACCAAATACGCCTGCTAGTAGTAATATTATAAAAGCAGCAGAATATAGATTTTTCTCCTTTTTGAAGACCATAAACCCAATAACATTTGCAATAACGATTAAAAAGCCCATAAGTATGATGAAAAAACTATCCATTTAATTCCCTCCATAAATCATCACTGTATTGAATTACTTTAATGGATGGATCGTCTTCTAACTGTTGCTTAATTAAATAGTTATGTGCAGCACCATATAAAATAACAATACGTTTTGTTTCAGGTTTTATTGATTTTTTTATATTATGAACGATTCGTAAATTACGATAATACCAATATTTTGATACCCATTCAAATGCAATTTCATCCTCTAACTGCATAAGGTCTACATACACTTTATGATCGTTTAATACGTACTCGTCAGAATTTATATATTTATATAATTTGATGATTTCTCTTTCCTGAATAATAGATGATAACTTATTGATGACGATTGGGATGCGTGCCATTATTTTCTCATACGCTTCTTTTGATTTTCCTTCTGCAACAAATTTTAAATCAAGTGATGCATCTAAATTCTCGTTCCAATCGGCAGCATAAATCGTCTCATGTCCATGTTTTTTTGCTAGTCTAAACCCTATTTGATATATTTCATTTTGTTTAAAATCCTCACTGATCAATTCTGAATGATAAAGTGTATTTAAATTGTGCTGTAAATCAACTGGATACTCGATAAAGATTTGATCAGCTTGAAACTTTGCAATATCATTCGTTAATTGTTCAAAATGAATGTCACTATATTTGTCTGTATCATCTTTTGACAAAGCGTTGATGTCAGGCGTGTAACCTAAGTGAATGGTACCTACTAATAAAACTTCCATGTACATGCTCCTTTTACTAGCTTTATTTATTTTGTTATTAAATTATAAGTTTAATTATCTCATATGAACCTTAATATGGGTATTTTTGTAATTTGTATTCCCTATATCAGCGATCAACTTTTATTTGGGAATCCTATTTGGAGAGACTTTTAAAATCGTTAGGATATTTACAATTATTGTATACTTGGAAATAATTGTAGACTTGAAATAAAGTCATACCGTTTTGGAAAATTCGATAAAATTACGGGGGAACTTATGAAAACTCATTATTATTTAGGTTGGTTTAATGATTTTTTTCCAGACAATCTGGGCAGGGTGTTACAGGAGGATATAACGGATAGAAAGTCGCTTGTTATGATTAGCTCGGATCCTTTATTTAATGAGGTTGATGGTGCTACTGAACGCTCGTGGTTTGACGAGGCTGACATTATGTTCGATGAATATCATTTAATTAATTATCGCGTACAGAAGGAAGATGCCCAAACCTTAATTCAAAATGCCTCAGTTATTTTCTTGTTAGGTGGAAATACTCTTAACCAAAATAGTTTTTTAATTGAATATAATTTATCTGTTGCGATTAAAAAAAGCAATGCTGTTGTGATGGGAGCAAGCGCTGGTGCAATCAACATGTCTGCTAAATGGTTATGTTCGAAAAGTTTTGGCTATAACGTTGAAATTAGCTCTGTTTACGACGGAATCGGCCTTGACAATTTTTCCGTCCTATCGCATTTTGATCTTGAAAATAACATTACATTGGTTCAACGCGAACTATCTCCCTTATCGGAAGAAATTAATATTTATGCGTCGAACAATGATTGCGCTGTACGTGTAAAGGGAGACAAAATTGACATTTTAGGCAATGTATATTTAATTTCCAACTCAAAAATTCAGAAATTAGATGAGACGCTCTAATTGTCGTAAATGGCCATAAATTTTAACTGTTCTTAACAATAAACGACCTCAGAGATTTCCCCGAGGTCGTCTTTTATTTATTGTTGTGCGCTTTCGCAGCTTGACTTTGATGTAATTTTTTCATTGCAAAACGGGCAATGGGTTGTGCGATTAATAATTCAATCCAAAAGGCAATCCCAAAGTTACGTAGCCAAATGGATATTTCATTTGCTCTTAAATAAACAACTTTATCTCACTTCACTTAAATTTAATAGGTTGGCTGCGTTGTCATTAATATTGGCATAGGCCCCGTCTAATTCACCCATACTTACGGCGAATTGTTGTGTGAACGCAGCGATTTGTGTGGATGTTTCCGTTACGGATTGGATCGATTCACGAATATTTTCAAGTTGCGTCGCGATTTTATTGGCACTATCCGTACTTCCCTGAGCCATTTTTTGAATTTCATTTGCTACGACTGCAAATCCACGACCGTGCTCCCCTGAACGAGCCGCCTCAATCGAAGCATTCAATCCTAGGATTTTTGATTTAGATGCGATGTCTTTTACTAGTCCGACAATATGATTGATTTGCTGAATGTCACCATTCATGGTTTCGGCTGATTGTACTAAGCCTTCTAAACGATTGGAAACATCAGAACTTGCCTTTGTCAATTCTGCATTGGTTGCAGACATTTCTTCCACTGCGCTTGATAATTCTTCTGCTAGTTGACGCATCGCATCCATTTTTTCATTTGAAATAATTGCACTGACGACGCCAAGAAACTGTGAACCGTCAAAAATTGGCTTCGCGGTTGAAATATAAGCAAAACCAAACTGTTCTGGCCCTTTTTCATCTCGAACAGGCATTTTTGAATGAAGGGCTTTAACTGTAACAGTGCCTTTAAAACTCTCAACTTTCATCCCTAAACTTATTTTCAAATCGACTTTTTTCCCTGGCATATAACCGACTACTTGTTCCGTATCCGTAACCACGATACACGCATCTTCTGGAAAAGTAGCTTGATAGATATCCATTGTGTCGACAACTGCTTGCAATTTTTGATGCATAACGTTTCCCCCTCTATGTATAGGTACTCCTAATTATACTAAAAATTCACTATATTACTCGTTCATAACTGGTATATTTTGTGAATTATGATTAATATTGGATAATCACCGTAACATGGGGTTGATTTTTATTTGTATTCGTTTTGTCTAGCTATTGGCGGGCTACGGCATGACCGCATTATGGCCACGTGGTACGTGTCCATACTACTGTCTTTAATGCCGCGGTAGTGACCCCTTAAAGTTAGAGTTTTATTATGCAGCTAATTGGTTGACATGAGTTCGGTATTTTACTGGGCTCATGCCACCCAGTTTCTGTTTAATTCGTTCGTTATTATAGTAATCGATATAGTCTTCGACTTTCTTCTTTAACGCTTCATAAGAGGTTAATTCCTCACCGTAATACATTTCTTGTTTCAATAAGCCAAAGAAGTTTTCCATGGCCGCATTATCTGCACAAGTTGCTTTGCGAGACATGCTTTGGAAAATCTTGTTCTGCTTTAACGTGCGTACCCATGCCTTATGTTGATAGTGCCAGCCCTGATCAGAGTGAATTGTTATTCGATAGTTTGCGCCATCCTGTAGGACTGGGAGCGCTTGTTTCAGTGATGCCATGACGAACTCTAGTGTCGGCCGTTTTGAGATACTAAATCCAATTATCTCTCCATTATATAAGTCCATAAGCGGACTTAAATACAGTTTTTCGTCATTTGTACACTTGAACTCTGTTACGTCCGTTACGACTTTCTGTAAGGCATGTGGTGTACTGAAGCGACGATTCATACGGTTTTTAGCCACTTTTCCAACAGTCCCTTTATACGATTTATAGCGTGACTTGCGTACAAATTTCTCACATTTCAAGTTCAATTCCTGCATGAGGCGCTGTACTTTCTTGTGATTAACCATGTACCCTTGTGCTTTTAATTCCGCATGAATCCGACGGTAACCATATCGCCCTTCATGTTTCTCAAACGTCTCTAAAATCAAGGCTTTCCAAGCTTCATCCGGGTTCTCGTTTTTGAGTTGCTTGATGTGATAATGGTACGTTGCTTCTGGAATCGCTACTTGTTTTAAGACATCGATTAATCGGAATCCTTCTTCTTTAAGCTCGAAGGCAATGGTTGCTTGTGCTTTTCGAGGAATGTTTTTGGGTTCTCCCGAAAAGCCCTCAACTTTTTTAAATAAGCGACCTCTAAACGAAGTAGTTCCACTTCTCGTTCTAGCTGTTCTTCGCGTGACATTATTTCTTGTTTCGTTTTATTTGTTTTTTTAGGCATAGTTGGCCATCCTTTCACGCGTTCCAGGCCTTCTATACCTTCCTTTGAAAATTTAGCTTTCCATTTCGAGACCAAATTAGGGTCGTTCAAGTCAAATTGAATCGCTGTCTCCTGTAAAGAAGCACCTGTTTGTTTCATAAAGTTTAGTACATTTAACTTGAATTGAACAGAATAAACTTGATCCTTCTTTTTCACCGCTAACCCATTTCGCCCAAATGCTTTATAGGCGCTTACCCAACGTCTTACTTGTGAGGGTACAAGTGGTGCATATTTATTTGCAATTAATCGATAACCATATGGGCCATTTAAATATTCCTGAACGACCTTTAATTTAAATTCTTCACTATACTTCGCCTTAGGCATAACATCACCCCAAAAGTTCGTTTTTAGCTCTAACTTTTGGGGTGCAGTACCCGCATGCAAGGCCCGCCAATACAAAGTGTTGTACTTTTTACCTGGTTAAATGCTTCAGATAATGCCGCTTGCGCTTTCGCGAGGCGGCTGGATTAATCAGAATTACATCTTATTAATGATATGAAAGTGAATGCCATTGTTTCATTTATGATTAACCCATTTCCTATAAACTATTTTAACTTTTATAAAAGATACTTATCGAATAAGCCTTATCTAAAAAACCTTATTAGAAAAAATTTTTTATTCCAAAATAGAGTGACGCGAAGCGCAGGGGGCGACTCCTTGGGGATTAAGCGTGAGCGGAATATCCACTTGTTGCTTGCCGCCGTAGAGGCAAGTAACAAGTTAGATGGAGCCACGCCCCCAGGAAAGCGTCCCCCGTAGCGTAGCAGAACGGACTTGATTAAAAAGGAATCACTTTGAATTCTAAAGTTATGTCATCCCCAACTTATGGTGATGAACCTTAATATTACCTTCTAATGAATTCTAATAAAATTGCCGCATAAAAAAAAGAGAACTGAGGCATAAAGGATTCTCCTCACTTCTCCTTGTTATTTAAAAGTGTAAGTCCTGTGGCTCTCCATCGTTCATTAATTTAATCGTTATTGGATCTAGTTGTAGCGTAATCATTTCATCTGCATCAGAGTTAAAAATATCTTTGAAGAAATTGGCGATTTTCAGTTTCAATGTGTCATCCTTAATCTCTGTCAGCTTTGCCGTAATCTCTACATAAGGAGCATCCATAGCTTCCTTTGTATAGCCGAGTAATATATGCGTGTACGGGTTTTTTTCTAAATCCATTACCTTTTGCGATTCCTCTGTCGTCGTTGTATACAACACAAATTCCTCGTTTGTAAATGTCATATAGCGAACATATGGCTTCTGACCGTTAAGTGTCGCCATCGTTCCAATTTTATTTTTATTGATAATCGAAAGTACTTTTTCTTTTACTGTCTCCACATTGATTCCCCCTTAAATTAAATGAACTTCTTCTTGGTTTTTCCCATTTTTGTTCATAATACGCATTCGAATTGGTGTTACTTGAAGAACAACGAATTCTTCTTCGTTTGCTGCAGGGTACTTTTCTAATAGTTGTTGCTTCACAATATCGTGTAGGGTCGTCACAGCATTGCCTTCAATTTCTAAGAATGTTTCAAGTAAGCCGTCACTTTCATAGCCAAGTAAAATATGAGTTGATGCATTTTCTTTTAGCTCGTTCACGACTGCAGAATCTTGTTTTGCCACGGTGTACAGTTTGTTTTCAACATATAAAAATGTCATATAGCGAGAATTCGGTCTGCCTCCATTATTTGTTGCCATGACACCAATATTGTTTTCATTCAAAATTTGCAGTGCGATTTCTTTTGACGTGTTCCCCATGTTCCCACTCCTTCAAATTGTCCTATTCCATCAACAAGCATGTTTAGCGAAATGTTCATTCGCTCTATTTGTATTCTTCCCTTTAGATGGACATGTAAAACAAAACATGTTGAAAACTGTAGGCTAATTCCTATTATGTCTCCCCATTATTTACATAAATTAAAATGACTACGAACGAAAGAAGGTATGCTTGTTGAATCAATATCCGTTTAATCCGTTTGATGAGAGCCCAAACGGACAACCATTTAATCCGTTCTTCCCGCCATCATTTGATGGACCAGGGTCATTTCCAATGAATCCTCCACCATTTGGTAGTCCAGGCGCGCCCCCAATGAATAATCCTCAGCAACCGGGAGGAAACACCCCAATGCCACCGGGACCGCCCCCTGCCTTTTCACCAGCAATGACAATGTCAGGTTCACAAACAGGTTCTAGTGGAATTAGTCGCTGTATTTACCGCAACACCTTTATTTGGCAAAGAAACGGCAATAGCTTTTGGTTCTTCCCAACATTTGTATCCAGAAATGTTATTTTAGGTTTCCGATGGGGACGATTTGGCTGGACGTTTAGCACGATCAATCGAGACTCGATCCTGACGTTCCAATGTTTTTAATGATTATGTGTTTGATAGTTGATAGTTGAGTGCTAACTATTGGTATAATAACAATAGATTGCTACTTTTTATGGTAGAACTTATCACAGCCTATTCCTACTACTATACTTATTTGAGGTGAACATATTGTTTAGATTCATAGGCTTTGCTATCTTACTTATACTAGTTCTTTCACTAGTATTGCTTATTTTCACGCCGTACCCCGCTTCTGCGGTCATTAAGAAATTATTTGAAGGTGGCGTCGCTGTTGAGCCTAAAAACTACGCTGAAATAAAAGCGAACACCTTCCAGCAGGAACATATAATTTATAAATCAAGCTTTTCATCAAATGAACTTGATGTTATTTCACCTAAAACGGTAGATACCCCATTACCTGTTATTCTGTGGGTCCATGGTGGGGCTTTCGTTGCAGGCGATAAATCCGACATTACCGAATATGCGGTGCAAATTGCCGAAAAAGGATATCACGTCGTCAATATCAATTATGACCTCGCCCCAAAGGCAAAATACCCGACACCCTTACTCCAGCTGAACGACGTGTATCAATGGGTGATGGAAAATGCCGAAAGCTACAAATTTGATATAACAAAGCTGTTATTTGCAGGAGATTCTGCTGGTGCTCAAATCGTGAGCCAGTACGCATTAATCCAAACAAATGAAGCATATGCCAAAGAGATTAAAATCACGCCTGTTGTAGCAAAAGAAAACATAGCTGGGCTCCTTCTATTTTGCGGGCCTTTTGACATTCAAAAATTGAGCCACTTAAGTGACAACAAAATCGTGGCCTTTTTATTAAATCGTGTAGGTTGGGGCTATATCGGAGACCGTAACTGGCAAACATCTGAAACGGCTCGGCTCGCGTCACCAATCGATTTTGTGACACTTGATTATCCACCATCGTTTATAACGGATGGTAATGTCATGACGTTTGATGAACATGGTAAAGAACTTGCTGCGCGATTACAAGAACTGGGTGTGCCTGTCGTAGAAAAATTTTATGAGGGCAACGAACTACCGCATGAATATCAGTTTATGATGAATACACCAGAAGCTTTTGAAACATTTGATGCTGTGGTGAAGTTTATCGGAGAAGTTGTGGAATAGAAATTCTTGTTCTAAAATAAAATTTTGGGCACGCGAAATCGCTCTATGCATTCCTTAAAAAAATTTTTTTAAGCATCTATTTGCCTTAGGTAATCCTGAGAAATAGGTGCTTTTTAATGGGTAAAGCCTTATTCCAATAGCCTTTGCAAAAATCCCTTACACCCATACATTTAAATCTATCTTGAATCAACCTAGTTGACCGAAAAAATTTTTTAAAATAAAATAGAAGTATAAAAGTTTTGGGGGCGTAGTGAATGTACAAGGTTGGTGACTTAACATTTTACAAATCACATGGTGTTTGTAAAATTGATCGAATTACTGAAGAGAGTTTTTCTGGAGAGCCAAAGTTATATTATGTGTTGCAATCAAAAATTAAACCAGGTGTAACTTTATATCATCCAGTTGAAAGTGATAACTCACAATTGGAGCGCGTATTAGATTATGACGAAGCGGTACAATTAATGGATTGTTTCAATAATCCGCCCAATGATTGGGAAGAAAAAAATACGAATCGTCATCGCGTGCAAGTAGAAACTTTAAATGGAAATAATCATTTTGAGGTTGCACAGTTGATGAATACATTATTAAGAAAAGAACTTGAACTACAGTCAAATGATAAAAAGTTAGCATCTCAAGATACGCAAACTTTGCAACAAATTTCTGCTATCATTTACGATGTTTTGGAATTAGCATTAGAGAAACCAAAAGATAAAATAGAGCAAGAAATTCGTAAAAGAATTCAGAAATAATATCTCTGTAGCAACTTAGCCTATAGATTTAAAACAAGAAAAAAGAGTAGCACAACTCATAGTAAGTTGTGCTACTCTTTTTATTTATACTCTAAATTTACTAATCTCTTGCTGTAATTGAGATGCGCTATCTACTAGTGCTGTTGCGATTCCGCTCACTTCTTGCATCGTTGCCGATTGCTCTTCCATTGCAGCAGCGATTGAATCCAAACTTTGTGAAGCGGCATCTGCACCATTTGCAATTTCTCCAACTGAAGCTGTAACTTCTTCAGCACTTGCAGAAAGCTGCTCTGCTGTAGCTGAAATTTCTTCAATTTGTGTCGTCATCGTATCTACTGCACCTACGATTTCAGTAAATGATTCACCCGCATTTGTAATAATTTTAACTCCATCTTTTACAGAGTTAATGGCATCCGATACGGCATGTTCTACATTGGTCGTATCTTTTTGAATTTCCATTGTTAATTCGACAATCGAGTTTGCTGATTGTTTTGAGCTTTCCGCGAGTTTTCGAACCTCGTCTGCTACAACGGCGAATCCTTTACCATGTTCCCCTGCACGAGCTGCCTCGATTGCTGCGTTTAATGACAGCAAGTTGGTTTGTTCCGTAATATCGGTAATCACTTTTGTCATATTTTCAATTTCGATTGTTTGTTTGGATAGCTTTTGTACCAGCTCATTGACGATCCCTGTTGAATCATTAATCGTCGTCATTTGAACTTTTGCACTATCAATAATATCTTTACCTTTTGATGCTGTAGTACTCGCATCAATCGATGAGTTATGCAGTACTTGTGATGCTTCTGCAATGCGTTGTACCCCGTGAGCCGTTTCTTCCATCGCACGTGCACTTTCACTTGCTGATTCAGCTGAACTTTGAGCTGCATAAGACGTTGTTTCAAGTTGACGCGTTACATCTTCTGTCGTCGCTGTAATTTCTTCTGTACTTGCTGATAATTCCTCTGCTGCCCCAGTTAATTGCTGCGAATTATCTTGTACAGATTTAATCAATTGCTGTAAATTTTGTTTCATCTTATTGAAAATCATACCTAATTGACCAATTTCATCTTTTGAACGAACTTGAACATCTTCATGTACTAAATCGCCTTCTGCAATATGTTCTGCTGCAATCATCAATTTGCTTAGAGGATTAACAATTGTACGTTTAACGAAGACAATTAAAATAAAGCCGATAATTACACTAATGATGACACTAATTATCGAAGTTATTTTTGATGTTGAGATCGATGAGGCTGTTTCCTTTTCTATACTTTTTAATTGGGCCTCTTGATACTCAATCATTTTGTTGGCAACACCTAAAATTCCAACATTCGCTTCTTTTATATCATTTTTTAAAATCGTTATACTTTCTTGCGTATTATTGCGTTTTAAAGAATCGAGGAATTTATTCATTCCTGTATTAAATGATTCATTAAAGGCACTAATTTCATCTTCATATTGTGTCATTTCTTTTGAAACACTCATTGAATTTAGAGTATTGATATCTTCATCTAAATCTTTTGCATAATTTATTAAATTGTCTTGATTTTCTTTACTATTTTCAATAATTAACTCACGTGCATATAATCCTTGCATCGATAAATTAAAACGAATATCATCTACTAAACGAATTTGTACTACTCGATTATTTAACGCTTCTTCTTGCTTGTTTTCAATTGTATTTAAATTTATAAATACGATAATCGCTGTCAAAATCATAACAGCAATAATTGAATAAAAAGCGAGATTTAATTTAAAACCAACTTTCATTTTCATAACCCCCTAAAAAATTTTCCTATATATAAAAAATTTTATCACAGTTTACTAAAATTACTATTTGTCGAAGTTACTAATTTGGTGTCGAATTTGTAAATATTTTATTTTTAATGAACATTTCTCTATCGAGGTCATTTCGAAGCCCGTACAAATGGAATTTTAATCGTTTCTAAAAAATATGCCGAGGTTATAATCTCCTCGGCATGTTCCCTTCCATTATTTTGTGATACTATAACTTCATTTTAAATGTCACAACTTTTACAAGCTGATTATTCATATCATCCACTGAATCTTTAAAGTCATTTAAGTACCACTGGATGAGCAGCCCAATAATTGCATTGGCATTATAGGAATGGAAATACTTATTAAGATGCACATCATTTTCACCATAATCAGACTCAGCTATGAGTTTACAAATCTCATTAAAAAGCATGTAATAATATTTCATCGACACATCTTCAGACAGCACAATTTTATAAAAATTTTCATACTTCTTCACATGATCAAATATTCTCACGGAATTTGGATTTAAGTCTATTCCGTTAATATCAAATCCCTTTTTAAACGGTTCGTCATAGGAAACTTGTAGGTCGTGCATAATTTCTTCAAATAACTCTTGTAGCACATCGTCAACATTTTGATAATGAAAGTAAAAGGTGCCTCGATTTATTGACGCTTCTTTACATAGTTCCGTAATTTTTATTTGAGGTACTGGCTTTTTTTTCAACAAGAATAATAGTGCTTTATGTATCGTTTGTTTTGTTTTTACAATGCGAAGATCATTTTTATTCATAAGTGCCTCCTTTATTGAACATTTTTATCAAAAACGTTTAATATCGTACAATTTGAACCTATTTTGCTTATTGAAAGCGCTTTATTGTTTATATTATAATTTTATCGTACAGATGTACAATAATTGTATTTCAGGAGGATGAACATTAATGAAATTACAAGGTAAAGTAGCAATCGTAACTGGTGCAGCTTCTGGCATGGGTAAAGCAATCGCTGAACTTTATGCAAAAGAAGGCGCAAAAGTTGTTGTTTCAGATTACAACTTTGAAGGTGCTCAAGTAGTAGCAGATGCAATTAAAGCAGCTGGTGGCGAAGCAATCGCTAACCGCGCTAACGTAGCAGAATTAACAGATATCGAAAACATGTTTGTAGAAACAAAAACAGCTTTCGGTAAATTAGATATTTTAGTAAACAACGCTGGTATCATGGATGGCATGGAGCCAGTTGGTGAAATCTCAGACGAAAAATGGGATCGCGTATTCTCAGTAAACACACGTGGTGTTATGCAAGCGATGCGTATCGCGACAAACATCTTCCTTGAACAAGGTCACGGTGTAATTGTGAATAACATTTCTGCTGGAGGTTTACGTGGTGCTCGTGCTGGTGCTGCTTACACAGCTTCTAAACATGCAGTAGCTGGGTTAACTAAAAACACTGGTTATATGTATACAAACTCTGGTATTCGTTGCAACGGTATCGCACCAGGTGGAGTAATGACAAACATCCAATCTTCAATGACTGATGTTTCTGAATTTGGCGCTGGTCGCCAAGGAACTGGCTTAGGAACAATGCCTCGCGCTGGTGAACCTATGGAAATTGCACAACTTGCATTATTCTTAGGTTCAGACGATTCAAGCTTCATCAACGGACAAGTTATCGCCGCTGATGCTGGTTGGACTGCATACTAAGCGTCACTTACTTAGACATGACTACGGACAAGATCTTCATTGATCTTGTCCGTTTTTTAAACAGTAAACCCCATTGAAAGGTCCCTTTAATACAGTATCCCCGATTTCACAATTTCAACTTCTACTTTGACTGGAATTTTTAATGTAGAAAAATGTTCGCTCCAATCTTCTTTATACAGACTAGGATGAAATGCACGGACTCTTCTACCAAGTCCAATGGCGTCACTTTTTGCCTTTTGTAACTTTTCTATTACTTCATTCATATCTTTTTCCATTTTTTTAGTGAGAAATTGTTCAAGATCCGTTCGAATTTGCTTTTCTTTCAAATGGTCTTGCGGAAATTCAGTGACGACAACTTCAATTTTCAGTGCGATTTCAATTTCACTTTCTGAAATAGTAAAATTTCTCTTTACTTTATTAATACGGACTGAAAACGGACTTCCTTCATACAAAGTAGTAATACGTGCGACATGACCAAGCGACTTATTTAAAATATTAAGTAGAACTCCTTGATCTGCACTTAAGGTCTCACCTGTAAAAGAGCGACCTGAAAACAATGCTACACCATTACCAATTGGTCGATCTTCCTCATCCATTTTGATATAAGGTAATGATAAATCCTGTGCTTGTTCAAAAAGAAGCGATCCCGCAGTTTGCAACGTGTAGGGAATGACCATCGAATTTTCTTCCAAACTTGTAATAAAGCGATTATAAAACTCACCTGTAGAACTTTGCATTTCCTCTGTAAAATCAAAGAACGGCTTCAAATCTCCTTGTATAATGGCTAGTTTTGGTGTAATGGGGTTGAACGAATCACGAAAATATACATCCAAATACTCATAAATATCATCTTTTGCGGTTTTTTCGGAAATAAGTACTGTAGACAGTTCCGATAAATCCAATATTTGCTCTACTTTTAGATCTGCATTCTGTCGTACATCACGTGGCGACATACCTTGTCCAACAATTACAATCATCTTCATTTCCTCTGTTGTTGCTTGTGGATAGGCATAGTACGCAGTGACATCGCCGATTTCCCCTTCAAAGCCAGTTAATGATACTACAGATGAATTTTTATAAAGCCGCTCATCCCAACAACCTACTAGTAATAGTGGCACTAACATTAAGATGACATATCGGATTCGGATACAGTTCGCCCCCTTATTTTATTTACTAGTATAATAATAATTGGTAGTAAAACGGTAAATATGAGATTGGCATATACAACATAATGCTTTAAAAAATCAAGTACTTCAAAACGAGTAAGAATGGTTGCAGCCACGCCAATGACAATGAAAAAAATGAGTTGCTGTAGTCTAGGTGCTTTTCGCTTTTTTTCAAAATAGATGAGACGCATTACGAGTGCATAATTGACAATAGCTACCAACGACCAAGATAACCAAATATAACTAAAAAACAAATCAAGGCGCTTTACAAAGGTAACTTCTTGCGAATGTAATATATACAAAATTGGTTCAGGAATCAATTTGATTTCTTCGAGTGAAAAAAACATGAGTGTAAATAGAAGTGCCAATAAATAAAAACTTGTCAGGCTGACCCAATACGCTGTCAATACCTTCTTATTTATCTTTTCATCCTTTAATACATATTTGCGCAGCATGACATATGTTTCCGCACCGCCAAATGCATATGTTGAATAAACGAACCCCAGCATCCACGTATTGCTTCGATCATGAAATAACGGTAGTAAATTTGTAACATGTAAGTTAGGGATCGCCAAAAGCATAAAAATGATAAACAGGACAAGCATCGGAAGTAAAACGACCCCAATATTAACAGCCGTTTCAGGTCTACTAACACTCGCGTAAAAGCACACGAATAGAAAAATGGCGATTAGCACGATATCTGGTGTATTTGGAAACACCCAAGTCGTTAACACATACGTAATATAGATAACGAAAACAATAATATAAGCAAACCAATATATTAGATAGAGTGCTTTCGTAAAGCGGTTTAATAGGAAGTATTTGTGCATTCGTTCGAAAAACAATAATAGTAAAAAAAACAAGATGGCAATAATGATAAATTGAATCGAAGCGTCGCGTCTGCCATGCTCAATAATTAAATTTTGAAAAGACGTATACACAAATCCAGTTTGCATAACGAACATTAACATGAATAATTGTACTTTCGTTAATTGGATTTTCACGCTTCGTCATCCTTTGGCGGCGAAAAACTCGTAACTTGTTTATTCGCTTTGTAATAAGGTTCACGGAAAAATATTTTTTTCAGCTCTTTTGGCTGAAATGGAACAATTGGTGAAAAATAAGGCCGTTTTAATGAACTTAAATTCAATAAATGAGTAACAAAAAGGAACGTCCCAATAACAATTCCAAAAAACCCGAACAGTGCAGCCAGTGCCATAAACGGAAAGCGTAACATGCGAATCGATGTATTGAGTTCAACAGATGGGACAACGAAACTTGAAATCGCTGTAAATGCTACGACAATGACCATTAAATTTGATACAAGTCCCGCACTTACAATTGCATCCCCAATAACAAGTCCTCCGACAATACCGATCGTCTGTCCTATCGATTTAGGTAGACGCACACTGGCCTCACGAATCAGTTCAATCGTAATTTCCATAATCAATGCTTCTATAAGTGGTCGATACGGAATTTGATTGATATCCATCTTTACCTTATTGGCCAATTCGAGCGGTAACACTTCAAAATGAAAACTGACAATGGCAATATAAAACGCAGGTAAAAAGATCGCAGCTAAAAAACTTAATATCCGCACAATGCGATAAAATGAGCCGACTAACACACGTGCATTAAAATCATCCGGCGATTGATAAAATGTAAAAAACGTCACTGGTCCTATGAGCGCTGTCGGCGATACATCCGTCATGATGGCAATTTTACCTTCTAGAATATTAGCTACAACGCGGTCTGGTCGCTCCGTATTCAAAAGTTGTGGGAACGGGGACCACACTTGATCTTCTAAACAATCACTAAGCTGACCTACACTATAAAACTTATCTATATTGATTGCTTGTAGACGCTCCTCTACCGTTTTCAGTGCTTCTCTATCTACAAGGTTTTCCATATACAAATAGTAGGCATGTGTTTTTGTCACCTTGCCAAGGGTAGTCTCTTTAACAACCAGTTTATTATTTTTAATGCGTTTTCGGATAAGCGACACGTTCGCATCAAAGTTCTCAACAAGCCCTTCGTGCGAGCCACGTAATACTTGTTCATTTCCAGGTTCTTCTGGTGTACGGTGCACAAAATCTGGACTATTCAACCTTATGAGTTCTTTCGTTTTGGACAATATAATAAGTGTTTCGCCATTACAGATATATTGTATTAACTTTTTATAGTCATAGGATTCAGTAGTAATCGTGACAGAATCATCCATCATCAGTGTTGATAGATTTGCTGACTCGGTTTGGGTGGAATCCTTGTCTTGTACATTGGATTCGGGTTCCTTGGAATCTTTGTCCTGTTGATTGGACTCGGGTTCCTTGGAATCTTTGTTTTGTTGATTGGAATCGGGTTCCTTGGAATCTTTGTCTTGTTGTTTGGATTCGGGTTCCTTGGAATCCTTGTCTTGTTGATTTGATTCGGGTTCCTTGGAATCCTTGTCTTGTTGATTTGATTCGGGTTCCTTGGAATCCTTGTCTTGTTGATTTGATTCGGGTTCCTTGGAATCTTTGTCTTGTTGATTTGATTCGGGTTCCTTGGAATCTTTGTCCTGTTGATTGGACTCGGGTTGCTTGGAATCCTTGTCCTGTTGATTGGATTCGGGTTGCTCACCTTTTTGCTCATTGGTATCTTCTTGTTCTGAATTTGAGTTTGGGGGTGTTGGCATATTTCGTGCGAGTCTTAGTATATGAAGATTGCGCTCCACATCACTTTTTTTCACAAGCGACGAATAAAAACACAAAATTGCCTGCTCATCTGGGCCCCAAGCAATTTCTTTCGCTATGAAATCTGAAGAATGAAGAAATTTTTTATTCAGTTGTTGAATCTCTTTCTGTATTTCTGTAGGTTGTTTCATGGCGGCCCCCCTTTTTGATGAAGTATAGGGTAATTTTGGGTTGATTATTCATTTTGGTATATTTTTGGATAGCTCGTTTGGTCAGGAGGATAGTAGGGTTAAACCATACAAAAAACCCGCTTCAGAAGAAACGGGTTCGTGAGGATTATTGTCATTTCGTCCATATGTTTTTGTCTTGCCTAAAGCTGGTCAACTATTGGGCTTTTATCACCAAAACCGTTACGTCACACCTACAACCTCAAACTTATAATATGTCTTTTTTTGATATAGCTTCCCCTTCGCCAAAAACGAGCTTGGGTAATGTGGATACTTTATGCTGTTTGGCACGTTTTGTTCCTCTATACAAATACCTAAAAAGTTTTGAGCAGGTGCATTTTTAAACTGGTAGCCCTTACCCATTTTATTGCCCGTATAGATAACGACTGCAGGTTCTTGCGTTACAATAGATAGCCTTCTTCCACTTTCTTCATCCGCCAAAACAATCTTCCCCTTATTCAATAAAAACGGATGATCCAGTCCACCACTTGCTAGTTGAATCTGCGGGTCATTTTGTTCAAGTATCTCCTGTAATATTGAACCCGCCGAAAAATCAAAGCATGTCCCAGCCACAGCAATAGGCTCTCCAAGCGGTAAACCCTGCTCATCAATCGGTATATAGCTTTGCGCTTCAAATTGGAGCGTGTGCTGATGAATGGGATGCTTTAAATTACCCGATAAATTAAAATAGCTATGATTGGTACAATTTAAAAACGTATCCTCACTACTGCTCCCTTTATAGGTAACTACTACTTCATTTGTTTCTAGTAGTGTAAAAGAAACCTCCATCTGAATGATACCTGGAAACTCTTCGTTATAAGTTAACGTATACTTCGTAGTTAAACTGTCCGGCCGTTCAATCGTTTCCACCGTCCACAGCGCATTATGGAATCCCTTGCTACCACCATGTAATAGATGCTTCCCCTCATTTGGCTTTAATTGAAGTGTCTTGCCATCAATAACAATTTCGCTATTTTCAAGGCGACCAGCAAAGGGGCCAATTGTTGAACCGAAAAATTGTGGATTTTGCTTGTAATCCTTCACTTGATTAAAGCTACACACCACATTCTCGATTAATCCCTCTCGATTAGGTACTGCAATTTCGGTTATCGTCGCGCCGTACGTACAGCTTGCAAAACGCATTCCACTAGCATTTTGCATCACCGTTTCAATGACTTCAAAGCCGTCAATTTCACCAAAAGAAGCTTGTGTTATTTGTCTTAGCATTTATTATTCATCCTTCAAGCTAGCATATGCCTGTAACAGTAATTTCGTCGTTTTTCGTGAAGCTTTATGCTGTTCTTCAAATGAAGAGCCATCTAATACTTTATCCGAAAAATATTCAACTTCTAGCTTATAAATATCTCCTTGAATATGCTCAACTCTTTCAGTTGTACCTGTTGTCACAATAATTTGTGCATCTCCACTGTAGACATCTGGTCGAAAGGCTGTTTTCACCTTAACCGTCCCCTTGGTTCCAACAATTTCGTACTCATTGCGTCCCGTCATATCAAAACTACAATCGATTATTGCCATTACATCATTTTCAAACATAATAATGCCACAGGCCGTTACATCAACACCTGTTGTCTCATCAAAATTCGCCTTAAATGACATCGATAAAACTTGCTCTTCTAAGAAATACTGTAGGGCATGCAATGAATAGCAGCCTACATCCCATAATGCGCCGCCACCTTTACTTGCATCCATGCGAATATTACCTTCACGTTGTTCAAAATAAAAGGAATGACTCGATTTGTATAGCTTAACTTCACCAATTTCTCCACTCGTTAAGATCTCCTTCACGCGCTGATGCTGTGGATGAAACTGATACATAAACGCTTCCATAAAGCCTTTGTTGTGTTTCGAAAAAGCTGCGATAATGTCCTCAAGATCCTCTTCTAGCAGTACAACTGGCTTTTCACATAAAACATGCTTTCCAGCTTCAGCCGCTTTAATGGACCACTCTTTATGCATATCATTTGGTAGCGGAATATAAATGACCTCCACCTCTGGATCTTGTAGAAGCTCGTCATAACTTTCATAAGCATGTGGAATATTTAATACTTGCGCAACGTCATGCACCTTCGCACCTCGGCTCGCAATCGCTACCACCTCGGCATTGTCAGCGCGTTGAATCGCTGGAATTACTTGCGTTTGTGCAATGTCAGCCGTGCTAAGAATTCCCCATTTCACCTTTTTCATCTACGATTCCTCCTAACGAAATGATTGCAGAGCATCATTTAATGATTTTGTTTGTGCATAAATTTGCGTGTAAACTTTATAAACTTCATCGTAAACTTTTACATTCTCGTCAATCGGCTCAAACTTTCCGTCGATTGCTACACATTTTTCAACCGCCTCTTCAAAGGAAGCAACCAATCCTGAGCCAACAAGGGCAATCATACAAGCCCCGATGCTTGGCCCTTGTTCATTTTGTAATTTATAAATTGTGGTATTAAAAATATCTGCCTGCATTTGGAGCCATATTGGATTTTTTGCACCGCCACCGATTGAAATAATTTCGTTAATTTCTTTACCTGAGGCACGGAAAATTTCTAGCGTATCACGTAAGGAGAACGTAATGCCTTCTAACACAGCTTTGGCGAAATGTGCTGGTGTATGTGCTGTGTCCATACCGATAAAACTTGCACGAATGTTACTATCCGCATATGGCGTACGTTCCCCTACCAAATAAGGCGTATAGAGAAGCCCATTGCTACCCGCTCGAATTGCTTCTGCTCCTTGTAGTAATTCATCAAAAGAACAATCCTTCGCAAAAGTATCCTTAAACCAACTTAAAGAATGCCCTGCTGACAGTGTTACGCCCATCGTATAGTAGGCGTCTGTCACAGCGTGGTTAAAGTAATGCACCTTTCCATCAAAGTCTTTATCCGATACTTCCTCATAAGACAATAAAACGCCTGATGTGCCAATGCTCACCATGGATTTTCCAGACTTTACGATGCCTGACCCAACAGCTCCACAAGCATTATCCGCGCCACCACCGTATACTTTCGTGTTAGGGTGAAGCCCTGTTTCCGCAGCAAATTGTGCTGTAATTGGCCCTACCTCTGTCGTAGCATCGATTAGGGGTGGGCAAATGGCTACATCAATGCCTACTGCTTCAGCAATCTCAGCACTCCATTCATTTTTTTCAATATTTAATAGCAATGTTCCTGCAGCATCTGAACGCTCCATTTGCATTTCGCTCGTCATTACGTAACGTACATAATCTTTTGGCAATAAAAAATGCTTCGCTTTCCTGAAAATTTCAGGTTCATGCTCTTTTACCCATAACAACTTTGGTAGCGTGAAACCCTCTAACGCTGGGTTTTTCGTAATTGATAATAACTTTTCCTTGCCTACTTGTTTAATAATTTGTGCACATTGGGCTGTTGTACGCGTGTCATTCCATAAAATTGCTGGTCGTAATACGCTACCATTTTCATCTAATAACACCAGTCCATGCATCTGACCTGAATAGCTAATACCAATGATTTGCGCTACTTCGTCTGAAAATCGACTCGTAATTTCCTGAATCGTTTGCGTCACACCAACTACCCAATCGTTTGGCTGTTGCTCAGAATAGCCAGGCTTTTCATGGTACAGTTTATAAGAAAATGAAGCCTCATCCACAATGTGACCTAGTTCATTCATTAAGCAGGTTTTTACCGCGCTCGTCCCTAAATCAATTCCCAAAACATAGTTCATCTAAAAATGCCTCCTATGATTAAAAATAGCTGCCCTACAAGGAGAACCCTTATAAGACAGCCTTTATAAAAAGGTCCCTTAAAGCTCGATTACTTTAAAGTGTTTAATAAATATTGGTTGATAATCATTCGTAATTTTTCCGTGCGACCCGATGTATTTTGAATGTCTGTTAGCCCTAATGCATACGCTTCAAGCTCTTTGAAATCCGTCGTACCTTCAACAATTTTTTGACCAATGCCAGAATTGTAACTATCATATCGATTATCTACAAAGTCTTCTAACACACGGTCTTGTAATAATTGATAGGCAACCTTTAAGCCAATTGCAAATGAATCCATTCCAGCAATATGGGCATAGAATAGGTCATCTTGTTCAAATGAGCCACGGCGCACCTTCGCATCAAAGTTTAAGCCACCTTTTCCTAAGCCACCATTTTTGAGAATTTCGTACATAGCTAATGTATTCGTATATAAATCTGTTGGGAACTCATCTGTATCCCATCCGAGTAACGTGTCACCTTGGTTAGCGTCAACTGAACCTAACATACCGTTAATACGTGCCGTGTGCAGCTCATGTTCGAAAGTATGCCCAGCCAATGTTGCGTGATTTGCTTCGATGTTAAATTTAAATTTATCTTCTAGACCATAAGTACGTAAGAAGCCAATACCTGTCGCTACGTCAAAATCATATTGATGCTTCGTAGGTTCTTTTGGTTTTGGCTCGATTAAAAATTGACCTTCATAGCCAATTTCCTTTGCATAATCAACAGCCATGTGGAAGAAGCGAGCTAAGTTATCCTGCTCTAGCTTCATATTCGTATTCAATAAAGTCTCATAGCCTTCGCGACCGCCCCAGAAAACATAGTTCTCAGCATTTAAACGCTTCGCCACCTCTAAGCCCTTTTTCACCTTAGCAGCGGAATATGCAAACACATCTGCATTTGGTGAAGTTGCTGCACCGTGTACAAAACGTGGATTTGAGAACATATTTGCTGTGTTCCATAATAGCTTTGTTTTAGATGTTTTTAAATGACTTTCAATTTCATCTACTATGATGTCTAAGTTTTTATTTGTCTCCGTTAAAGTTGAACCTTCTGGCGCTACGTCTACGTCGTGGAAGCAGAAGAAAGGAGCATTTAACTTTTCATAAAACTCAAAAGAAGCCTCCACTCGTGCTTTAGCTAAATCCATAGCTGAATAGTTGTTCCAAGAACGTTGCATATTTCCGGCACCGAATGGATCGCCACCATCATATGTAAATGTATGCCAATACGCAACACCAAAACGTAAAATCTCCTCCATCGTTTTGTCGCCGACTTTTTCCTGTGGATTATAATATTTAAATGCTAAGCCATTATTAGATTGAGAACCTTCATATTGAATTGTTGAAATATCTTTAAAGTACGCCATTTTCAAAAAACCCCCTATTATTTGTTTTTACTAACTACGTCCACCCAAACTGCTAGAATTAAAATTAAGCCTTTCACGATATATTGCCAATATGCACCGATATTCATCATCGACATCCCGTTGTCAATCGACGCCATAATAAGTGCACCGATTAACGCACCGAAAATTTTACCTTTACCACCCATTAAGCTTGTCCCACCGATAACACATGCAGCGATAGCATCTAATTCATAGCTATTACCTGCTGATACCGTAGCTGCATTTAGACGTGCCGATAAAAGAACACCTGCAACACCTGCTAACGCACCCATTATGACAAATACACCTAAAGTATTACGTTTAATGTTAATACCGGATAGTGCAGCCGCTTCAGGATTTCCACCCATTGCATAAATGCGACGACCAAAGGCTGTTTTATTTGTCACGAATACGAAGAATAATGCAATCGTTACGACAATTAAAAACGGAGTTGGTACGCCTAGATAACGGTTTAGCATATACGTAATAACTAAGATTACTGCTGAATAAAGTGCAACCTTCCCGTAATCAATTGGTGCAGGTAATAATAGTAAACCCATTTCATTACGTTTTTTTCGGTCGTGAATTGTTGTGTAAACTAGTAATACAATGGCAACAGCAACGATTATGTAACCTACTATAAATGGTAAATAACTATTGCCAATTTGCTTAAATGAAACATCTAGTCCTGCCACTGTTTTTCCGTTCGAAAGACCGATTAAAATCCCTCTGAAAATGAGCATCCCACCTAGTGTTACAATGAACGCTGGTACCGCACGATAAGCAACCCACCAGCCTTGCCATAAACCTAAAATGGCACCTACTACTACCGCTATTACTACGACTACTGGTGTACTCCAGCCTTGCCACACTTGTAGCATAGCGGCAACACCACCTGTTAAACCGACCATTGATCCAACTGATAAATCGATATGCCCTGCTACGATTACTAATGTCATCCCAATAGCCAAAATTGCAATGACTGACATTTGCGTAAATAAGTTTGATATATTACGAGACGATAAAAACTCACCGCCTGTTAAAGCTGTAAAAATGATCGCAATACTGATTAAGGCTAAAATTAACGTGTAGGCTTGTAAATCAAACTTAAACGGTAATTTGCGATCTTTCTTTTCTAGCTGTGGTTGTTTGATTATTGCTTGTTCATTAGACAACCCTTTCTCCTCCAGTCGCACACATCATAATTTTCTCTTGTGTTGCTTCATTTCTATCAAATTCTCCTGTGATTTGCCCATCACTCATTACTAAAATTCGATCTGACATGCCTAAAACTTCTGGTAGTTCAGATGAGATTAAGACAATCCCGACGCCTTGCTGTACTAATTCATTCATAATTTTATAAATTTCATATTTTGCCCCAACATCAATACCGCGCGTTGGCTCGTCTAAAATCAACACTTTTGGATTGTTCATAATCCATTTACTAAGTACTACTTTTTGCTGATTTCCGCCGCTTAGCTTACCTACCTCTACATCAAGATTGGGTGCCTTAAGCTTCATTTTGTTCGTAATATCCTGAGCATGCTTCACCTCAAGTGCTTGGTTAATCATTTTCATTTTCATTACTTTATTTAAAGCGATTAAAGTTGTATTTTTTGTAATATCCATGCCTAATACTAACCCATAACGTTTTCGGTCTTCCGAAACATAAGCCAATCCTTCACGAATGGCATCCGCAGGCACTTTAATATTCGTCCCCTTGCCGTTGATAGTGACCGTCCCCTGTTTTTTTCCTGGTAATCCGCCAAATAGACTAATAAACAATTCTGAACGCCCTGCACCCATTAAGCCTGATATCCCTAAAATTTCACCTTTTTTTACATGAAAGTTAATATCCGAAACTACTCGTTTACCTGATTTATCATATGAAGTGTAATTTTCCACACACAATACATTTTCTTCGCTAATTTCATGAGATTCATATGGGAATAGCTCCGTTAATTCACGTCCTACCATTTTTGTAATGATTTTATCTTCAGACATCTCGGCAATTAGGTCTGTTGAGATTGTTTTTCCGTCGCGTAAAATCGTTACAGAATCTGCAATTTCCATAACTTCACCTAGCTTGTGAGAAATGTAGACGCATGTTACACCTTGTTGTCGAAGTTCATTTAATAAATTAACCAACACGGCTACATCAGTTTCAGTTAAAGCTGCTGTCGGCTCATCCAAGATTAAAATATCCGTTTTTTTCATTAGTGCTTTCGCAATTTCTACAAGTTGCTGCTTTCCAACAGTCAGCTCTTTTACATTTTTTTGAGGATCGACATCTAACCCAACTTTTTTTAGTGCAAGTAAAGCTTGTCTATAAATTTCATTCCAATTAATAATGGGTTGACGCATTAAGTCATGTCCTAAAAATAAGTTTTCCGCAATTGATAGCTCACCGATTAATGCTAGTTCTTGATAAATAATTGCTATTCCAGCATCCTGTGATTCCTTGATATTTTTAAAGCGTATTTCTTGATTGTTAATGAAAATACTGCCCGAGTATGTGCCAGCTGGATATACCCCGCTTAACACCTTCATTAAAGTAGATTTACCTGCCCCATTTTCACCACAAAGTGCATGGATTTCACCTTTTCGAACAGAGAACGTTACATTATCAAGTGCTTTTACGCCAGGGAATTCCTTCGTGATGCTTTTCATTTCAAGTGCAAATGTTTCCATAGCTTCCCCTCACTGACATCTTGTATTTCTATTATTCTAAATTAATAGATTATTATTTTTAAAAGAAAAGGGAGATTTGTTATCTCCCTTTTCCTATTATTTTTTTGGACGCTCGCTCTCAGGAACGTTTTTGTATACGTCATCATATGAATGGAACTCATCAGCAATTACAGTGCCCATAATTTCATCTTTACCAACTGAAGTTGGATCTAATTTGATGTAAGGCACATCCATTACACCATTATTTACAGTAGTATCACTATTAGGTGCTTCACCTTTAGCAAGTTGAATAGCTACTTCAGCACTCTTCTCAGCGATTGCTTTAATTGGCTTGTAAACCGTCATTGTTTGTGAACCTTCCGCAATACGTTGAACACCTGCTAAGTCAGCATCTTGACCAGAAATTAATACTTTACCCGCTAATCCTTGTGCATCTAATGCTTGGATTGCACCACCCGCTGTACTATCATTTGAAGCCACAACTACATCAATTTTATTTTTTGTAGCTGTTAAAGCATTCTCCATAATTTTAAGCGCTTCGTTCGCATCCCAATCTTTTGCCCATTGATCGCCGACAATTGTAACGTCGCCTGCATCAACTAATGGCTGAATAATATTCATTTGTCCTTCACGGAACATTTTTGCGTTATTATCTGTTGGTGAACCACCCATTAAGAAGAAGTTTCCTGATGCCTTTAAGTTTACTAAATACTCAGCTTGCATTTCGCCCACACGAACGTTGTCAAAGGATACATAAGCATCTACTTCAGCATTATTAATTAGACGGTCATAAGCTAAAACTGGTACACCCTCTTCTTTTGCTTGCTCAACAACTGTTGATAATGAATCCGAATTAATAGCGATAACTACCAAGACATCGATATTTTGCGAAAGCATATTTTGAATTTGCGATAATTGTTGTGCTTCATCACCATCTGCTGATTGTACAATTACCTCTGCCCCTAATTCTTCAGCTTTTGCAATAAAGAAATCTCGGTCATGCTGCCAACGTTCTAACGTTAAATCAGAAACTGATAAACCAATTTTCAAGCTATCTTTATCAGCACCACCCGATGAATTATCAGAAGAACCCGAATCCTCACCACAAGCAGCTAAAACAATTACCGATAACAGCATGATTAAAAACAAATGTAACCCCTTACATTTCCCCATCAAATATTGCCCCCTATTTCCTTATAATGTAATTCAAAGTTATAATAACATAGACAAAAATCTTTGTCTATCCGATAAACAAAGTTTATTTTAGCTATACAATTCACGCGGTATACACCTATAATGTTGCTGAAGAATACGAGGAGGCAATGTAATGTCTTGGAACCAACAAGTAGGAAAAAAGTTAAATAAAGAAATGATTTTGCAGGAGGTATTAATAAGTTCAGGTACAGGAACTTCAGGTATTTCACGTAATGAAATTATCGAAAAAACTTCCCTGAAAAAAGCGACCGTTGCTAATTTAGTAAAAGAACTTATTGAAGAGCAGTTCATCGTAGAAGCTGGTATGGATGTCTCCACTGGCGGCAGAAGATCTAAATTACTGAAACTCAACGGAAAAGCAGGCTATGCGCTCGGTATCGATATTGGGGTAAATTACTTACGAGGAATTATTACAGACTTAAATGGCGTCATCGTTTTCGATAATAACGAGGAAATTTTAGACACAACATTCACTAGTTACTTTCGAAAAATTGTTACACTAATTCAGCTTTTAGAGCTTAATGTTCCAGCAAGTCCGTATAAAATAATCGGTTTAGGCATTGCTGTACCTGGAATTATTGATACGGAAGGTCTCATTATTAAAGCGCCCAACTTAGGCTGGCAGCAAATTGATTTAATAACAATGCTTAAAGATCACGTGAATTACCCTATATATATTAGTAATGAAGCAAATGCTGGTGGCTTTGCAGAATTTTCATTTATTCACAATCACCAACATCAAAATTTACTTTTTGTCAGTATCGGATTCGGAATCGGGGTCGGCATTTTTGTAAATGGTGAGCTATATCACGGTGAGTTAGGCTTTTCTGGAGAAAGTGGCCATATGATAATTCAAGTAAACGGGAAAAAATGCAGATGTGGTCGAAATGGCTGTTGGGAAGCTTATGCATCAGAATATGCACTTCTTCAAGAAGCAGAAGCAGCCTTAACTATTCCTGACTTAACACTTGAAAAACTTATTGCCCTCTCGGCAAAGGAAAAAGATATTCAAAACATATTCACCGACATTGGACACTATATAGGTATAGGATTAGTGAACTTAATTTACACTTTCAACCCGTCAAAAATTATTATCGGAAATCGCATTACTTTACTCCAAGATCAAATTAAGCAAAGTATGATAGATATCACGACTGAGCAGTCCAGTGCTCCTTTCGTTAATAAAACGGAGATTGAGTTCTCGACACTTCAAGATAAAGCAATTGTCCTCGGTGCAGCATCTATTGTGATAAATCATTTTTTACAGCCTTCAATAATGGGCGCAAAGAATGGTATAAATCCCTAATTCTTAGTGAATGAATACAATGTGCAGCACATTTTAGGCAACAAAAAACCCGCTTCAAAAGAAACGGGTTCGTGATAATTATTGTTTAATAAATTGTTGTGTCCAGATGTTACCGTCTTTTACATAACCCACACCGATATGCGTGAAGTTTGCATTTAAAATATTCGCACGGTGACCTTCAGAATTCATCCAAGCTGTTACAACTTCTTCAGCTGTACGTTGACCTTTGGCAATATTTTCACCAGCCGCTGTATAGCTAATACCTCGCGCTTTCATTTGATCAAATGGGCTACCATAAGTTGGGCTTGTATGAGAGAAGTAATTTTTATCTTTCATGTCTTGAGATTTTTCACGAGCAGAAGCCATTAATGGTGCGTAAGTTTTTAATGGTTGTAAACCTGCTTTCACACGCTCGGCATTTGTTAATTCAACAACTGCTGCTTCAATGGCATCGATATCAGATGACGTAGAAGTCACTGGTGTTGTTGATGGTTTTGTATTTTGTGAAGTATTTGGCTGAGTTTTTGTCTCAGTAGCTTTTGGTTGCTCTGTTTTTACCTCAGTTGTTGGTGCTTTTGGTTGCTCTGTTTTTACTTCATTTGTTGGTGCTTTTGGTTGCTCTGTTTTTACTTCAGTTGTTGGTGCTTTTGGTTGCTCAGGTGTCACCTGTTTTACTGGTGTCTTTGGTTGCTCTTTTGTTACTACTGGAGCCTTTTCAACCTTTGTTGTTGGTTGTTTTGGTGCTGTCTGTGATACAGGCGCTTTTTCCTCAGTTTGAGTTGTAACTGGTTTTTTAACTTCCGTTACTTTCACCGAAACATTTCCTTTTACTGGAATAGCGTGTTTGAATTCTATAAAATTAGAAATTGAATCCCAAATATTAATATTTTGATTTAAAACAATCGAATTAAATTTATAAGTTTGTACAGACTTATACGATTTTTCGTAGCGGACGTCCGATTCTCCTCCAGTAGTTGCCGCCGCATTAGCTGCTGGGGCTTGCGTAGCTAAAAGTGCAAATGCACAAAATGTGATAAAACTTTTTTTCATTTTGTACGCCTCCTTTCGTACTACTATCGTAAAATAGGATTTTCTCAAAAAATAGCCTATATATTGGTACCGAATCCAACACCCCTCCGATAAGCTGTTAAATTAGTACTTTTCGTTTTTTAAATCGCCTAATACTTACCATCAAAACCGTAACTTGCATTTGAAAAGGTGTTGACGACTTTACTAATCAAGTAGAAAGATAAGAAAAACGGTTATATTTGAACGCTCTTAACCTTGTAAAAAGAGATATGCATTGAATTGGCGGCCTCGTATGCTGTCATGCCGTAGCCCGACAAAACAAAAACAAATAAAAATTAGCCCCAATTTGATGATGAACCAAAAAATGACTTAGCTAACTATTTTCATAGCGCTAAGTCATTTGTTTATCCATTCTATTTTTGCATTACATATCTAACTGATTATGATGGCGTCCAATCGGTACAACAGACGGAGAATCGGATACAGGATCTTGAATAACTAAAGATTTCAGACCAAAAATATCGTGAATCAATGTGCTTGAAACCACTTCTTCCGGTGTTCCCTCCGCGACTAACTTCCCTTTATGGACGGCAAAAATATGATCTGCATAGCGCGCCGATAAGTTAATATCGTGAAGAACCATCACAATCGTTGTCCCGTATTTTCGATTGAGGTCCGTTAGCATATCGAGAATTTCTACTTGATAGGTAATATCTAAATACGTTGTCGGCTCATCTAAAAATAAAATATCGGTTTGTTGGGCAAGTGCCATCGCAATCCACACACGTTGTCTTTGTCCACCCGAAAGCTCATCAATATTACGATCAGCAAATTCTGTAATATTCATGATTTCCATTGCCTCTGCAACAGCTTCATAATCTTCTTTTGTCCAACCTTTTAAAAAGGTTTGGTGTGGAAATCTCCCGCGCCCAACTAAATCTGCCACCGTAATTCCCTCTGGAACGACTGGCGATTGCGGTAATAGTCCTAAAACACGTGCTAAGTGCTTCGGTGGAATTTTATTGATTGGCTTGCCGTCTAAAGTCACCTGTCCCGAAGACGGCTTAATAAGGCGGGCCATCGTTTTTAATAGCGTCGATTTCCCACAACCATTTGCACCGATAATAATGCTAATCTTATTGCTTGGAATGGTAAGACTGATATCTTGTAAAATCATTTTATTGTCATAGCCAGCTGTAATATTTTCTGCTTGAAATATGTGCGTTGGTTTCATTTATAAATCTCCCTTTCGATTGATTCGAATTAGTAAATAAATCAAGTAAGGTGCACCTATTATACCCGTGATGACACCTACTGGGTATCTCGCAACAAATGCAAATTGTCCGATAAGATCTGATGCTAATACTAATATGACCCCAATCAGGCCAGCAGGAAGTATATTCGAAAATCCAACGCCCACCAATCGTTTAGCAATCGGGCCTGAAAGAAATGCGACAAATGCGATTGGACCAGTTGCTGCGGTTGCTAATGCAAGAATCAGCACCGAGCAAACAATCAGGATCACCCTTGTTTTGTTTGTATCAACCCCAAGTGAAGTTGCTGCTTGTTCCCCAAGCTCGAGCATTTCTAATCGTTTTCCGAAAAACAAAATAATCGGTGTGAAAACAATGACCGCAATAAATAGCGGATAAAGATTTTCCATCTTCGCTCCGTTTAAGCTACCACTTAACCAGCGCATCGCAGTTGGAATATCATTCGTTTTTCCGATTAACATTAAGTAGTTAATGACTGCAGTCAACATAGCCTGAATACCAATCCCTACTAATATTAATCTTCCAATCGAAAAGGAAGCTCCTTTTGCTAATAAATAAATGACAATTGCCGTTACAAGTCCACCGACAACCGAAGCAATCGATACAACCGTATTATTGGCATGCAATACGATGATACAAAATACAGCCGCTGCACTAGAACCTGATGTAATCCCCATAACATTTGGATTGGCAAGTGGATTTCGTAACATCGTTTGGAATATGTAGCCACCAACACCAAAGGCAAATCCCGCAAATACACCCGCAAGCATTCTTGGTAAACGTAGTGTACCGACTGTAAAAGTTGCCCCTTTTACTTCTTCACCTATTAATACACGAAGTACATCTTTCACTGGATAAATCGTGTTTCCTAACATCAACATTGCACAACAAAGCGCTAAAGTAATCATTGTAAGCACTGTAGTAGTCATGATAAAACGGCGACGTCTCTTTAATCTAGAACCTCTAATGGAATGAATCGTTTCATTTATCATATCGCACGCATTTTCGCTTTCATTGTAATTAATATTAAAATTGGCGCCCCAACAAAGGCTGTTACAATCCCAACTTCAAGTTCGCTTGGGCTGCCAAGTAATCGTCCTAACACATCAGATATCGATAAAATAATGGCACCTGATAGCGCAGACATCGGGATAATATAACGTAAATCTGGTCCAATTACTAAACGGATGACGTGAGTCGCAAGTAAGCCGATAAAACCAATTGGCCCTGCTAATGCAGTTGCCACACCACATAGTAATACACCGCCAAGTGCCGCAATCAATCGAATTGTGCCCGTACGTACACCTAACCCCTTCGCAACCTCATCACCTAATGCGAGTGCATTTAATGCGGGCGCTGTAAAAATGGCGATGACTATTCCGACAATCAAAAACGGAATAAATAACGAGATGGAATCCCAGTTCCCTGAGCCCACACTACCAACTTGCCAAAATCGAAATTGGTCCATCACATTCGAACGCGGAATCATCACAGCAACAACAAGCGATGATAAAATCGCACTCGTCGCAGCACCAGCTAAAACAAGTTTCAAAGGTGTTGCCCCGCTACCGCCCATCGAACCAATACCAAATACAAAAATTGCAGTGATAAAGGCCCCCGCGATTGCTAGCCAAACATATTCACCTGCTGAACTAATATTTAAAAAGGCAATCCCACAAACGACAAAAAGAGATGCCCCTGTGTTGACACCTAAAATACTTGGATCTGCTATTGGGTTGCGCGTTACCGATTGCATTAATGCTCCTGAAACACCTAGTGCAGCACCACACATGAAACAAAAAATTGTTCGAACAATTCTTTGTCGAACAACCACGGCTTCATGAGACTGAACAGATGGATGGAATAGTCCATCCATCAAATCAGCTACACTAATTATCCGAGAGCCAAATGCAAGTGAAGCTACGATACATACAACAAGTAAAATTGCTAAAAGGATACATACTTTTATAAAGTTACGTGGTAGGAGCACTTGCTTTTTTTCTGATACGGATAATTTATTCATATTATTTCATCTTTTTCGCAACATCAGAGATTAAAGAAACATACTCATCAATTGTGTATTGAATTGAAAGTGGGTTCGGGTTACCAGCTGCTGCAAGTGGTGTGTTGTCTGCAATAATCACAACATTTCCTTTTTGGATAGCTGGTACTTTACCTAGAATTGGATCAGCTTGTAATGCAGCTAATGTATTGTCATCACCATATGCGATGAAGATGTCCGTATCATTTAAAGCATCTGCATTTTCTGCACTTAATTCGATGTAGAAGCTTTCTTGATCAGCAACTTGTGCTTTAACGCCTTCAGGATATTCCATGCCTAATTCTTTAAGAAGTTCACCACGTGGATCTGCTGGTGTATAAACGTAGAACTTAGATAAGTCTGTCGCATTGAACATTGCGAACGCCGCTTTTAAGCCTTTAACTTCAGGGTGTTCATTTGCTTTATCAGCAATTAATTTTTCTGTATCGGCAATCAGTTGTTTACCTTCTTCTGCCATACCCATTGCCATTGAGTTATAAGTAATTTGATCGCGCCATGAAGCTACCCAAGGAGTTTTTTGGTATGGAATAACTGGAGCAATTTCGCTTAATGTATCGTACTCTTCTTGAGTAATACCTGAATAAGCAGCAAGAATTACATCTGGATTTGAATCTGCAATTGCTTCAAAGTCTAAACCATCTGTATCTTGGTAGATGTTGGGATTTTCTTCACCAAGCTCTTTTAATTTTTCCTCAGTCCAAGGAAGCATACCGCTATCATCTTGAACTCCGTAGTTTGCTGCAGAGAAACCAACTGGTACAACACCAAGTGCTAAGGCTACGTCATGGTTTGCCCATGAAATAGTTGCAACGCGTTCTGGTTTTTCTTCAATAACTGTTTCACCTAATGCGTGTTTGATTGTGATTGGATATTCAGTTGCAGTTGCTTCTGTATCTGTAGTTTTAGATCCTGTAGCTTCTTTGTCTGTACTAGAATCTTTATCTGAGCAGCCAACAAGTGCAAGAGACAGAATCGAAATTAGTAACATTGTTACTAATGAAAAATGTCTTTTTGAAATCATTTAAAATTTCACTCCTTATTTTTATTGATAATGATTATCATTGCCAATATGAACTATATATCTTGTACAAATAATTGTCAATATCTTTTTGACGTTGTCAGAATCAAAAAGACAGGTAGTTACTAATTTAATAATAATCCGTCGTGCTCGTTGCTGGATAAAGGGATGTGTCCCACACATGGTCTTGACTGATCGTCGCATCAGCAAGCAAGAAATAATCGTAGCGAATGTTTTTCCCTTGATCAGGTATTGGGTCATTCCACGTCGTATCTAAGTGATACCACTCACCGTCTACTTTAACTAAATTCCATGCATGCCCCCCAACAGGAATTGCATCACCCGTCACAAATCTCACCTCAAAATCCATCTCTTTTAGCAGTAAATAGGCAGCGAGTGCATAGCCTTGGCAAACCCCTTCCCCATTTATCAAAATCGAGTATGGTGTATACGGATTGTCAGCGCTATTTAAGTTATACACGGTTTGCGATACTAAATAATCATTCACATACTTTACTTTTTCTACGTCGGCTAAACCAGTTGGCATATTCGCTACAATTTGCTTTACCTTCCCTAACATGAGTGCATGCTTTTCTGGCGCCAAATCATAGCTTACTGTATACTGCACATCGTTTACCGTTCCATAATCATAATATTTATAGCTTATTTTCTGGCGCATTCTTGAAATATACGGCTCCTCTTGCTCCATCCATTCAAAGGCACGCTCTTGCATCTGTACCATTGGCATACTTGATGTATCAACAGTTAAATTAAATTGCGGCTCAAAATTAGTCAATTGTGCAACAATCGCTTGTCCAAGCTCTTCCGGTGAGGCGATATTTTCCGGCATATCATAGTTGGCATAGACTGGATCAACCGGATCTGCTTTTTGCGAAAGCGCTTCGTAATTGAAGCTCTGTAGTTTGGCCGGACTATCTTTAAAAAACTGAAGTAGCCCGTCTAAGCTAACATCTGCGGTTTGCTTCATCGCAATCGTCATATTTGGATCAAGTGTCGGTAACTGTAAATCAGCCGCCTTCCACTCATCCATTGCCATCGATCCAAAAAGTAAACTCGCCAGTAACAAAACGAGTGAACACAATCCCTTCACACGAATAAGACACCACGAGAAAAATTTTGAGAACGGATTTTGAACCATCCGATTCAGCTCATTATTCAACTGTTTTTGCAGTTTGATAGGTGATTTGAACAACTTCAAATATTTCGTGCGATACAACGCATCATTGTACACACGTTTATAAATCTCGAACTCTCCCGACTTATAGCCCTTCACATTCCCAATGTGTTGACGATTTTCCTTCAATCCTCTTTTTAGTGCCTTCCGCAATCGCCACTGAATAAAGAAGCCGCGAAGAAATAATAAAAAAGGTATAAACGCCAAACAAAAAATAACAAAAAATATTATCACATCTTCCATTGTCCACCCTCATTTACATAGTTGCTATGCTTTCTATTTTGAAAAGATTCTACATTATATTCTTCTAAATCAAGTATAATAATAGCTTCATTTCCGAAATACATCCACGGTTTCATATTATCAACCTGAAAGATAGTGCAAAAACGCAAATCCCCTTCAATTTAATCTCATTTTATCCAACTATCGAACCTTTTATGAGGTTAATGGCCCATCATTCCTTTTAAACAAGTCCGTTCTGCTACGCTACGGGGGACGCTTTCCTGGGGGCGTGGCTCCATCTAACTTATTTGTGCCTATACGGCGGCACAAATAAGTGGATATTCCGCGCACGCTTATTCCCCAAGGGGTCGCCTCAACAGCCTGATTACGAAGCCCCGCTGTTGTTTCAAGCGTTTCTTCTATTGTACGATTTAATGGCCCGATCGAATCGACGTTTCCCCATATAACTAAACGGACATGTAAATCTGCATATAATTGTACTTTCATGAACTTCATCAAATGTTGTGAAATAACTTTATATTCACAATTCAACCCTAAAAAACTTTCAATTTTAATAGTACTGTAAAGAAAATGAAATACTTTTTTGATATTATTTTAATGTTAGGTTTAATTAGAGCAAAAAAATATTATATAGATATAGAGGTTTAACGAATAATGAATTCATTAATGAAAAAAATTGCAGCTTTTGCACTTGGCACATCCCTATTATTTACGACTGTATCAGGAGCATCAGCTGCTACATATACCGTAAAAAGTGGCGATACCCTTTCTAAAATCGCTCAAAAATACGGTACAAGTTACAAATCCATCATGACGTCAAATGGTATGAAGTCAACGAGCATTCGCATTGGTCAAAAATTACAAATTGGATCAACTGCAAAAACTACAGCTAAAACTGTCTCTACTACGAGTAGCACAAAGGTAATCAATAATGCGAAAAAATACCTTGGCACACGCTATCGATACGGCGGTTCTACTCCATCAGGGTTCGATTGCTCAGGTTTCGTCTATTATGTGTTAAAGCAATCTGGTAAATCAGTAAGCAGAACAACAGCGGCTGGCTTCTATAATAAGTCTAAAAAAGTATCATCCCCTAAAGCTGGCGATTTAGTTTTCTTCAGTAATACTTCGAAAAAAGGGGTTTCACACATTGGCATCTATCTTGGCAATGGTAAAATGATTAATGCCAGTGGATCAAAAGTGAATATTTCAAATGTACATCAAGGCTATTGGAAATCACACTTCACGGGTTACGGTCGAATTTAATTACTATTCAAAAAAGAAATGGCGTATGAACATTACGCCATTTCTTTTTTATCCCTAAATTTTAACTTTTTTCTCTTTCATAACATTTCTTAGAATACTTTACCTTTGTTTTCAATATTATAATCGAAGGGAATACTTCACTATTAAATTCCCGATCAAAAAGGGGTAGATTTGTTATGGAGAAAAAAGTTCATCCAGAGTTACGAGAAGTTTTTGCAGTCATGCCTGGAATGCCCATTACACAAGAATCAATTGAAGGCATTCGCGCTGGCATTGCACAACAAATTAGTCAACTAAGTACTTCCTCATCGCCAAATGTCGAAACGATTGAAAAATTTGTACCTGGGGCTGAGGGAAATCCTGAGGTACGTGTTTTAATTCATCGACCTAAAGCTCAAACAGATGTTTTACCAGGCATCTATTATATACATGGTGGCGGCTATATTTTAGGAACAGCTGAAATGTTCAGTTCAGGTTGTGAGCACTATGCAGAACAATTTAATTGTGTTGTCGTCAATGTAGATTATCGTTTGGCACCTGAGTATCCATATCCAGCGCCAATTGAGGACTGCTATTCAGGGTTAAAATGGTTTGCCGATCATGCGGACGAGTTAAATGTGGATCCAGAACGAATTGTCGTTGTCGGTGCGAGCGCTGGTGGTGGACTAACAGCCGCTTTAACATTGCTGGCACGCGATCGTAAAGGTCCAAAAATTGCAGCACAATTTCCACTTTACCCAATGATTGATGATCGTTGTAACACACCATCCAACATGGAAATTACAGATGAACGCGTTTGGAATGGCATTGGAAATCGTGCCGCATGGGATATGTATTTAGGCGACCTTAAAGATGCGGATGACGTACCAATTTACGCTGCGCCTGCACGTGCGGAAGATTACTCAGACTTACCGCCTACTTTCACATGCATCGGTGACTTAGACCCATTTAGAGATGAAACAATTACGTATGTTCAAAAGCTACGTCAAAGCGGTGTACCCGTTGAATTCCACTTATATCCTGGTGGCTTCCACGGCTTCGAAGGCTTCGTCCCACAAGCAAGTATTAGCCAACAGCTCACTACGACACTTGAAAACGCATTGAAAAATACCCTTCATGCAAAAGAAGCTTCTACTATTTGATTTATAATTGTGGATTTCGAATATAATTTTAATCAGTGAAACTCTTGATTCTTATAGAGTTTCACTGTTTTTTTTTGGTTTAGGGGGTTTGAATGACTACACACATCACTCAATTTAAATACTTTCCCTGATTCGGTAATGCAATTTGTTCAAATTCATTCACTAATTTTTGAAGATTGGTCGTCAACTCTTCGCCTCTCATCGGTAAACCGTGTCCTGTAATAGCTACTGTCGGTTGCAAAGATTTTAGCTTTTTTACAGAATTCCAAGCAGCTAACCAGTCCGTCGTAAAATAGCGTGGTGGCCCACTAATTTCTTTTTCCTGTGTTAGCACCTTATAAAGGGACTCTTGCTTAACCGTCACAAAGGCATCCCCGGCAATCAATGCTCCGTCTTCATCTCTAAATAACGAGATATGACCTGGTGTGTGCCCTGGCGTATGAATCCAGTGGAACCCATCCATATAAGGAATCTCTCCATTAAAAGGAAGTTGTTTTACATGCGCACCTAAATTAATCGCCTCATTTGGAAAGAATGGCGACATTTTAGCAATGAAACCGCCATTTACAGTTGCATCTGGCTCAGGGTAATCTTGTCGACCTGTTAAATACGGCAATTCTAAAGAATGCGCATAAACAGGGACTTTCCAATGCTCAATCAATTCAATAATCGCTCCTACATGATCAAAATGGCCATGTGTTAAAATAATGGCTTTCGGTCTACAATTAGAGCCAAATCTTTTTTCTGCTACGGAAATAATTTCATTTGCACTATGAGGCATCCCCGCATCAACCAATACAAATTCGCCTTTTTGTGGCTCTCCGTAAAGCACAAAATTTACAATTTGAATGGTATGCATATATAAGTCAGGTAATACCTCCATCCCCTCGCCACTCTGAATAGAAGTAGCTGGAATATATTTAAAATCACTTCCATAGCGCATCTCCTGATCCATAAAAACCCTTCTTTCTCCGATTAAAATATCATCAATTTAGGTTGTGCAATGCGTAGAATTTTATTCGGAGGATTTTACTCAAATCGACTCTTAAAATGATATTTTACTATAAAAATTTTCACCTTATCACTGCCATTTCATTCACTATACGTTCCCATTGTTAAAATTTACTTCATACAAAAAGATTTAGATTATTAAAGATTAAAAGAAAAAGATAGAGTCGCATTAAAAAATGCTACGACCATTCACGGAGTTTTTTTAAAACTTTCTTAGTGAACAAAACATGATAGCCACTAGAACTTTTTGAATCTGCAAAAAAATTTTTCACCAATGTCCCTTTTTTGAATGGCTACAGCCTATATACATAGTAAGCCCCAATTCGAGGAGGAGACAAAATGAAATTAATAGCAAACGAAAAAACACTCATTGTTCAACCAATCCTTGCCTGTGTACTAGGTGTAGATGAAGCGATTTTACTTCAGCAGCTTCACTTACAAACGACACTCACTTCTTATGCGCACACACAAGCACTCGAAATAAACCATTGTCACACACTGAAACCACTCAACCAAGCCACACTGAAAAGCACAATAGAAAAACGAAGAAAACACAAATTTGTCCAAGCAAATCGATCAAATCCCACTTTACAAACAGGACATATCCAAAATTGGAGTGAAACGAATGCAATCACAGGAAACTAACATCTATGCCCTGTTCATAGACATGGTAAAATACGAGCAAAACTTCGGTGCCTACTGGATTTACCTCGCACTCATCAAGGGCTATCTGCAGAAAAATGACCGTCCCGAACGCATGTATGATGTGCCATTTACAGACGAAGATATTGCAGAAATTCATCGGATGGATAAAGAAGATTTGCTCGGCATTAACCGCGTGAAACTGTATGCAACACAAGTTGACGGGAATAAATACGCACTGTATTTTGCTCGCCACCCAGCCGAAGTACAAAACCTGCATTATAAGAGGTATGAAGTATGGCCAAAACACTTGCATAGTGTTTACAAGCAGCACAAATATACCGAAGTTTTGCTAAGTCATTCTGAGGAATGGGTATATATTTTTGAGCTGAAGCATCAAGCAAAAGTGTTGCCCGTTTTTTTGGGCGTGGTTGAAGTTTAAAAAGTGGAAAATAGACTAAAAATGCCTGAGACTTCGATGTGAAGTTTCAGGCATCATCGGTTTCTCTAATTTTTTGGCTCTTGTGGGATTATTGGTTGTAGTGGTTCTGTTGGCTCTTGTGGGATAATTGGTTTCACAGGTTCGTTCGGTATATTTGGCATTGGAGGTTCTGTCGGCTCTCCCGGTGTCACGGGCTTTAGTGGCTCTTTCGGTTCTTTCGGAATAATCGGTTCTACTGGCTCTGTCGGCCCGTTTGGAATAATAGGTTCTGCTGGCTCTTTCGGTACGTTAGGAATGACCGGCTTTTCTGGTTGCTTGCCTGTTTTAGAATTGGTTAATGGATTCTTGTTCATAATCATCTTCTCCTTTTGTTTTTATATAGTGACTTTGTTTAATGAAATGATTTAAAACTATACCCGTTTCAAATGAATAATAAGCAAGTGCTTCTATTACCTTGTGAAAAATCACCATAAACATACTCATTGGAGGTATTCTATGAGGACCTATAACAGTTATGTACCGCATGCAAAAACAATTCATTACAATTTATAAAAACAAAAACACTCAAAGCCTTTGATATAGGTTTTGAGTGTTTTGACATTAGCATTTAATTTTACAACATTAGTTCGTACTATTTAACAATTGCTTTAGCTCGCGCACTTCTTCTGCTGACAATGTAACACCCTTACCCATCTTTTCACGATTCGGTGCCCATTCACGAATATCATATTTCGGCGCATTGCCGTTCCAGCTCACTAAGTTCAGCTCTTTCTTCCAGCCTTTTGCGGATTCAGAGAGAACACCGATATGCTCGACTACTTCGTATTTGATTTCTGCCATTTTTACACCCCGTTAATTATTCTAATTACTATCTCTTTTCAACAAATAACAATATTAGTGTTGCCAATGGACCTAATACAAGAGTAAGTAAAAACCAATTTAACCCCGTTCGATTCTTCCCTTGTGCAAGTGCGGCATTTATCAAAGCCAATGTACCCCAACCTACGAAATACTGATTATCCATATGATCTGCCCCCTTCACTATTCCCCTGCTTCTTGAGATCCCAAAAGTTTATTTCGTAATGCTTTATCACTTGCGTAAATATATAGCCCCTTAATACCGCGCTTCATCAAAATATTAATGGAGTTAAGGACGATTTTTTCCTTCGCTTCATTTACATTTTCAATACCCTCCATACCTGTATACGCACCTTTATCCATATACTTGCTTGTATCGATGACAATTTCATCTTTCACAGCATCATATTGAACAGATGGACCAAGCACGACCCCAACATAATTTAAGTCAAAGCCTTGAATTGTATAAATGGAGCCAGCTTCGTGAACTGTTTCAGCTTTTTCAGCCCATGTATATTTCGTACTCGTCGTATTCCATGGCAGCTGATATTCCCCGTTCGATTCTTTCACGTAATAGGTGCCACCATCTTTTTTATGCAAGTAATCAAACGTTGAAACAACGCGGCTTAAGCCATGTCTTGTATTTTTTGCTTTAATTTCTTCATGCATATGTTTAATCGATTCAAACACTTTAAATTCATAGCTTTCATCTTTCGGCAGTGGCAATAATCTTTTTCGTTTAAATTCGTTAATCCAATTGATCACATCATCATTTGCATGCATGCGGAATTGTTTTGTTAATGGAAATACTTCTGTACAAGGACTCAGATTTTTTAGTCCTTCTAATATTGCTGCACCCCATAGGCTCTTTAGTTTTAACACTTGATCTTGGTCATAGATAATAACGACCACTTTTGCCAGTTTCAGAAGTTCCTCTAAATGATTGCTACCATAGAAGTTGTTATATGTATCTGGCTTTGTTAAAAGTAAATGTGCTTCGTCAACCAAAATGATATCTGCCTTTTGGTCATCTTCTCTTTTTTGCAACGTATTAATCAAAGGTGTAGGCTTTGCAAAGTTTTTTCCTTTTAAATGCTTCACCTGTTTCGCAATATCTTTGTACGTTTTAAACATTTCCTCATGATTCACGACTAAATAATTTTCTGTGTCATATAAATTTGAAGAAGCTTCCTCTGCCCTTTCTTGAATCGTATTGAATATCGAACTTAATACGACGCTTTTGCCAACACCCGCTTCACCTTCAATGACTAAAAGGTTGCCATATTCACTTGTATGTCCCTTTACTCGATCCTCACAAAATTCGAGTACTTTATCCTTTAATTCCAATTGCTCTAACGATAATTCTTTAAATGGCGATAATTTAAAAATATCTTTGTTTTCAATGACATGGAGCTCATTGTCGACAAGGTTTTGTTCATGAAGCTTTTGCCATAGCTCTATAAATAATTTTTGGTCGTAGTAAGGCTTGTTGTAGTAGTTGTGGGTAAAATCACTAGCCGTTTTACTTTTGTTTTGAAGCGTATATCTCTCATCCCCAAGAAAATAGTTAATCAGCTTTGTCTCTAGGTGAAACGTTGCTGAACGGTTGAACTTTTCATGCTTAATCAAGCTAATATGGTCGACATTTTTGCGCGTTTTTAAATGAGCTTTCATACGGTTTTTAAAGTAAACTGTCTCTCCTATGTAAGCTTCCTTTTTGCCATTTAATACATAAATGACAGGATAGTTTAAAAATTGCTCTTTGTTGTTGATTTGGTTGAGGCTTTCTTGTTTGAAAGGCCATGATAGGATTTCGATTGAACTCAATATATTCACCTTCTATAAAATTCCAATTATTAACACTATAATACCAAAGTAACAATGTAAATATCCATGATTCGTTACTATATAATAACAAACTCAAATCACACAGGTTAAATTATGTTAATAATAGTAACCATAACCATATTTCACGGTATAATAGTCATATTGTTTATTGGAAAGAAAGGAAGGAAAAAATGAAAAAATTCTTACTAGCATTATTAGCCATTTTAATGGTAGGTGGCATCAGCATGGAAACTGCAAGTGCGAGTTCAACCGTTACGTTAGACGGCGGTAAAGTAGTGAACAACCGCACAATCGTACCCTTACGATCAATTTTTGAGGAATTAGGCGCGACAGTTCAGTGGAATCAAAAGGATAAGACAATCACAGCTCAAAAAGGGAAAACAACCATTTGGTTAAAGGTTGGCTCAAAAACGGCAAAAATTAATAACAAAACAGTTACAATTGACGTGCCTGCGCAGGTTTATAATGGTTCGACATTAGTACCGTTGCGCTTCATTAGTGAATCATTTGGCGTAACAACTACATGGAATGCAAAACAAGAAGAGGCTATTTTAACGGCAGACGATAAAACAATCATCGTAAGTGTAGGCGAGTTTGATAAAGCATTCACAACGGATACAATTGCCATCAAATCTTCGCCTGGTGAAATTTATGACACAATTGGTGTTATTCCAGCTCGTTCAAACGTGAAAGTCGTAGGTGGTGTTCCTATTGGCTACGATCAGGAAGATTGGTCCGGCTATGAAATGTACGGCTGGTCAAAAGTAAAATACGAGGGCTTAACGGGTTGGGTAGCGACGCATGATTTAGTATTCCAAAATCCGTACAGCTGGGCACCAGGTATAAAAGATAAAACATTAAACAAGATTATAAAAGACTATGTCGGTAAAAACGATAAAATCAAACTTGTTGAATCGGATGTTTTTAATGGTGCTGGCCTCATAGAATTTTACGTACAAATTAATGGCGTTGGCCAGTGGTACCCAGTAGTATCCATTAACCCCAAAAATGGTTGGTATCATGGGTAAACGACTATATTGAAATTATCAGTAGTCAATCCCTAAAAAGTAGACACAGCTATTTTCTGTGACCACTTTATAAGCACGCTTTTAATAAGCATCTAGAAACACTAGCGGCAATTAGTGCCCTCGTCGTTTCTAGATGCTTTTTTCGGTATCCGATGCATGCACGGGCCCATTTCCGCGCAACAGATGCAAACATTATTCATCCAACTCCATATCTCTCAACACAAAAAGCCGCATACTCCGTCATTCATACGAAATACACGACTTCCTATTTTGCATAGCTTCCGATCCATACAAGTTAAATTTCCAACTGTAATACAGCCTTCGAAAACACCTTAAAATCATCAATATGTTTCTCTAAAATTGCTTCTAAAATATCCAGTTCTAATGATTGATAGTCATGGACGGCGATATTTCGAAAGCCAACCATATTCATTAACGTTTTTGCTAAAGTAGCATCAATTAGCTCTGCTTCTTGAAGTAACTTAAAACTTTCGCGGCTTGCTTTTGGTACACCAAGTTTTTTCTCGCTCACAATATGCATAGCCAAATCAATACTCGCCTCACATGCACGTTGAATATTTAAAATAATGCTATCCTGCTTTGTAAAATCAGTTAAATTTTTTGAATTGCCTTCATATACTTCATGAATTCGTTTCACACATCGCTCAATCGTCGTTGTTTTATTTAAAATGATATCATTCATATCCGAATACACTTCCTCTTTCCTTAATCGCATCAATGACCTTTGCACGTTGCTCGCTTAATGTAGCATACATACTATACGCGCGCATTTTTTGACGTATATACTCATTTTCATTGCGAATGTAAATCGGTATGCCTTGCTCAAAAATTTGCATGGTGAAAACGGTATCGATTTGCTTAATATCGACTAAATCCACTTCTCGTCCAATTAAAAGAGCAAGTTCACCAGCTAGTTCAAATCGTTCATAAGATGATAGCTGCTTGTCAGTAAAATATGCAAGGTCAACATCACTCTCTTCATGTGTCGTTCCTTTTGCAAAAGAACCAAACAAAATAATAAAGTCTGGATTTACTTGTTGTGTTAGCTTTTCAACGATTTTCTTTTTGACTTCTATTTCAAGCATGCGTATCACCACCTTTCATTTATTATAAACGGATATTTTAGAAAGCGCACTTATAGTCCTTACAAAAAACAGTTCAAATAGCAATCGTAAAAATCCCACTACCTTGACGATAGTGGGATTTGCTATTCATCTAAACTATGCGGCAGTTTTGGTCTTATTGATCTTCCACGATCTCTTGGATATCTTGCAATTGATGCTTCATGTTCGTGATATGGTTCTTGTTTTGCTCGACTGTATCCATATGTTCTCCACGTTGCTCTGCATTTCCGAGTGCATTTTCTGCATGCGTGATCGAATTGAACGCATGCTCCAGTGCGATTTCCTCTGGGTGGGACATCACTTGCTTCACGGCATTATCAGCCTTTCCAACGGAGTTACTTAACAACGTGCTGGGATGATCCTTTTTCCAAGTTGGTCCTCCTGAATGCTTTGGTTTCGTCATTTATGCATCTTCCCTTCCGCAATTAAATAGTGTTCTTCAGACCATAGTTTGTAAAATATCCAGGAAAGTATGCGTCATGACCTTTGAAAATAATAAGCGTTCTAAAAATACGCTTTCCTTGCAATAAAGCTCCTAATTCAGGGTATTCTCTGTATAAGAAAACTTTTTAAGGATGTGTACGGTATGTTAAAAGAAATTTATGCGGATTTACATATACATATTGGTCGAACGGAAAAGGGACGAGCAGTGAAAATTACGGGTAGTAAAAATTTAACGCTTAAAAATATATTGGAAACAGCTACTTCTAGAAAAGGGTTAGATTTAATCGGCATTATCGATTGTCATTCCCCTGAAGTGATCGAAGAAATTGAGCAGCTCATTCGTGAAGGAAAGGCAGAAGAGCTGATGGAAGGCGGTGTGCGTTTCGAGAACACAACACTCCTAATGGGTTCTGAAATCGAAATCTATGATGAACACTGTCATGGGCCAATTCATGTCCTTTGCTATATGCCAACAATCAAAAAGATGAAAGACTTCTCGAATTGGATGAGTACCCTTCAAAAGAACATTCACTTAAGTTCGCAGCGCATATATTGTGATGGGCGCACGCTGCAGCAAAAAGTGCATGAACTAAACGGTTTGTTCATCCCTGCCCATGTGTTTACACCGTTTAAAAGTCTTTTTGGCAGAGGAGTTAATAAAAGTTTAAGTGAAGTTTTTGACCCAAGCATGATCGATGCCATTGAACTTGGTTTAAGTTCGGATACCGATTTGGTGAAAGGGATGAGTGAATTAGCACCTTATACCTTCGTTACGAATTCCGATGCCCATTCTCTCGGCAAACTTGCACGTGAATATCAAAAAATGAAACTAGCTGATGCCAATTTTGAAGAATTGAAAAAAGTCCTCCATCAACAAGAAGGTCGAACAATCGTAGCAAATTACGGGTTAAATCCACTGCTTGGCAAATATCATGAAACGGTTTGCGCCAATTGTGGCGAACAAATAACAGAAGCTGGCCATACGCGCTGTCCTTATTGCGGGAAAGAACATCTTATTAAAGGGGTCGCCAAAAGAATTCGTGAATTATCCGATGCACCATTACAAGTTGTACAAAGACCGCCCTATATTCACCAAGTACCTCTCGATTTCATTCCAGGTATTGGACCGAAAACCATCGATAAGCTAATACATGCTTTTGGCACGGAAATGAATATATTGCATAAAGCATCCGTTGTTGAACTAAAAGCAGTCCTACCTGAAAAGCTAGCGACGACGATCGACTTAGCAAGAACAGGCCAATTAGGGATTACTGTTGGTGGAGGCGGTGTGTATGGGAAAATCGATGTGGACTAATAAATATTGTGAATAATATGTGGGGTTTTTGAAATAATCCCCACCCTCCTCACATAAATTTGAATGATGTACACCAAAGTAGAAAGGAGGATTTTGTGTTTACTCAATACAAATATTGGAGACCGTACATTAGTCCTAATGATCCTTGCCCCCCTATCGAAATCAAAAGCTATGCTACACCCCCACAACTTTATATAGGGTTTCAGCCTAGCGGATTACCTCAATTTCAAACTGCTAAAGAAGCATTAATGCACGGTACATTGTGGCCTCAACTTTTTAGTCCCTATCCAAACCCGCAAAAAGGAGTGGAACATCGTGAGTAAAGTAATGCCCCCAGATTTTTATCAGCTCCTTGAAGAAATTCAAGCAATCGATTTTGTTATTGTGGAGTTAAACCTTTACTTAGACACGCATCCCAATGATTTTGAAGCCATTAAGCAATTCAACGACTCTACCGAAAAAAGCATGAATTTAAAGTTACTATATGAAAGTAAATTCGGCCCCTTAATGAATTTTGGAAGGAGTTATTCGAATTATCCGTTTAATTGGGTTGACACACCCTGGCCCTGGCAAGTTTAAAAACCTACATTTGTTAGGAGGAACAGATTGTGTGGTATTATGAAAAAAAACTTCAATATCCAGTGAAGGTAAGTACGTGTAACCCTATGCTAGCCAAGTATTTAACTGAACAATACGGTGGTGCCGACGGGGAATTAGCTGCAGCATTAAGATATATGAATCAGCGGTACACCATTCCAGACAAAGTTGTGGGGCTATTAACAGACATAGCCACTGAGGAATTTTCCCATCTCGAGATGATTGCGACCATGATATACAAACTGACAAAAGATGCAACACCTCAGCAATTACAAGAAGCTGGCCTAGGTGAACATTTCGTCAATCACGATCATGCATTATTTTATAATAATGCAGCAGGAGTTCCCTTTACTGCTGCCTATATACAAGCAAAAGGAGATCCAATTGCCGATTTGTACGAGGATATTGCCGCTGAAGAAAAAGCACGTGCAACCTATCAATGGATAATAGATATGTCAGATGATAAGGATTTAAATGATAGCTTAATCTTTTTGCGAGAACGAGAAATTGTCCACTCCCTTCGCTTTAGAGAGGCCGTTGAAATCTTAAAAGACGACCGCGATACTAAGAAAGTATTTTAATCCCCCCCTCTAATATCTTCAATTTCAAAAAACGCAAAAGCAGATTAACTGCTCTTGCGTTTCAAATTCGTTTTCCTCATTTGATATGCCAAATTCGTGCAAGCAATCCAAGTTATAGTATACTAACTAGAAAGATTTCTAGTAAAGGTAGGAGAAAGATGATTAAACAACGAAAATTAGGCATCGGTTTTAAAATAACAAGCGGTTATATTATTTTAATTTGCTGTTTAGTTGTAGCAGCGATTGTCCTCAATAACCAAATTACGAGTCTTCAACAAGAACGAAATAGCATCATAAAATATGATTCCAATATGCGTACCTTATCAAACAAAGTAGAACGTCAAATTCTAAATATGGAATCTTCGTTACATCGTTATTTAATTACCGATGAAAAGCGCTATTTAGAAAAATATTATCAAGAGTTAGCAACATGGGAATCGACCTTTGATGAATTAGATAATGTTGTGCAAGATTTATCAAGTGGTCAAAATCAGCTTGACAACTTACATACAAGTATTACCGATTGGCTTAAAACGAATGGAGATCCTTTATACGAAGCCATTTTAAGTAATGATCGTGAACAAATACTCGCCATGTTTGATGGAGAGCAAAGCAGTGCAGCGATTAGCTCATTACAAGAAAAGTTTTCAACGTTCCGCAACTCAGAAACAGCTGCTATCCAGGAATATACAACGGAACTAAATGATAAAAATACATCTTTAACATTCGATCTTTTTGCTATTTTATCTTTAATTGCGATAGTGACGATTATCGTGTTCACGCTTATCTCACGTAAAATAACAGGCTCTATTAATGAAGTAACATCTGCCATCCTTGAAATGAATGATTCAAAAGGCAAAAAACGTAAACGGATTGTCGCCAAAACGAATGATGAAGTAAAAGACTTAGTGAATGCAACGAACACTCTTCTCACAACAATGGAAAAGCGCCAATGGTTCCAAACGAGTTTGGCCGAAATTGTGACAGCCTATCAAGGTGTCGATACGCTGGATGAATTAGGTGAGGTTTTACTAAATTCATTAACAACGCATACCCATTCAGTCTACGGGGCATTTTATATTCAAGATATACGAAATCACTCACTGTTTAATAAAATTGCTTCTTTTGCCGAAACAGGTGAAAATGTCGGGATCCAAAGCATTACAGCTGGTCAAGGATTTATCGGTCAAAGTGTGAAAGAAAAGCGCATTTTAACTTATGAAAACAATGAAAATAGCTTTCATTATCTCGAAACAGCTATAGGGAATATTCCAATAGCTAATGGGATTATTGTGCCCATATTATTTGGAAAAGAAGTTATCGGGGTTTTAGAACTAGCCTCTTTAAAACAATATAGCGAACAACATCGAGCATTACTTAAAGAAGTTGTCGTCCATTTAGGTACCACTATTAATAGCATTATTGGACGAATGGAAATTATTCGTCTTTTAAATGAATCACAAGCGATGACTGAAGAATTACAAGTCCAATCAGAAGAGCTTCAAACACAGTCTGAAGAATTGAAAATGCAGACAGAGGAACTAACAACGATTAATGAAAGATTAGAAGATCGTACACGTGATGCCGAGCAAAAATCTCTTGCGCTTGAAAAAACACAAATTGAGCTTCAACAAAGCGCCGAACAACTACGCCAAAGCTCTAATTATAAATCCGAGTTTTTAGCAAATATGTCACATGAATTACGAACACCACTCAACAGTATTTTAATTTTATCTGAGATGCTCGCTGAAAATCTTGAACAGCATTTAGCTGAAGATGAACTTGAATATGCGAGAGTCATTCATGATTCAGGTGAGGATTTACTAAATCTCATTAACGATATTTTAGATTTATCAAAAGTAGAAGCCGGAAAAATGGATTTATGGTTTAGCGAAATGGATGTTTTTGAAATTCCACAACATATCCATAATCTATTTTTACCAATTGCTCAGAAAAAAGATCTCCAATTAACTGTCGAGGTCACAGAGGATACGGCTGCAATTTTCCATACCGATGTGAAACGCTTCCAACAAATTTTAAATAATTTACTATCAAATGCTTTGAAGTTTACTGAAAAAGGTTCAGTAAATGTGAAGGTCGCACAACCAGAAGTAACCCCTTCTATGCAACAATTTAGTGATACATGGCTAGCTATTAGTGTGACTGATACCGGAATTGGTATTCCAACAGAGAAACAATCGATTGTTTTCGAGTCATTCCAACAAGCGGATGGGGCCACAGTTCGCAAATATGGTGGGACAGGCTTAGGGTTATCCATTTGCCGAGAAGTGACAAAACTGTTAGGTGGTTGGATTACTTTATCAAGTAGCGAAGATCATGGTAGTACGTTTACAATCTATTTACCAAGCTTACCAGAAGGAAATGTACAGCAATTGACGCTTACCGAACAGGAAGTAGCCATTACTGATTCATCTACCTTCGTTCCAGTAGATGAAAATAAAACGGTATTTAAGGACAAACATATTTTAATAGTCGATGATGATTATCGAAATATTTATGCTTTACGACAAGCGCTCGAACAAAAAGGTGTTCATATAATAGAAGCTACTAATGGTATAGAATGCTTAAATATTTTACAAACTACCCCACACATAGACGCGGTTTTAATGGACATAATGATGCCTGAAATGGATGGTTATGAAACGATGGAGCGTATTCGAGAGGATTTACAATTAACCGAATTGCCGATTATTGCGCTCACAGCAAAGGCGATGAAGCAAGATCGCGACCGCGCCTTTAAAGCCGGTGCATCCGATTATATTAGTAAGCCATTAAATTTAGAACAATTATTTTCCGTATTAACGGTATGGCTGACAAGTGGGGAACATTTACTGAATGGATAAAAAACAATTAGAAATACGTTTACTACTAGAGGCAGTGTTTACATTATCAGGCTTCGATTTCCGTAAGTATAATCAACAATCGATCTTACGACGGGTTGAACATCGAATGCGTATTAATAATTTCCCGACCATTTCTCGCTTAACAGAAGGAATTATTTATGATGAACAGCTATTAAACATGCTTCTCAATGACTTTTCCATCAATGTGACCGAGATGTTTCGAGATCCTTCTTTCTTTAAAGTATTCCGTCAACAGGTCGTGCCTCAGTTCCAGCAACTAGATAAATTACGAGTATGGCATGCGGGCTGTGCTACGGGGGAAGAAGTATACTCGATGGCAATCTTATTACAAGAAGAAGGTCTACTTGAAAAAACGGTGATGTATGCAACTGATATGAATGAAAACGTACTAAAAAAGGCACAACAAGGAGCTTTTCCGCTTCATAAAATGCAAGCCTATACGAAAAATTATATTTTAGCTGGCGGCACAGAAAGCTTTTCGCAATATTATAAAACCGATGATTGCTATGCTTCCTTCCATTCTTATTTACGTGAAAATATTATATTTGCGCAACATAATTTAGCGACCGATCAATCGTTTCAAGAGTTTGATATTATTATTTGCCGCAATGTGCTTATTTATTTCACACCTGAACTTCAACATAATGTCCATCACTTATTTTATGATAGCTTGGCGCAGCATGGTTTTTTAGGTTTAGGTGATAAGGAAACATTACAATTTTCACCGTTAGCATCGAAGTACCATATCGTCAACGCAACCGAACGAATTTATCAAAAGAAACTATAGAGACAGGCACAAGAACAAAAGCGCTAAAGCGCCCTCTAAGCCCCGACAAGCGGTTTACGAGCACGACTAGAAAGTAAATGATTCACCACTTTCGACGGCGGGATCGAAAAGCTCGAGGGACTGGCGCTTTAGCCTAGACGTAGATGAAACTTTTGTAATAGGTATCCACAATGCGGAAATCTATAATTTCCTTAACAACAAAAAAATCATTTTCCTCACTCGAGAAAAATGATTTTTTTGTATAGGTAGAGCCGCATTGTTAACTCCGCGCTTGGAGTAATACTACGCACATATCATCTGGCTGATCTTGTTGTAAGTCCTGCTTTACTAAAAAGTCGATTGGTGGTAGATCATTTGCCCACGTTTTACTCGCAATCGCACAAAGCTCTTTCTCTGCTGTAAACTCACATGGCCCCATCGCTTCTAATACACCATCTGTAAACAAGACAATTTGGATTGAAGAATCATAATGAATAATCTTTTTCTCAATTTTAATATCCTCAACAAACCCTATCGCATAACTCGTTTGTGTAATGGGCACGGTTTGATGCTCATCAACAAGCGCATACCCCGTTGGATGGCCTGCATTAACATATTCTAATGTTTTTTGTTGCGTATCAATAATAAAGTAAACACCCGTAAAGTAATACAGTAAGTTTTCTTGTTCATTTTGTAGTAAGTTCATATAACGATTGAGTTCTGCCATGACTAACGCAGGGTCCGTTAGTTTCTTAATCGCCCCTCGCAAAACAGAGGAAATATACATGCACACTAACGATGCCGATACACCATGCCCCATCATATCTAATAACATGACCGCATAACGATGCTCATCTAACTTATCCCAAAAGTATAAATCTCCCGCTAAATTAGAAGACGGTAAATAGGAAGCCGAAATAGTAATATTCGGTTGCTGTACAATAGGACTTAATAAGCTTTGTTGTACGCGTGCTGCTAAATTCATCTCAAGTTGTATCTTTTTCTCATGATTGGTATGCCAATCGAGTTCCGCTTTTAATCGCTGTGCAACCCGCAAACGAGCTAATAATTCTACTTTATTAATAGGTTTTGTTATGTAATCAATGCCCCCGACATCTAAAGCTTCAGACAATTTTGCTTTATCTTCTAACGCCGTTACAAAAATAACTTGAATATCTCTTAATTGTGGATTTTGTTTTAAAATACGACACGCTTCAATCCCATCCATCTCTGGCATCATGACATCTAGTAAAATGACATCCACTTCATAGCATTTAGGCGCGTTAGACGGATCCAAATATTCAAATAGTGCTTTTGCAGATTGTAACGAGACAAAATCATCATAACCATCACTTTTCAAGATTTTTTCAATAACGAAGAGATTCACTCTGTTATCGTCTACTAGAAGAATGGTCATCCTATCACCTTTTCTCTCTCTGTTCATTTAATATAGCAACATATTCTAGTCGTACACTGTAATTATACAGAAAATTGAAATACTATGCATCAAATAGAGAAGGCCGTCGAAATCTATTAAATATAAAAAGCTAAAACTCTATTCCTAAAGTTTTAGCTTTCACAATTAAATATATTGATAAAACAAGCCATCAAACGGAGCGTAGAGTTGCTATCAACCAAACTACTGAATGGTCGATTTATTTAAGGCACTCCGTTATTTGTCTTTTTGGGTATTGAAAAATATCAAACCATATAAACCCACAGTCACTATCACTAAAATAGTAAGAAAATTATGGATATAATATTTTCCATGTACCAAAATCGTTAACATTAATAGTAAGCTAACTAAAGTAATAACGGACAAAATAAAATTCTCCATTTTCAAATCCTTTTAGCTGATTGTTAGCTATCATTCACTCTTTTCATAGATAGAATTTACGGAAATATGGTAATTTTGGGTATCTGCATTTTTTGGAATAAGCCCGCTATATACTAATTTCCCTTCTTCAATAGCTATAATTTGTAGTAAATAACCCTTTTCGACTTCGTTCATAGTATACAATTTACCATTCATTGCTTGAGCAAAATTTAAAGTTTTTTCTAATGTTTTGAATGGCATAGGTAAAGAAACTGGTTCAAGCCATTGTTGCTGCGCGATATTATATCGGTAAAGTACCATATCTGTATCTTCTATATTCGAAATGACAAAATAGCCATTGTCTACAATGCCACTTTGGATATTACCAACAATGCCTGTAGGTAAGTCAATTGGCATCAATTCATTTGTTTCGATATTTAATACGTTGTGCTGCTGAGAAATGTATTTGTGTTCCTCTACCTTAGTATCATACGTATTAATTGTATAAACGGCATACTTTTCTTGAGCTAAATTATAATAGTCATTATAAAATCCAATACTCTTCCTAGTAATTTCATCATCGCTCGTGCTATTTAAAATGGTATCACTTAGAAGTTGCTGTTTATTCAAATCAATCTGAACAAGATGCATTTCCTGAATCCCGTTATGTTGCACATTGGTTGTTATCAGCTTTAACTCATTATTAACAACAGCGACATTGTTAATTGAATTCCAGTCAAAATTCTTATTTAGCTCAAGTTGGACAGGAAACTCATCAGACGTATTATCTTTTTTGTTCAAAACATCGATGATATAAGTAATTTTGTCATCTTTTCCTAAACTCAAAATTTGATCTGGCTCCTTAACATAAATGAGTTGTGCTTCATCTTCATAGAAATTATTTACATTATATGCTTTCCCGCGCATGAAACTTTTATGATTATCAACTAGCTTTTGGAATTTAAAAGGTACTTGCTGGTAAAATGAACGTTCTACTTTAGTAGTCTTATCCTTTGAGAAAAGAACTGTACTATAGTCATAGTTATTATAGTAATTTGCCTCGATTACAAGCGGATCCAGGTATTTTTCATCGCCAGAAATTTTTTCAAAAGAAAAGTCAGACTCTAACTTTGTAGCGTTTGCCACTTGTATATAGTGGACGCTTATTGTAGCGACGATAACGAGCCCCATTACTAGTAATTGCCAATATTTTTTCATCAATTTTCCCTCCTCTATACGTTAATTTTCCGTTTTAATAAGTGGTCGGCCATGAAAATGGCTGCGGCAAACGTTAAAAAACTGCATACAATTGTCATCATGATGATTTCCTTTTCGTAAAAATAATTAATATTGCTTTCAATAATAAACGGAGTGATTATAACCGCAACTGAAACGGCGATATAGAACGCTGCAAGGAAAATGCCTTTTAAATGGTAGCTTCGTTCAAATAAAATGGCTGTGAAAACAACTGCTACAATTGTAATCCCTAGCCCGTAGATGAGTACAAATTGTAAAGGAGTTTTTGGATACAACCATGTTAAAATTTCATAAGAATAAATAGCTATTACGTCATGATTGACTCGTAGTTGCTCGGGTACAATCCACTGAATAATTTGTTGCGCAACTTCAAGTAACACAACCTGCACACCAACTAAACAAAGGACAAAGAGTAAAATGGCCGTCAGCTTTGCGAAGTATACATTACGTCGTTCAGTTGGTAGCATTAATAAACGGTAGATAAAGGATGACTTCCCAAACCAATCACGGTACCAAATGAAAAATACGTAAATGACTAACACGGTTGCAGCAAATATTACCGAAATTTGGAAGAATCCTGTATTTAGAAAATTGTGTAATGAATATCCACTGTATTGATGTATATATTCACTTTCTGTAAGCTTTTGTTGTCGCATCAATATTTTCATATTATCCAAAAAGGCGTTTGAAGAAATGATGACCCCTATAATTTGCGTTATTACGACAGCAGAAATAAGAAAAACAAAAATTTTCAAAAAGCGCCTAACCTCAAAATTGACAAGTTTCAAATAATTATTCACCCTATATACACCTCCCTCATGACATCAACGACTGATTTTCCTTCCACTTCACGTACATGTTCCACATCCATTTCCTGTAAAACCGTACCATTTCCAATAAGAACAGCCTTATCGATTAAATGCTCAATATCGTTGATTTCGTGTGTTGTAATAATCACGCCACGATTTTCGATTAAATGACTTGTAAAGACTTCAGCAATTTGCTCACGTGAGAACATGTCGATGCCAGAAAATGGTTCATCCATCAGAATGTAGTCCACATCAAGTGCTAAACCAAGCAGTAGGTTGACCTTTGCTGCATTTCCTTTTGACAGGCTCGAAATTTTTTCATTCGGCGCAAGCTTAAAAAATTTAAGAAGCTCAGTTGCACGTTGTTCATTCCACGTTTTATAAAAGTCATCCATAAATTCAAATGCTTCAGCGATCGTATAGCTTGGTAACATCGTTAAACGATCTGGAATGTACGTAATTTTATCGTAAGCATCTTTGTTTATTTTTTGGCCGTCTATTAAAATCTCACCACTATCAATCGGCGTCAGTGCCATAATCGACTTCATAATGGTCGTTTTCCCTGCACCATTAATCCCGATTAAACACGTAATTTGCCCTTTTTCAGCGGTGAAGCTCATATCTTTTAACACTTGTTTTCTTTTGTATTTTTTAAAGACATTTTTCACTTCAATCACGTCGCTCATCCTCCTCATACTTTTTTTGCACGAGCTCGATTACTTCTGGTAATGGCGCATTAATTGATTTGATCGAGCTTATAAAAACTTGCACTGCTTCACTAATTAATTCTTCGCGTACACTTTTTAAGACCGCTTCATCTTTCGTAATACAACTCGGCATATTTCCCTCTGTATAAATCAATTGCTGCTCCTCCATTTCCTTATAAGCACGTTGTACCGTATTCGGGTTGATTTTGAGCTGATTTGCCAGCTCTCGTCTTGATGGGATTACATGTCCCGGCGCAAAAAAACCTTTCGCAATTTGTTCCTTAAAATGACGAATGACCTGCACATAGACAGGATCACGGTTATTAAATTTTACATCCACTCTTTTTCAACTCCTTTCCTGTATTAATGAGTTAGTACACAATATGCAAAAAATAATTCGCGTATTAATCACTTAATACACTATGCATAAAAAAATGTATTAAGCACTTCATACACCGTTTAGTGTATTATGCACTTAATACATTTTGGTTGTCAACAAATTTTTGGAAATTATATTCATTTCACTTCCAGTTTGGGTCATATAAAATTTATACCCTGGATAAACGTCTATTAGAAAAATCATCTACGATAAAAATATGGTGTAATTCATCAGATTATGTTGTGCAATATTAGGCATGTAAATAGTTCTTCTAGGTTCCCTTACATAAGTTAGAATAGAAACACTACTACTAAGAACGGAGGACGCAAATGGTTAATAGAAATTGGTTTAACTCATTTGATGGGAACCGCGGTCAAAATCCTATGAACTTTGCCCAGGAACTCCCAATGCAAACAGCCCCTACTCAATTCGGGCAGCCCCAAGTATCACCAACGCAACAATTTGTTCAAAGAAATGTTACAAACACAGTCGTACCACACTACCATCCATCGCATTTAACTACAGTTAATCAACAGCATATTAATAATCAGCATTATTTTCCACATACTCAGTCCGTAGTAAATGAATGCTACGAAACGAATACAATGTGTGAAACACCCTTTAGACCAAACGTAAGTGGAAGCAGACATGGATCTGGTTGTGGCTGTTCAAAACGCAGAGGCTGGTAATACTTCGCTCGCAATGCACAAATGATTCATCTTGAGCAATTTGAATACAAATAAACGCAAAAGCTGATTTTAGCTTTTGCGTTTCCATTTGTATCGCTATTACTTAGCGTATTTGTTAATGAGGTTCTTTTGAATGGCTAATAGTTGTTTTCGTTCTACACTTTGAGAATTTGTCAGCTGTGCGATTCCTTGTAATAACGCGGAACTAATATCACGTAATTCTTTTAATTGATTATTTACAGTATCATTATTTAGCTTATTCATTTTTTCAAGCTCTGAATTTAAGTTTTTACTATTCGTCAATAAATCCGTTGCGTTATTTAATTGCTTTTGAGCATGTTCATTTGATGTTGAAGCTTGTTGCACTAACAATGACGTTTCCTGATTTACCATTGTAGAAACTTTATCAAATTCTTCTCTAATTTTTTCAACAACGCTTTCATGTGTTGTCACCGATTGCTCATAATGTGATTCTGTTACATTTTTCAAATCATTCATATAATCTTCAATATTACGCGTATGATTTACCAGGTCTTGCTGGTTTTGTGTAATAGCATCTTGTAAAGCAGATAACTCATTTGGCATCATATTTTGGATAGAAATTAGTTCTTCAGTAAATTGAACGATTGCTTGAATTTCTTTAATCGCTAAAATCGAAACACTCTCGATAACTTTATTGCCTTCATCTACTTTTTCCTCTAGCGCCATCATTTGCTTCGCTGAATTTTCCTGCCCCGAAGTAAGCAATGTTTGAAGATTGCCAAGTGAACCCCCAATCCCTGCAAATAGAATTTCTAAGCCTTTACTTTACTAAGGTAAATTATACAAATTAACATAGACAAAATATGTCCATCCAAATATAATCTTTCTTATAAAATAATGTAATATCCTTAATCATTAATAACCATACAATTCCAAATGATACCACAACTTTAATACTATAGAACGTTATCGACAATAATGCATAAAAAACATGCAAAACCTATATTTATGGTTCCATTTTAATACCTGCACTAGGTGTAAAAACAATTCCGACTTTTCACTAGAATTCATCTAATTTCAACTTTCACAACTTAAAGCTAAAAAAAGTCGTGTACCTCGTCTTTCAACGAGATGCACGACTTTTCTACTTTGCATGAATGTTTATTTACAAAAAATGAGGCTTCCCAGCATTAGAATGGTGAGAGAACCTCTATTACTTTTTATTTTATCCTTCAACATAATTCGCTTCTAAACCGCGAGCAATTTCCATTGTTTTATCTAAAATAGCTGGATGTGAAATGGCAACATAGATTTCACCCTCGAAAAAACGAAATGGAATTTGTACATTTTCCACTTGCCACATGAAAAAGTGACCTTTAATCTTCATATGCACACCGTCCTTGCTCGAACCAAATGAATCATTGTACTCGAAATCTGATTTTGCTTTAAAGAAGTTTTGGCATTCCTCTAAGCTTAACGTTGGATTTCCCTCTTTATCAAGACGTGTAATTTTATAGCGTGTATTCATCAAAAAACTCCTTCAAAATTCGAATATCGCTTTATTATAATTGGTTGGAGGTGTTTAGGCAAAAGATGTAGAATCGAATTTATTCCCTTATACCCAACGACTATTTGAATAAATGAAAAAGAATTGGATAAACCAATTCTATAAGCTAATGATTGACCTTATTAAATTAAATTCCAACGTCAATAAATTATCATACTTACTTCATATTTATTTCACATTCAAGAAGTAATATACTCATAAACTCATCAAATATGGAGGATTACTTATGAAAAAAGTATTATTTGCAGTACCTCTCGCTTTAGCTTTATATGCCTGTGGTAATGAAAAAGTTACCGAAACAGATAAGCAAGAAGCTGAACAACATGTAGCCGACCAACAAGAGAAAGCTTCAAAAACTGCAGAAAAAGTCTGGGTAGTAGATGCGCGGCTGCAAGAACCAACTGAGGAAACCGAATGCTCTATGTGTAATATGAAAGTGTATACAAAAGATCATGAACTTGGAGTATTTGCTGCACAAGCTGTTAAAGCAGATGGATCCGTTGTATTTTACGACGACATCGGTTGTTTATTGAATGATGAGTATGTCCATAATATTCAAAACGAGAAATTTGTTCGCGATTATAACACATTAAATTGGTTCAATGTAGAAGATGCCATTGTTGTAAAAACGGATTTAAAATCGCCTATGAACTGGGGTTATATTTTCTTTAAATATCAGGATGGTGCGGATGCATACATTGCTGAACATAAAGTGGCTACCATTACCCCATTAGACCAAGTTCGAAAAGAAGGCATCGAACGCCATAAGAAAAAGCATGAAAAAAGTCATAACCACTCAAGCGAAGAAAATCATTCTGAATCCGATATGGACATGAATATGGGAGAAGACAACTCATCAGAGGATAGTCATGAATAAGATATGAAAATCAAACACATATGGTATGTATGGCCCTTATTTTTGTGCATAGCCTTATTCGCGTTGCCTTTTCAAGCATTTGCACATAATCATCATGAGGAGGCACCAATCCCTTCACAAAAACCCCACATCAAAACTGGTGAGAAAAGTGCTTTACAGAAACTAATCGATGCGACAGAACCTGGGGGCACGCTTGTTTTAGAGAAACGTTCCTACCGAGGTTCTATTTCCATTTCAAAGCCCATCACCATTAAAGGGGTTGAAGGAACGCGTATTGCTTCTTTAAAAACAGCATTAACAATCACGAATACTGAAAATGTGGTCATTGAAAACGTAGTGTTACAGGCAGAAGATGTAGGCATTGTTGCAACGGATATTAATAAACTCACATTAAAAAACATTAAGATTGAACAAGGGACTGCTGGTATTCAAATCTCTAACGGTACGGATATAACGTTTGACAATATAGCGATTTCCGGGCAGGATGGCCATTTTTCAACAAAAGGACACGCTATTGCCATTTTTAATTCTGCTAATTTTCAAGCAACAGGGTGTGATATTTCTAGTGTAATGGACGGTTTTTATATAGAGCACGTGGATAATATTTCGCTTACGGAGAATCGAATTACAGATGGCCGCTATGCTGTTCATATGATGTACAGCGACAATGTGACATTAGAGCATAATGATGTAAAAGCCAATATGACAGGATTTATGATTATGGTTGCGAATCATGTTTCGATTATGAATAATATGGTTGAAAAAAATAACTCACTTAATAGTTTAGGTGTATACACGTATGACGTAGAAAAAGTAGATTTCAGTAACAATGCGTTAAATGAAAATACAGTTGCGATGTCTATTGAAAACACACGTAAAATGGTGATTAAAAATAATTCTTTTTCAGCAAATGGCACAGTGATACAAGCAAAACGTTCCGGTACATTAAGTATTCAAGATAATGAGTTTTACGGCAACATCTTATCGGTAAGAACGGATAATGAAGGTGTTACGCTACACCATAATTACTATGATGACTATACAGGCAAGGATTATGATGGCGACGGTATAGGTGATACCCACTATATTGCAACGAATTCCTTTGGCCAATGGATGGTGCGAAAGCCTGTTTATCAATACTTTATTGAATCTCCAAGCGTTGTAACGTTAAATATGATGGATACAGAAGTTATAGATAGTAATTCGCTTGTTATCATTGATGATCAGCCTATTGTGATGAAAAAAACTATGAACACTAACTTTTCAATGAATGGATGGCAGTTCATCGGTAGTATCGTTGTACTGCTTGTCATGATTATAGTAAGGAGAAAATTAATATGAAATCATTAAAATGGAGCGGCCTCCTCTTCATTATTTGTCTATTAGGGGCGTGCGGCGACAAAACCTATGAACCCCGAGCAATTAATCCAGAAACGGATGTATGCTACATCTGTAATATGAGTGTAACAAGCGTTGATTTTGCAGCACAAGCTGTATTAAAAAATAGTGATATTGTCGTTTTTGACGACTTAGGCTGTTTAATGGACTATATCAAACAAAATGGAGAAGAAGAAATTGGGGCTGCGTATATTCGAGATACGTCTTCTACAAAATGGCTGAATATTAAAGATGCAAGCTATGTTTATTCTAAAGATTATTGGACACCGATGAATTACGGCGTACTTGCTTTCGCATCGACAGAGGAAGCAGAGCAATATACGAAAGAACAACCAGGTGAAATTATACCGTATGATAAATTATTAACTTTTAATTGGGGAGTTCATGAACACGAATGAGTACCCAAATGATCTTACTCGAATGTAAGCAGCTATTACGTAGTCGCTGGATACAAATTGTAACGGTTCTTTTTGCAATTATATTTACAGCGATTTTAATGATTCAACATTTAGCACTTCCAGATACAAACGGCTTTACACGTCAAACAGCATCATTATTAAATATATTATTATTTTTACTACCGTTATTTATGCTAACCATTGGTAGTATGAATATTGCTAGTGATAAAGAATCCGGCTGGCTCGGCTTGTTAAGAACTTATCCACTTAAAATGGGAAGCTATGTCGTTACGAAATATATGGCATTATGTCTTGTCTTTGCAGGAATTATCCTATTTGTTTTTGCTGTTGCCTTTTTAGTCGGTAGCTTCTTTGGTGGTATAAAATTGCCGTTATTTGCAATAGGCATTACCCTGCTAATATTATTTATATTTAATGCCGTAAGTGTACTTGTTGGGAGCATAGCAAAAAGCCGATTACATGCACTTGCAATAGGTTTAGGAGTTTGGTCTGTTGTAAGCTTGCTGTGGTCTTATATGGTCATGGCTATCGGTACAATGACGTCAGAAAATTTTTTACAAAAGATTGTCATTTTATCGATTCATATCAATCCACTTGAATGGATTCGCTATGGTTATTTTTTTTTTTCTGAACAAACGGCTGTTTTAGGTCCAGCCTTTTATGGTGTGTCGAAATTCTACGCATCGCCACTAGGCTTTTTGTTCTTTATCATTATTTCAGGTTTATGGATAGCCTTTTCATTAGTGAGTGCAACAGTGATGTTAAAGATAAGAGGTAAACGCGTATGACAGTACAACTTCAAAATGTAACAAAATCATTTAAAGCGGGTCGTGGCATCTTTGATGTAAGCTTTGACTTAAAACCAGGACATATTACAGCATTAGTCGGTTCAAATGGTGCAGGGAAAAGTACGATTATTAATATTTTAACGAACTTATTAAAACCAGATAGTGGTCAAATCATACGAGAAACTCAGGATGTACGCTATATGCCAGATGATATTGATTTTCCTGATACGTTAACAGCGGAGGAAATTATTCGATTTCTTGGGGGTTTGAAAAAAGAATCTCCTATAAGACAAAGTGATTTATTAGAAAAAGTGGGTTTACTGGAAGCGAAAAAATTAAAGGTAGGTCAATTTTCTAAAGGCATGCGCCAGCGTTTAAATTTAGCGCAAAGCTTGATGGGAGATAGTACGCTTTATATTTTAGATGAACCAACAAATGGCCTCGACCCTTATTGGATTGCTAATTTAAAGAGGATGTTAGAAGAAGAACGTGCGAATAATCAAATTGTACTATTCTCTACTCACCTTTTGAGCTTTGCTGAAGAAATCGCCGATCAAGTGATTTTGATTCATCACGGACGCATTTTAGCTACGGGTGGAATCAAACAATTGTTACAAGAAGGAAATTGTACAACACTTGAACAGTTATGGCTTCAAATGACGAAACAAGAGCTTAGCTTATGAAGAAGTGGTTAACTGGAATATTGGTCGTGGTTGTTGTGATTTTTGTAGGTTTCGAATTAATGGATACGTTTCAGGAATCAAAGGATCGCGAGCCTATTCGTACAATGCAAGCGACAGATTTCTCTTTACCAACCCTTACAGGCAAAGAAATGTCACTTTCATCTGTACAAGGAAAAGTTGTTATTTTAAACTTTTGGGCATCTTGGTGTGAACCATGTAACATTGAAATGCCTCATTTACAGTCTTTCTATGAAAAATATCAAACGGATGTGGAGATTTTAGCGATCAATGTCACAAGTAAGGATAGCGAAGTAGCTGTAAAAAAATTCGTCGATCAATATGATTTAACCTTCCCTATTTTGCTAGACGCATCAGGTGATATTAGTACGATGTATGGAGCTTTTTCCATTCCGATGACCATTATCTTGAATCGAAACGGCGAAATAGAGCAAGAAATAGTAGGACCAGTGGAAGAAGAGCTATTGGAGAAATATATACAACCATCTTTATAAAAAAACCTATCTTGCATTTTGTATGCAAGATAGGTTTTTTAGAAATATTAATGATAAATGTTTGCACCGGGTGCACACACATTGTAATAATACTCGATCTATATACTTGTATGAAAACTATAAGAATAGCATTCCAACAAGTCCACTAACGATTCCGAGTAACACAACCGAAGAAATTACGAAAAATAGCACTTTCTTAGGGAATGATTTTGCCACTAACAATAATGATGGAAGACTGATTGCAGGTAATGTAATTAACAGTGCTGCTGCAGGGCCGCCACCAAGACCTAATGACATAAATGTTTGGATAATTGGAATCTCAGCAGCAGTAGGAATAACGAAAAGCATACCAACTATCGCAAAAATAATAATTCCCACTAGACCGGTTGCAGTTGTTTCACCTAATTGAGGGAATAGCCAAACACGGGCTGCACCTAAAAGTAAAACAGATAAAATGTAAGTAGGAACTATATAAAGAAGCATACTTCCTATAGTTTTTAACCATCTAGATAAAAAATTACCAGTAGATTCTTCGTCTTTTATTATTTGATCAATGTCAAAAGAAGTATCATTTTTAACAAAACGATTGGCTAAGTAACTTACACCAAAAGTTAAAATAAGGCCAAATACTAAACGAATCAATGTGAATTTCCATGATAAAACAAATGTCATAAAGACAAGCGTCGCAGGATTAATGATAGGATTCCCAATCCAAAAGGCTAAAGCTGCTCCAACTGAGACATTTTTTTTACGAAGACCTACGACTAAAGGTGCAGCACAACAAGTACACATCATGCCAGGTATAGCAGCAAGTCCGGCAATGGCAGTACTACCAAATGTTGTTTTCCCTAGCATTTTAAGAAGCCATTGAGTTGGTAATAATACTTGTATTAAAGAACCAAGCAGTATACCAAGTACAGCTGCCTTCCAAACAGATAAGAAATAAACTTTTGCATAATCCCAAGCTGATTCCCAGGAAAAAGTTATATTTGAAAGGTCTCCTAATATAGAAGAGCCAATAGAGTGTGTATCAGCAGCTACGATTCCCTTTTGATAATAAGGTAACCATTTAACATAAAGTAATCCAGCAGCAGCGATTAATAAAAATAAAGCAATAAACCAGAACGTCTTTCTCTTTGTAGAGCGCTCCGGATGAAGTGTAGTTTTAAAGTCCGACATGGTAACCTCCTAAATAATAAATAATTTTCAAAGACATAATATTATATCATAAAAATACTGTTTTTTTACAAAAGTTTATTTAACCTTTTAAGAACCGTGAATATCATTTATTACTATAAAGTTTTATAATAAAAAATAACGCATAGAAAGGTAGTTGTTTTAATATGACAAATTCAAATAATATAAAACTTACATCATTATCATCAAAAGGAGGTTGTGGGTGTAAAATTGGTCCTGCAGACTTGACAGAAGTTTTACGAAATTTACCACCTGCTTCTCCAAACCCAGATTTATTAGTAGGTTTAGATACTAGTGATGATGCAGGTGTTTATCGTTTAAGTGATGACTTAGCAATAGTTCAAACCGTAGATTTCTTCACACCAATTGTGGACGATCCTTATTCTTTCGGACAAGTTGCTGCAGCAAATGCTATCAGTGATATTTATGCGATGGGCGGAAAACCGTTAACTGCACTAAATATTGTTGCTTTTCCAATAGCAACATTGGACAAGCAAATTTTAACGGATATCTTACGTGGTGCAGGAGATAAGTTAAAAGAAGCAGGAGTTACTCTTGTTGGTGGCCACTCAATTGATGATAAAGAACCAAAATTTGGTCTTGCTGTTACCGGTACTATTCATCCTGATAAGATTCGTACAAACGCAGGTGCAAAACCTGGAGATAAACTTATTTTGACTAAACCAATTGGTGTAGGTATTTTAACTACATCCATTAAACGTGATTTTTTAACAGAGAAAGAAATTGCACAATTGACAAAGGTAATGACAACATTAAATAAAACAGCCTCTGAAACGGCGGATTCCTACGATGTCCATGCTTGTACGGATGTGACTGGTTTTGGTTTACTTGGACATGCTTCAGAGATGGCCAAAGGAAGCCATACAGGACTTCGAATCTATAGTAGCCAAGTACCGGTACTACCTAGGGTTAGAGAGATAGCTGAAAAAGGTGCTATTCCTGGTGGTACAAAAAATAATTATAACCACCTTAAAGGAGACGTTACCTTCCCTGAAACAATGGACCAGATCGATCAATGGATATTATGCGATGCGGTTACATCAGGCGGACTTTTGATCTCAGTTGCAGGTGAAGAAGCGAATAGCTTGTTATCCGATTTACAAAAGGCTGGGGTAGAAGCGGCAATAATTGGAGAAGTAACAGAAGAGAATTCAGGACATATTTTCGTAGTTTAATTTATCGATGTAAAACTAAATCGGCTAATTTGCCGATTTTTTTAATCGAACTTTCAAAGAAACTTTAACGTTTTTTTACACATGCAAAAGAGGTGGAAACATTTTGTTCCAGGATATTTCAATAGAAGAATTACTTTCATTAAAAGATAAAAATAAACTCACATTAATTGATGTGCGTTCTCCATCTGAATATAAAGATGCAACCATTCCTGGTAGTATGAATATACCGTTTTTTAATGATGAAGAAAGAGCAGAAGTCGGAACAATTTATAAACAAGTAAGTGTGGATGCAGCAAAAGAACGCGGTCTGGAAATTGCCTCGGCTAAATTACCCCGTTTCGTAAAACAGTTTGCTGAGCTAGAAGGGAAAAAGGCAGTTTTTTGTTGGCGTGGAGGAATGCGTAGTAGAACTACAGCTACCGTTCTTTCTTTAATGGGTATTAAAGTTTTCCGTTTGGAGGGAGGCTATAGAACCTATCGTAATTGGGTAGTAAATCAGCTCGAATCGTTAGAATTGAAACCAAAAGCCTATGTATTAAATGGATATACTGGCACAGGGAAAACAATAATCTTACACCATCTAAATGATGAAGGGTATCCAACTTTAGATCTTGAAGGTATGGCGAACCATAGAGGGTCTGTCTTTGGTCAAATTGGTTTGGAGCCAAGTAATCAAAAAAGGTTTGATGCCTTACTTTATGAAAATATTAAACGCGTACAAAAATCACCATTCGTTTTCCTAGAAGGTGAAAGTAAAAGAATCGGTAGAGTTGTAATTCCTGATTTTGTTTTAGAGAAAAAGAATCACGGACTTCAATTGTTTATCGAATTGCCAGTAGAAGAGAGAGTTAAGCATATTTTAGAGGATTATCAGCCTTGGGATCACGAGGAAGAATGTTTAGAAGCCTTTATAAGAGTTAAAAGAAGAATTCATACGCCAATTGCCAATAAAATTGAAATGGATTTAAAATCAGGAGACTATTCTTCAGCAGTAAGACTTTTACTTGAATATTATTATGACCCTCTATATAATCATTCAGCTGAGCAGTTTCCTGAAGATCAAAAAATCACAATTAAGGTAAATACAACAGATGAAGCAATTGACTATATTCGCAAACTAATTAGTACAAAAAAGCATAGTGACTTGCAGTAAGTTACAGTTTAGTGGAGTTAATTAAAATTTTAGCCATAATATCATTACAGGGAATATTAACTATTACCATTTAGAACTATGCATTGAATGAATTATTTACCTCCTTTAGCACCGTATGAAAAACTAATCTGGAATCATGCTATTGGTACAAGGAGGTGAGAAGGATGGCTTCAAATAATAGTTCAAATAAGCTTAACGTACCCGGCGCACGACAAGCACTTGATCAAATGAAGTACGAAATTGCAAAAGAATTTGGTGTGCAACTTGAAAGAGAATCATCTTCTCGTGCAAACGGTTCTGTAGGCGGAGAAATTACAAAACGTCTAGTTGAAATGGCGCAAAATCAATTAAAAGGTAAACAATAAAATTAAATAAAATAAGGGTAGAGAATTATTCTCTACCCTTTATAATGTTTCATATTCCAACTTAAATACTTTGTGCACTATGATCTCCTAAAATTTCCATATTTCCATTGATAGTTAAAAACTCTCCATTTTTACATACTTCAAACAATTACCAAAAGATAATATCCCAAAATACTATATAATTATAGTAATATGAAAGACTTAGGGGATTAAATGTGAAAAAAAATACACTCAAACTATTTATTGTGGCACTTGTATTATTTGTGCTACTTGCAGCAATTGGGAACTTTTCGTTTATCGGGGACCAATATGGACAACCTATCGATGAGATTGACAATTCTATACAATGGGAGTTTTTTGAAAAACAATTACTTGAGCCCAAACAAGCTGCCAAAGCTTATAGTACCGGGGAACCAATTTCATTTCCTCATAAATTTAAAGAACACTTTCCTTCTATAGAAATGTATGGCACTTATGTAGCAAAGGTGAAACTACCAAGTATAACGGATGGCGAAAATTGGGCGGTCTATGTGCCCTATCAATACGGTAGCTATAAATTGTATGTTGGTAATCAACTAGTAGCGAAAAATGGCGTAGTTGGCACAACGAAGCAGCAACAAGTTCCAGAAAACGCACCAAGAATTGGGCAAATACATAATACAGACGAAGAAGTGTATATAACATTGCAGCTATCTAATTTTTATTCGCTGCGTGGTGGCTTCACAAAACCGCTTTATATCGGGCAATTTTCCGAGCTTGTTAATCAGCATGATACTTCGATTATCTTCCACTTTTTCATCAACGGTATGATTTTTGTAGCGAGTATTTTTTCATTTTTATTAGGATTTTTTAACAATCGCAATAAAAAAACGATTTTGTTTGCATTGCTTAGCTTTATTATTGCCCTTCGTTCAGTATTTTCAAGACCATTTCTTTATTCGATTACCATTTTCGATGTACCGTGGCAAGTTGGTGTAAAAATTGAATCTGCTTGCGCAATTTTAGCGGCTAGTATTGCGATTACTTTTTTTGCACTTTTATTCTCGTCATCACTATTAAAAAAATGGCTTTGGCTCGTACAAGCCGTTTTAGCAATTCAGCTTCTACTAATTATTTTTACAGAACCGCTTGTTTTTCAACAAACATTTATCTTTACATTCGTGCTTTTTTTACTACTTTTACTATACATATTTATAAAAGTATCCATAACAGACGAAACATTTACACTGGAGCTAGCCGTCCATTTTGTCGGAAGTCTTGTCATTTTCATGGCAGCCATTCATGATTTGATTGTCGTACAAAAAGGAATAAATAGTTCATTGCTTGTACAACATAGCCAAGCAATGTATGTAATGCTCGTGTGCTTTGGGGTTAGCTGGCAATATGCACAAAAACAAAAAGAGGAGCAGCGTTTAAAAGCTGAAATTTTAGCGATTAATAGCTCGCTTGATTTAAAAATTAAAGAGCGTACAACACAACTCGAGAAGGCCAATGAACGATTACAACAGCTAGCGACAAAAGATGCTTTAACGGGCATCGCTAACCGCTATTCATTTGATCATCAGCTCGAATTTTATTTTAAGCAGGCATTGCAAACTAAAAAGGATTTATCGCTTTTATTAATAGATTTAGACGTTTTTAAGCACTATAACGATTATTATGGTCACATTATGGGAGATGCATTACTGCAGCGTGTCGTTGAAGTAATCGATAAGCAGCTGCCGCAAGAGGCATTCTTTGCACGCTATGGTGGCGAGGAATTCGCGATTATTTATCCGAATGCTGGTGAAATACAACTTAAACAGCTAGGCGAAACAATTGTAGAAGCAGTTGCTGCACAGCATTTCGAGCACATCCAGCATCCACTTGGCTTTGCGACAATAAGCGTTGGCGGCTGTGTCATGAATGCAACTGCTCCGTTTGAGTCGAAAAAACAATTTGTCACAGTAGCAGATGAGCGATTATACATCGCTAAAAATAATGGTCGAAATCAGTTTGTGAACTAGAGCAGAAATCGAGACAATTCACAGCAATTTAAATCATTTAATCTCAAAAGTCGTGTAGCTTGTCCTTCAACGAGCTACACGACTTTTCATTACATTGATATATGCTCTTCACACCAACATCTATCGTCCGATTAATAGACGCCCATGTATCCGCTGTAATGTCCCTAAAATACTCATCGCAGCTAAATAACTCGTTTTCGGATTTGCTGGAAGCGGATTATTTTTAATCGTCAACGTAGCTTCCCCAAAGTCGCCGAGTAGTTGAATCTCATGTATGTTTTGCGAGATATGCGGATCTGCCACTAAAGACACCTTCGTTTTATCAAAGCCAATCCCTGCAAGTGCTAGGACAATCGAGACATTCATATTTTTGGGGAATTGTTTAATAGCATCGGTTGCCTTCCCTTCAAATACAACCTGTGCTTCGTCAATCTGTTCTTTTATTAAAGAACTAGCTGGCTTTCTAGTAGTCAATGAAACGTATGTCACAGTACCAAGTGCGTTCGCGTTTTGCAATAAATCCAATCCCCCAATTGCACCAGATGGTAAATACAGTTGATTGCCTCTTTGTTCAGCCACTTCTAAAAGCTCAGTCAAAACTTCCGTATCCGCAAGCGCACCAACACTTATCAACACGACATCCTTTCGCTCAATTACCGTCGGGATTAAGTTTTTTACTGCCTCAATATCCGCTGCCTCCACGACAATATCGATTTCTGAATTTAAAAATTCGTTCAAGTCTGTATACAGCTGTACCCCATACGCCTCTTCTAATGAACAATATTTCTCTTTATCTCTCACAAAAACACTTTGAATCCGAAACGCCTTCAACTGCTTTTGGTTAATTTCATCTAATAAAAATCGGGAAATTGCTCCTGCGCCGATTAGTCCTATGTTCATGCGGATTCCTCCCTTTTCATAGCTGCCGAAATATCCTGCACCGGGTGCACACACAATTCACTACGATTTATAAAAATCCATCATTATCCCTCAGTAAATCACCAAACAATTTCAATCACTTCACAATCGCATATACAATTTCACGAGGATATATTTCAGGCTCTAATTTATATAGGCAGGATTCCCTCTAAACAAGCATCTGTTACTTTATAGGACTTTGGATTTTTCCCTACTAGTTCAATATAATGAAGGGCCTCTAATTCTACGAATACTTTTTCTAACTTGTATCTCGATAATTGTGAAAGTCCTGCTAGCTCCTGTAGTTTCAGTTGAATATCTTCACTCACAAACACATTAATAGTAATTAAAATATATAATACATTTTTAGCTTCTTTTGTAATCGTATCTAACTCTTTTAAATAGCGCTCGATTTTATCAAGCTTCATAAAGTTGATTTCTAGGTCCTCAATAATTCCCTTTTGCCCATCGGAAAGCAACTTTAACATATCGATTAAATAAAATGTTACTTCTCCCTTATTCGTGGGGAAAGGGATTTCCTCTAATGCTTTATAGTACACACTTTTATTTTTATTTACTGCATACGAGAACGTAATAGCCGAATATTTTTCTAAATATCTAGCTAAATAACTCCCAACAACTAGTCGCCCTGTCCGTCCGTTACCATCATAAAATGGATGAATATATTCATAAAAATAATGTGCCACCATATATTTATAAAGTTCAGGTTGATCTTCAGACTTTAAGTAATTGATAAGGCTGTTAAGGTGTAATGAAATATTGTCCTCACCACTCACACCGATGTGCGTAGTAGAATTGCCGTCATTGATTTCAACGTATTCTTTTCTGAACAGCACTCCGTCTGGTTTATCAGTACTCGAGATTTCTTCAGATACAAGCTCATCATAGAGCGTTCTAATATCTTCAAGCTTTTCAAAAGGCTTTATATTTTCTATATGCAAATATGTTTTCATTAAGCCAGTAAACTTTTTGTTTTTTGGCTCTGATTTTTCAAGCTCCTGTAATGCCTCACTCAACTCTCGCTTTGTACTTTTAATGCCTTCAATTTCATTCGTACTCTGCGCTTCATTAATAATCAGTTTATTAAAATACGGACGCACGACAAATTTTGGTAGTAGATTCACTAACGATGTAATCTTCGAGCTATTGATTAGTACCTCATTGTTTAACTTCATGAGACTCGGTACATTCACATAAAATAGTTCAAACTCATCCTTCGTCAACTGCCCTTTTCTAAAACCTTTAATTGTCAGATTCGTTTTATAAGCGCCATAATCATTCAATCTTTTCTCATACTCTTCATTGCACTCAGCTGAGCTTAACTTATAAAAAAGCTTAGAAAGTTTTTCGTACATGCATTCACAACCATTCTATTTTTAAAAAATCACACTTTTTTAAAAGTATAATTATAATATATCCGTTTTACAATGAGATTATGCTTTATTTTTGAAATTTAATAAATTGAACCCCCAAAAACATTAATCGTAATTAAATAAAACACAAAAGCCTCGGGGACCTTTGCGTTTCATTTCAACAACATTATTCTTCTCCAAACAACTGCAATTGTTCCATTTGTATTTGATCATTTGACCCTTCGTCGTGATCTTGGAAGAGGGCAAGATGTGGCAAATGAAATGAGACAGCTAAGTGTGGGATTAAGAAAACCCCTACCAATCAAAGTTTCACTTTATTAGGCGCTTTGCTCGCCCATCTACTTATTAATAGTTGTCAATCTGATATTCATTCATTTTATGGGCTAAACGAATTGTCACTTGTGCTAATTGTGCATACGTTACTTCACTTTTTGGCTTCAGCTGATTATTTTCTGCTTCCAGTAATCCCATTGCATAAGCAAGTGCAACATAGCCACGTAGTTCCTTATCTACTTGTGCAGCATCACTGTAATTTAACTCATATATTTCACTAAGTTTTGCTGCTTTACTTAGCTTCAGCGTACCCGTTACCCATTTTGCTAGTTCCTGTTTTGAAAGGGTTGCAGTCGCATTAAACGTTCCATTAGACGTATCAAGCATACCCATTTTTAATCCACGGTTTACAAATTGATATATAGCATGATCTGGCGCAATATCCGTAAACGATTGATTTGTCGTTTCATATTCATTTAATCTAGAATTATAATACATATATGTTACAGAATTCAGTAAAACTTTTAGCGCTGTCTCTTTTGTAACGGCCGCATCGGGATTGAATTTTTCATCTGCCTCTAAAATACCTGCATGAATTAAATAATTTAATTCCTCCGCAGCTGTTGGATGCTCGATTGTCGGTTTATCTGAGCTCGCCATACCATAAGCATCTAACCATTCCCCTGTTTTGGCATCAATGACAGCAGACGAGCCCTCTTTGAATACAGGTTGATAAGCTAAGCTATAATGTTTCTCATTCTCCACTTTTGAATGGTTTACATATTGTAACTTCACCTTTAACTGGCTTCCCAACAACTTAGTTGCTTCTTGTTGCGTCAAAATATCTGTTGCTGCTGGCCACTCGATATTATCATACGCGTTCACATGCAAACTTGTTAAATCCCCTGTTTTGGCATCGACACTTACTGAGATTTGGTCTCCTACTACCGTTAAACCATTTACAATACGTGGGAACATAAAGTTATAACTGTCATTATATTTTTCGTACGAGCCTTCATTTACTGGTAATGCATACTGATGCGCATAAGAAGGGAGCCATTCTTTCACATGTGCAACCGCCTTTTCTAATGCCTGTTGACGTGTTAACTCTGCTTTTGTATTACTGTCAACCTCTTCTACTTCGAGGTTATTTTTAATATTACTATAATTAATAATTTCCCCTGTTGCTTTATCAATCACTAATACTGTACCTGTTCCACCATTTCTGTACTGATACATATATTGAATATTGTATACGGCCTTACCCGTTTCCGTTGTTGTTTCTTCGACAGACTCAATCGTTAATTTGACACCCTTTAGATCTGTTGCAAGTAACTTCTGCGCCAACGCTTGTACCTGCTCTGATGTTAAATTCGGCTGTTTTGGTGCTAATGGCTTCGTCACAATTGGTGTAATCGTTTGATTTGGTACCGTTGAAGACAGCCCCTCCGTTGTTAGCCAGTCCCCCGTTAGAGCATGTACACCTGATGTAACCTCGCTATTCGGTTGGTAAACAAGCTTTACTGTGTTTTTCCCTGTTTTATAATCCGTTTCAACCCTGTATGACAATTGCGCTTTTAATGCATCTTGTAAACGGTTGGCAATGACGGATTCACTTTGTACCTTGGACGGGTCATCATACGTAAAATTATCTTTTCCACTTTGTGTTTTATAATAAGATGCTACTGTGCCATCCCCTAATACACTTATATTAATAGATTGATCCGAAATCGATACACCCGACTTTTTCTTCATATACGTAAATGAGTATTGAATCGGTTGCGTTAAAATAGAAGATGAATAATAATTGATTTCATTTGGTACAAGCTCATATTCTTCAGCCTTGTCGAATTTCCCCATAAACTTGTCCGCCACTTTTTGCGCTTCGCCTTTTGAATATTTTGCTGGGAACAATACATCTTTTGAAGTTATTGGTTGATAATGAAATTGTTCTAACTCTAACGTTTCCCCAACGAATATAAAGCTTCCATATACATATTGATTATCAATGTTCTTTGAAAAATTGAGTTCATAACGTTCCGAAGTATCTTTAGGATGTGAGTAGCCTGTCCCCATACGAAAATCTTTTTCGGTTACATTTGGAAACTCACTTGGAAATAGCGCTCGAAAACGCTTCATTAAATCAGCTTTTGTTACCGTTGTATTCGTTTGTGCGACTTGAATTGGCAATGTCTCCATACGCTCATTTCCAAACGTTGAAGCGCTTGCCATTGGTGCTAATAATCCAACAGATAGTGCTGTTGCAGATAACAATACACTTGCCTTTTTAAAAGTTACCATTCTTCATCCCCCTACCACTTTTTCGTAAAACAATTGTTTACACTTTCATTATACGTAATTTGGAAATAAAAGGTTTCGTATTTACAATAATTATCCATATCACGAGAAAGCTCATGCAAATGGTTAAGTATATGCATCTAGGTTAATGAAGTATGCTTTCCACCCATTTTAATCTTCAAGTAGTGGGTGCGATTGGTTCATTGCTTGGCTGTATTTGTGTAAGTGCCTGGTATCTATAAAAAAATGGACATCACTTTTAAAGAGTGATGTCCATTTTCTTATTTTAATTTAATTGAAGCTCCTCTACACGTGCTGCTTCAATTCGTTTTCCAATGATGCCATACACAATCGTCATCAACACTACACTTGCCACCATCACTGAAATACTTGGCACAATAAATGCTTTACTCATCGAGAAAATCACTTCTGTACGGAACCAACTTTGGAATGGTACCCCCACACCTAAAAGCGCAGCGAAGAATCCTACTTTTACAACAATAGATTTCCCTTTCATTTTACCAATCATCGCGTTAATAAATAAACGTAATAACGCTAATCCTGCGCCAACGAAAAAGAATGTCACTAAATAACTTTTCACCGACTCATCTAAAATAAATGCTTTCCCTACTAACCCAACAATTATTACACTGGCAACTGCCATTAACATTTTTGATAATTTACTCATTGTTTGCTTCCTCCTCAAAATTGAACACGTTGTTCATTGCATGTTTCTACTTTAAAACAAATAAGTGGATGTAGCAATGCACAAAATTCAACACAGTGTTGATTTTTTAATGTTATTGTAATTTTAAGTATGTATTTTGCTTCTGAATTTCCTGCACTTTTCTGTACCGAGTGCACACAGTTTCAATAAATTAGAAAATCTATACCTTATCCAACATAAAATGCCTCTAAATAAGCATTTACATCATCACGCTAGATTATTATTTTCAAAAACTATTGAAAGAAAATTCGATAAACTGTTATAATCAATTAAAGTACTTTTATATAAATATAGTTTGGGTCACCTATCGCTATATTTGCCTATAAAACTTTTAAGGGGTATGCAATAACATGTTCCATGATCAAATCATTTATATTATAGGAGATGCGCAAGTTTCTCAAAATAATCCTATTTCAAAACAATATAATCAGTTCTTTTTAGGAATCGCAATTGATCGTTCGAATGGTATCATTGTTGAAGTCGATTGTTCCGCTACAGTTCAATTAACAGTAAAATTCATCGCTTCAATAATGGTGAATCGTTCTATTCACGATGACCAAATCATCGAACATCTCCAAAATCGTTATCATGGATCTTCACAGAAGGCTCTCATTGTTGCGTTTAAAGATGTTCAACGAAAATATAATCAAATCACTGCTTTACCTACTATGTCATAGGTAAAATCCAGTTTACTTTAAAAGTAAACTGGATTTTTTTATTTGCTTCAAAGCATGGTAATTACCCCTAAATCATGATTTGAAAGGAGTTAGATGTAATGATTCAAGATGGCTTTATGTATATTAGTGTTTTAGTTGCACTAGCAGCAGTAATGGTATTTGTAGAAAAGAAATTCGGAAAAACAAAGTTTATGAAATTTATTCCTGGTATTGTCCTAATTTATATAGGCGCCGCTTTAATGCAAACATTTGGTTTATTCGAATCAAATGAATCAACCGAAGCAGCTTATAGCAATGTAAGATGGGCACTCCTACCTGCTCTACTATTTTTAATGTTGTTAAAATGCGATATTCGGGTTGTCGCAAAGCTCGGTCCCAAAATTTTAGGCTCATTTACAGTTGCTGTCATTAGTATTAGTGCTGGTTTTGTTCTTGTATATGCATTATTGAAGTCATTTTATGTAGAGGATACATGGAAGGCATTCGGTGCTCTAGCAGGAAGCTGGACAGGTGGATCGGCTAATATGGTTGCGTTACAAAGTATTTTAGACGTTCCCGAAACTATTTTTGGCTATATTCTTATGATGGATACTATTAACTACGCTGTTTGGGTTATGTTCATGTTCTGGTTAGTACCATTCGCAGACCGCTTTAATAAATGGACAAAAGCAGATACTAGCTATATGAATTCAATCGATATTAATACAGATAACATTACAGACGAACAAGGCGCAAAATTCGAACATATTTTATATTTACTCGGAATCGGTTTGTTAGTGTCGTCTTTATCTAGCTTTATCGGCGGTCAACTACCAGTAATCGGCGATATCATTAACGGAACAACGTGGACAATTATGATTGCTTCCGTTTTAGGCTTAATTTTGGCTTTAACACCACTATCACGAATTCCTGGTACATTCGATGTTTCGAATGTCATGCTCTATATCATTATAGCTTTAATTGCTTCTCACTCTGATTTTTCAAATATTGCACAAGCGCCAATCTACATTATATCTGGTTTCTTAATTATGGGCATTCACTTAGTAATCATGCTTGCATTAGCAAAGCTTTTCAAATTAGATTTATTTACGCTAGGTATTGCCAGCTTAGCAAACATCGGCGGTATGGCTTCAGCTCCTATGCTAGCAGCTGCCTACAATAAAGCATTAATTCCAGTCGGCGTTATTATGGCCTTAATGGGGTCATTCCTCGGCACTTATTTCGGTATGGCTATCGCCAAAATTTTGTCGCTATTCTAAAGGAGATGTAAAACTATGATAATCGAAGACTTACAAATAGCAACGGAAATTATTCCTTTAAAAACACCTTTTAAAACGGCGCTTCGTACAGTTAATGAAATTGAAAACATCGTCGTAAAAGTTATATTAACTGACGGTATAGTGGGGATCGGTGCAGCTGCTCCAACCTACGTCATTACAGGTGATAGTCGAGAAAGTATTGAAGCCGCTTTACTTGGCCCAATACGTCAAAATTTGATTGGCAAAAACATTCTACAATTCAATGAAGTGCTACAAATTGTACAACAATGCTGTGTAAATAATACAAGTGCTAAAGCTGCTGCAGATATTGCCTTGCATAATGCATACTGTAATGTATTAGGAATATCTGTTTCAAACTATTTAGGTGGCACTAAACAACTAAAAACTTGTATGACGATCGGCGTAGACACAATCGAAAAAATGCAGCAAGATGCAAAGACAGCCGTCACTCAAGGCTATACAATTCTAAAAGTTAAGGTTGGCGATAACCCAGCATTAGATATTGAACGCATCGATGCTATTTTAGCTGCCATTCCAGCGCATATTGTCTTACGTCTAGATGCAAACCAAGGCTGGACACCAAAGGAAGCAATTAGCATTATTCAACAATTCGAGCAAAAACAATACCCTATTGAATTTATAGAACAGCCTGTAAAAGCAGCGGATTGGGAAGGTTTAAAATATGTACGGAATCATGTAATAACCCCTATTATGGCAGATGAAAGTATGTTTTCTGTCCAAGATGCAATTAAGTTGATTGAGGGGAACTATATTGATTTAGTCAATATTAAACTGATGAAATGTGGCGGAATTGCTGAAGCAATGAAAATCGCAAGCCTTGCTGAGGCAAAAGGTATTCGCTGCATGATCGGCAGCATGATGGAGTCTTCAATTTCTGTCGCAGCCGCTGCCCAAGTCGCAGCAGCACACCCAAATATTCATTACTTCGATTTAGATGCACCATTATGGCTCTCTACCGAACCAACACATTTAAAATATGTTGGCCAGTTAGTTGAAATTTGTTAACAAGATAAATTTCCGAATAGCTCATAAATGTACCCTATAGGATGGACACTTTGAAAAAAGTCCTTCTTATAGGGTACTTTTGTTTATAATGAGAAAAGAACTTCCTCCACCGGGTGCACAAACAATTCGTTTTCGTTTTAATTTTCTTCGTAAAAAAACTTCAAATGTGTAAGTGCCTGGCACCTATAAAAAGGAATACCAAATCTTCTTCATTCAAACCATATTTCTTGTAACCCGCGCTTCTACTACACGTCCGTCTTAAATTTTGATATCCTAAATAAAACAAACCTGTGGAGGACCTATTATGGCCGGAAAACAAATAAACCCGAAACTTATTCAAGCTTTAACGAACAAAACAAGTAATGACATTCCCACATCACCAACCTTCAAGCATTTAGGAGGAACCTATGTCAAATCCATTGTTGATCAAATCAAAAAAATCGGTACGCCTTATGAAAAAAATGAAATGATGATGACCTGCAAACACTGTGGTCAATCTGGAAAATACAATATAGGCATTTTGGCAATCGACATTTCTGACAAGGGGCAAAACAATTCACAGCAATTGACTGGCTATTTCCGTTGCAAACATTGTAATACGGGAGGACAATGGGAAGATTCATCAGAGCTTTATTTTTTAGGCATCAGTGCTTTATTGGCACCTGACGAGGATTTGCCTGTACATTTTGGGGAAATACAACTTTTTGATGGCACTTCACCAAAATATGCGACAGATGGAGAGGAGCATCTACTACGATTAATTTCAACTTCTCCTAAAAGTGGCTTCTTATGGAATAAGCTTGGTAATCTTTATTTGACAGGCTCCAGACCAGAGCTTGCGATGGCTGCCTTTGAAAAATCAATTGAATTAGATCCAAACCAAATTGAATCACATCTTTCAATCGCAAATCTCCTCATGTCGATTAGAGATTATCAGCAAGCAATTCACCACCTACATCATATGATGATTGCGGCACACACTTATACATGTGTAGAGGCAACTTATTTAAGAGAATTATTATCACATGGCATATGTACAAGCTTTATCGCTGCAACCGAATCAAAAAATAAATATCCAGCCCTGCCAACACAGCAACAGCTAATTGCTGCTGGCAGTACGATTGATTTAGAATCAGAAGGGCTCCCTGCATGGCTGGAATTATCATCAGAAGACATAACTTCGTTTTACTCATTAGCTGAACTATTTATGGGTGAGCGCGCATTAGAATTAAAAGAAACTATACAAGAGAAAAAGCCACAACAAAAGAGTACGAAAAGTCAGCAGGTACAGGCCTTTATTGATGCACAACAAAGCTTATTCACTAAAGCCGATATTCAAAATGCCTGCCCTAACGTAAGTGCAGCAACAATTACTCGCGTTGTAAACGAACTACGAAAAAATGATGTTATTGAAATGGTTGGACATGGTCGTAACACACAGTGGCGTAAGAGGGTTGAATAAAGGAAATAAACACCAGACAAAATTTCACACGAGGACTATTCTCAAATTCAAAATTTAATGGTTGATTTATAGGAGGAGGCACTTGTCGATAAATGAACAAAAGCCGCCGAATAATGCACCAGGTGTAAACACTATTCCGACAATTAACTGCAATTCTTAGGAATTCCTTTTTTATCTACAATATTTATTACCCTTCAGATTAAAAATGCTCTAGTTTTTACATTTTTTCGCAAAATCAAAAGGTTTCGGGTGTTTTTTTTGAATATGTATGGAGACGGCGGGGATTTGAACACATCACTTATAAACCTAGTTGTATCAACGTTTCCAGACACTTATAATTTTTATTGACCAGATTATGACCTGACGTGTCAACACCGTATTATAAATCACCATACAGGGAAACTAGCTTCTTTTTATTGTCTGGTAAAAATGTTCAAAGATTTATGGTCTAAAACTTAAAGACTATCCGAATGCCATAATCTTTTTATAATTCAACTTTTCCAAATCAACAAAATTATTAATCATCCTGAACCAGTTTAATTATGCATTAATAAAACTTCAGTTCATGTCTTTCATTCGAAAACAGTTTTTTAAACAGCACCATGCACAATTTTAACTCTGATCTAAAAAACACCTATCAAATCAAAATTTCTAGGTAATCGAATTTTGTGAGTACCAGGCAATTGTTACTAAAGAGGTGACGTCATAAATAGAATTCACTTTTTCATAAAAATTAAACTCTTCTTAAAAATATTTAATCTTTAATGAATAAGTTCTGCTCATTAAATTCTTCCATACCTTCAGACTTAAGTTGCTCAATTTCTTTTTTATAATTTAATCTCTCAACTAAACTTAGATTAAGATCCTCTGATTTAGATACAAGAATAATAAACTTTAGGTAATTGGCATAAAGTGAATTAGAGGATAATTTCTCATAAAATATCTCTGCTTCTTCCCAACCTGCAATATTTAATTTAACTAGACACATCAATTCATTATAAAAATCTCGTTTTTCATGCGATTTAAATAAACTTTTAAATTCCAAGAGGGTGCTGTTTGCTTCTTCATACTGCTCTAATTGCGTTAAAATAAATGCCTTATTTAAAAATGTTTCAGGAAGCGGTGGCTGTCTTTTACAAGCCAAATTTGCATATTTAATTGCTTGAGTATAATTAAGTTGTTTGGAAAGTAAAGAAGCTTTTCTATGATATACATTTTCTATTGTATCTACAATCTCTAGTTTATTTATATATTCTTGAGCTTTATCAAATTCTAATTTTTCAATAGCAATTTTAGCTGCTAAGTCTAATATAAAACCATTTGGCATTTTATCTTTTTCTATAGCTTTTTCAATATACATAGACGCATTTTCATAATCATCAAGTCTGTAGTAACATTCTGCTATTTCTCTATATACAGCTATAGTATGATAACCTCTAGCTAAAGCTAAATTATAATTTTTCAACGCATCATTGTACCTCCTTCTTTTCAAATCTCGAAAAGCTCTTAAAGGATAATATTCCGGATGCTTACGATTGCTTAGTTCTGCTAATATTAAATCAGAATTTTCATTTTCACGTACCAATGATTTAAACAACAGTATTCTAGCACTATCTAATTCGTTATTTAAAGCCAAAGCTTTTCTACATAAATTTATTACAGTATTCCATTCCCTATTGATGTATGCACTTGAGGCTGCCTTCATTATTGTAGATGGAAATAATACATCTGTGAATTCAGCTAACTCCTTATTATTCCCAGATCTTAATAAACAAAAAATTAAAGTATCCAATATATCATTAGTAGGGATTTTTTCTTCATCCCAATAAATATCTTTTAATTTTGTAGCAATATCTTCAAACTCCTTTTTACTTAATGCTCCCCAATTTCTTCTAACTGCTTCTCTAAGAGGGGTAGCTAAGGTATAAGTATTATTTTGTAGATCTACAGTAAGCACACTTTCGTCAATTAAATCTTGGAATTCTCTTTTAATACTTTCATTACTATCTAAACAAATATTCATTATATCCACATATTTTAATGGTGGTAAAGCTTCACAGACTCTCAAAAGCTTAATTTTAATTTGATTATTGCTAACAACTTTATTTAAGTATTCTTTAAACTTTTTTGCTTTAAATTCACTTAACATAGTTTTATCAGCTAATGCTACATCTAGCCCATATGTATTTATACTATTTCGAGCGAACTGAGCTGCTGGCGGATATCCATCTAAATATTGGGTGAATTCTACTATGTCTTGGTTATCATATCGGATCTCCAAATTATTTAAATATGTACTTAATAAACCATTCATAGCGGAATCGTTTAATTTTGTTAAATAAGTAACAAAAAATAATTTATCATTATCAGAAAATTCATCAATATAATATGGATTTCTAGTTTGAATAATCGTTAAATATAAATTTGACGTTTCATTTATTTTTTTCATTAGTTTTAAATATTCTTCTTTATATCTCCCGCTACTATCCATAAGCCCACCGTTATCGATTAAACATGGCGAAATTCTATTTTCAGAATAAACTTTTAACAAATTTACGATTTCATTAACTCGTTCATCCAAAGAAATTTGTCTAAAAGCATCTATGTGATTCTTATAATCTGCTTTTGAAGTAAATCCATTTACCTCATCCATAACATTTAAATATAAATTCACTAACTCATCTGCAGGTTCAATATTAAAACCTCTTCCTAATTTTAAATTATAAATATTATGCATAATATCTTTAGCAAATGTTCTTCTACCAATACCATTTAATCCGTAAAAGACTAATACTTGATGTTTTATTTTAGATTTAAACAAATGATCAGTGAATTTTTCTTTTTCTATTCCTCTCCCTATATAAACATCGGAATATTTAGGGTTAATCTCCAACAACTTTTCCTCAATAATATCTGCGACCAAATTATGTTTTGAAATTCTTTTAACTAAGCTTTTCTGACACCACTTAGGCAATTGACTATGACTTATATCATCACCTATTAAAAAAACTAGACCTTTTTTTAATTTTTCCTCTATTAACAACATCTCAGCATTATCAATTTCATATTTTACCCAGTTTGCTTTTAAAGACTCCTTACTCGCAAATAAAACAAATAAGTCCGATTCTTTTAAGTATTTCATTATAGAATCTCTAAAATCTTCCCCTTCAGGAAATATATATTTATCAAATACAACTCTTTCTCGACCTAATTTTCCAGCGACTTTTTCAACAAATTCTTTATCTGAATTTGTATGCGATAAGAATGCTTTAAAAATAAAAAACTCCTCCTTAATAAATCGTATAATAGTACAATTGTAATTTATTTCCTCAAAAAATCAAATCCCTATATTACTTCTGAAGCATTTCACTTGATAAACCGCACTCAATCTGTTGAATATTTCAAAAGACCACGCTAATAGCAAACCAAAAATCCCATCGCTTAGTACATACTAGGCGATGGGATTTTTGCGTTTTACTGTGGAAATTCTACCTATTCATAAAACCGCTTGCTTTACCAGACTTTCTAAATAATCCAACTTGTACTTAGGTGGGATTGTGATCGGATTTATTCCATGCTCATTAAACAACTTCAAATACTTTCTATATGTTCTAGCTGAATATTTTTCAGCTACTGTGTCTAAGCTTCCTTTAGAAACACATTTCACAAATTCTTTCATTTTCATTTTTTCTCTAGTTGATAAATCCAGCGTAGCAATCATTACTTCCAACTTTGGATAAGAATAGAAATCACCAGTAGGGCAAATGTTCAACATGTAGCTGTTCATATATTCAGCATACTTCTCTTTCTTGAAATAATCCTTTAAAGACCTTGGCTCACCTTTTTTATACTTTTTATACTTCAGATGATTTCTTTCAACGCACACTTCAAATCTCATCACCCCTCTTTCCCACATTTCGACAGATTCATTTTTGTCTCTACGTTCTTGTTCCTTATCATAGAAGATAATGTGAAGACTTTTACATTGATGATATTGTGACGTCAAATAAATCCTTTTTTTCAAGTGACCCTTTTTCTTTTTTAACTTCCTGAATAATTCTAAGTAAATTCTCCTAATGTTTTCATTTGAAACCTCAATATCAAATCGATAATCAATCCTACTAAGATTATGCTGATCGAATAGTTGCTTATCACCGTAAACGATACTCAATGCTCCTTTAATATAACGTTCAACTTGCTCATAATCATTCTCTTCCACATTACCTCTGTTCAAAATCAGAGGAATATCTATTACCAACTTGCAAAATGCAATTGGCTTATTCGAAAATTCTACGATACTAATACCTTTAATCATATACCTGTGTAAAATTTGGTTTATTGGTTCCTTGCCATAATGATTTTCTCTAAATCGTAAATGTTCATTATCTAGTTTTATTGATAACTCAGCTGTATGAATCATATTTATTTATCCTCCTTTAAAGAAACTGATTTTCTATTTATCATAGGTATATCAACAGATTCCCGTTTTCCTGGTACTAAATCCTCCGCTTATTTATTTCTTTTAGCTGCTTATATTTCAAGCAACTTTTCATTCTACAAATTTCCGAGAGAAACTATTCCAAAAAGTCATGTTTTACACCTAAATTTATTTTTAATGTTATTTAGCTAACATTTTAAGAGAGGGAAAACGGAGTGATTGAAGAAAATTATAGATTAGTGGAAGCAAGGCAATTTTATTTCCTGAAAAAATGAGCAATAAAAAAATCCTACACCATGTACGATGTAGGATAGGAATCTAATATAGTTTATGAATAGAATTTTCTGACCGCTAATCTCGTTGGAAATCTTATACGTTAGATAAATTGAATATACGTCATCAGTAATGATATTTAATATGCCAACATAACTCTAGAAAAAGGGCACACCATATATCAAAACATGATTTTTAACCAATATTCTAATTTACAAAATTAGTCCGCAGCACTAAATTAAACCTTTTCTTTTCAACTCTTCAATTAACTTTAATTCTTCAGCCGTTGGAACTGGAGGGGTTTCTTCCTGAGCAGGTGTACTAGATTGATTTAATCCCCAATCATTTAGTATGATTAATAGCTCATCAGAAATCCTAATGTCCCTCTCTCGAATTTCATTTAAACCCCAATCATTATGCTTTTTAGAAAGATTAAGTAACAGCTGGACTTTTGATTTTTCATAGCTTTGTTGCTTCTTTTTAAAATATCCATTTCCAGCAATAATATTTAGTTTTTTCTCAAATGGAATTTTATTTCCAATATGTTCTACTAATTCTTGTACTTCGCTATCTGAGTTACTTGGAAAATAATTTGTTTGCCATTTTTGAGGCAAGATATGCTCTATTTCCCATCTTTCAGGAAGTAGATCCTTCTGATTTTGATAAGCAAGAATCTTCAATATCATACGAACAGTATTACGGTGAGCAAGCTTAATCTTCTCTTTTAATTCCTGTTCATTTACTTTTGAAAAATCAAATATAGGATTTGAAGATTTAATAATTTCAGAGTTTAAATTTAAAATTCCTCTCTTTACAGCATTAATAGTTGGAGTAACTATATACCTCCCCGCCAAAACTGCAAGTAATTTTTTAAGAAACTTCAAAAATTGTACTTCGAACTCTTCCGTTTCATGATATTTAAGATAATATATAACGACTGGGTACTTCCAAAATTCATTTGGATAGGAAGTTAAAATATCCAGTACTTGTTTAATTTCAATATTTTTTGACCAGTCTTCATCTTCAATTTCTACACGATTATTGACTACAATCCATAAGTTAAGCACCGTAGTCAGGTTTTTCATCACGTCGCTCTTATATAACTGCTCAAAATTATTTCTTGAATAGTATTTCCTTATTCCTGGTGTTGTTGTATTTCTATCGTTTTCTAATGCTCTCAAATAGAACATATAATAATAAAACAGCTTTTGAATGCTTTCATTTGCATTTGTAGCTTCATCATCAAGTTTTTTCCATTGTTCAATAAAATCTGCTTTCCCATCAGTATCCAAGTGATTGTATATCTTTGCTTTAAAAATATCTGCATCAGATAAAGCTAATCCTCTATCGTTCAGAGTTGAGAAAATGGTTAACGCTGTATCCTGTGAATCTGCCGTAATTGGTAATAAAATTGCCTTGTTCAAAACATTACGGATGAACCAGAAAAACAACTCTGGCTCATTAGTAGCATATTTCTCTATTAGCTCTGTAAATAATTTGTAGTTTAACGAATAGTTATCTCTTGCACCGTCTTCAATAGTGCCACTGATAAGAATTTTGGCGAAGGTTTCATTTCCTTCATCTCTCATTACCCTGGATTCAATAAGCGTTTTTTCGAAATCAACCTCAGCAGTTAATTCATCCTGTTCCCATAATGCAGATTCAATTTGCCCCTTGAAATTTTTAACTTCTTTTGTTTCTGTCATTGAATTTAGTTTAGAATATAGTGCACGAAGTAATATAAACAAAGAAGTGATTCGCTGTTGACCATCTATAATTTCTTGTTCGTTACTTTCATTTTCGAAAGAAACAATTGTTCCAAGAAAATAAGTACTCTCATTATTATTTTCTGTATACTCTACTAAGTCCTCAAAGAGTGTTTGAATTTGTTCATCTGACCAGGCATATGGACGTTGATATTCGGGGATAATGAACTTATTAACTTTGCCTGTTTCTAATAATTGTTTAACACTTTGTTTGTTCACTTCTATTGTCGTTGCCAATACCCATTCCCCTCTCTGTTTCACCACAATAAGACTAAATAAAAATTTATGGAATTCTCTACTACTTACACATAAAAATCACAAAATAAAAATCACAAAATATAAACCAATACTTAAAACTAATCAACTGACCCCTAATGCCTTATAAACCGCATCTATCGGATCTAAATAGAAAATCGGTTGAACTTTTACAATTAAATCTGCTGGTACTGTAAAGAAATCACCTGCTGCTGGTGCTGGTAGCAGAATTTTCTTTGCACCTGCATCAACACAAACCTGAAGGATATTAGCTAATTCTTCTACTTTAGAAATTGTTCCACCTACTGTCATATTTCCAACAATCACAAGACCGTCCTGCACAGGTTTATCTAAAGCTCCTGAACAAAGACCAATTAATTCTGCAATTGCAACCTGAGCAGTTAATCCGATGCCCTGTAAGTCTGTAAGATGCATTAAATAATCCTTCGTCTTGGTACTAATCGAACTGCTGACACTCTTACTATTTGCAGTAAAATAACGGAATGCTGTATCCAGGCTTTCTTTTACTTCTCTATTAGAGCCTATACCAGCTTTATCAAACTTCCCTGTGCCACTGACAATTTGGTTTTCTAATTTATAGACACCTATCATGCCTGTTACTGCCTGACCTACAACATAGACGTGTCCAGGTCTTAACATACCTTCTGGAATAAGCTTTCCTCCACCTTGCTCAGGAACAGCAACATGCTCTTCTTGCATCGTTTCTTTATCCAAATAAGAAAACATCACATCATAGAATTCCATGCCGCCAATTTTCTTCAGCTGTTCTTTTACTCTGCGGCGTCCTTCTAAAGCATATTTCAGTACTTCTTCAATATCCTCACGTGTATATTCACCTTGTGGATATAGTAGCTTCACTAATCCAGATACGGTTTTACGTACGGCAATCGTATCACGCTGATTTAAGTTATTACCTAATTTAAAATAACGGTCAATTGAATCCGCAAAGGAACGCTTTCGCATTTCACGGAAAAATTCAGCAACATAATCTACGATAAAACCATAACGATCCGTAAAGAATTCTGGACGCATTTTAGGAATTTCCCAGCCTGGCATATAATAGTGCATTCGGTCGAAGAAAGCCGTGTCGTTCGCCATTTCAGGAGGGAATGGGGCAAATAAATGAGATGTTTTCAAAAGAACATCTACACTTTGATTTATATTGCCGACAAACACCATCGATGCGGATGCATTTTTTTCTTCTTTACCACGTGCAAATGATCCAGATGCCATATAGTCTTTCATTATTTGAATACCATCTTTATCTTTAAAGCGGATGCCAGCTACTTCATCAAATGCGACACAATCCCACATACCGACCAAGCCTACTTTGCGTGTAGACATATTATAAAAAAGGTTGGCAACCGTTGACTGACCGCCAGATACTAATATAGAGTTCGGTGAAATTTCTTTATATACATGAGATTTACCTGTACCACGTGGTCCTAATTCACACATATTATAGTTATTTTCCACTAAAGGTACTAAGCGTAATAATAAATGCCATTTTACACGGTCTTCAAGCTGCGTTGGCTCCATACCTGTTGAACGAATTAACACATCTATCCATTCATCCTTTGTAAACTGCTTACGTCCTTCAAACACTTCTGTAATATCCATATTCGGCATTTGAATTGGCTTTAAATTACTTACGCTGAACGGATTTGTGTTACGTACTTCCTCATCAAAGAAGTAATCGATTTTCACCATACACCAAATACCGCCTACTAGCAGCTTATCAAACTCTTTCACGTAGCTTGGTGGAACTGGGACACCTTTTAGTCCTAAATTTGAAAACTCTGCTTCATACGTATCAATCTTAGGATTTAAAGCAACCGTTACCTTATCAATAATGGAATATTGACCAAGCTCTCGAATTCTTGATTTAATCTTCTCCGCTTCATCTGGTCGTACAAAATTTTCAGTCAAGATTTTCTTCACTCGATCAACACCCTCACGAATGCTTTCCTCATCATCTGTAGCTGCATACATGCCTAATAGGTACTCCAATACATAAACAGGTACGTTTGCCCCTTCTTTAATAAGCTTTGTTAAATCTTTACGCACGACTCGCCCAGCAAAATGTTCATTTAATTTTTTATCTAAATTTAGTGTCGAAACCTCGTCCATGTTCACACCTCTTTACTAAAAGTCAAAATCACTTACAATGCCTAAGTTAATTGAAAACGGTATTTTCTCGATTACGACACCCGTTTCTACATCTTTTATATTCAAATAATAGGTTTTAGCACGGTCATACGTAATGCTTTTTAATGCAAATTGCAATTTAAATGTACGTTCTTCAGGCTTATCAGATGTACGATCCCCGATTAATGTTTCTTCATTGGATAATACGTTTCCTTCATCATCCGTCATATAAATTAAAACAGTGCGAGGAATCAGTTTGTCTTCTACTTTTTCAGTTTGGAAAAACTCTAAGTTAAAGATACTGTTTGTAATTTTACGTGTCGTATTCGTTAACTTAATATCCACTTTTTGAATCACTTGTACACCTTTTTGACCAGCACGTTTATTTTTAAATGTTAGTAAGGGAACAACCACTTCCTGTAAGCTCGCTCCACCATGTACAAAATTCACCCCTGCACCTTGCAAGCGATTACGAATCGTTCCATTTGGTAAATAAACGGTTAATGCTTCTTCATTTTGAACAATAGCAGATAAATCCACTGCAATTTGTCCATCTAATTCACGCTGCTCTTTCGACAAAATGTGACGGCGTTTTACTTCGATTACATCCATCTTTTCCTTCGCCAATTTATCACTTTCAGGTAGTTCTTCACGTTGATACAAGAAACCATGATCCGCTGTAATATAAACATTTGAACCACTTAAATCATCACGTATAACCTTTATTAAGGCAGATAATTGATTTAACGCTTTTTCAACTGCATTAAACGTATAAATTTCCGTTGAGGCTTTGTCACCCATTGCATCAATTGTGTCATGGTAGAAGTAAATGAGCTTCTTCCCTTTAAAGGCTTCTCTACGTCCTGCCTTATTCATATCTAACACATCTTGAAAATGCACTGCAATACTATCTTCTACATACGATTCAAGTATTCTTTTACGATTTTCTAAACCAGATGAGTCCTTACCATCAATCGTCACACGACCAGCAGCATCAAAATCAAGCTTATTGTGCGGAAGCAATGCAGCCATACCTAATTTTGTTACAGAAGGTACTACAGAGAGTAGTGTACTTACATCGCAATCACCTATTGTTTCTGCATTCAGTCTTTCTGCTAATTCTACGCCGACTTCATAACGCATCGCATCTGAAATAATAACAAACACTCGCTCGCCTTTACGGATATGCGGAGCAATAATTGACGAATAAAAGCTTTGTTGACTTCTCACGCCTGGCAATGACCAATCCTCTGTCATCTCAGCTTTCACAGCCTGTGACCAATTCGTACTTAGCTCTGCCACAAACCAATTCGTATAAAGATTTTCTACTAGTGATTTCAATTTTTTGAGCAATTCATTATTACTGTCCTCATCAAATGCAACATAAAATTTACGGTAATACATATCCATAACGTAATACTCTTTTACATACGCCTCATGTATCGCAATTGGTTCACCCTGCATAAGCCCCTGCTTATGCTCCTTGTAAAACTCATGCATTTTTACGGTATAATACAATGCCTCATAAACAAATGTGAATTGCTCATAATAATGCTTCGCTCTACGCAGCTTAATTAGCTTTGTATAATTTTCAAAGTCCTCTAAATTCTCTAACAAGCTATTCGCAATTTTAATAATGATTGCCTTATCAAAATAGGGGAAAATATCTGCTTGCTTGAATTCTTCAACAGGAATCGATTGAATGATACTTGCTAATTTCACTTCTTGCTCAATTCCAGCTGCGTACTCATCAAATACAGCGTAATCCGTTTTATGGTGTCGCCAATGGTCGATGAATACTAATGAATTCGTACGATTACGAACCGCTATAAAATCCTTTAATCCACCTAAATATTCCTCTTTCATTGCATGACTAAGAGCCGTAACCGTCAAATGAATAAATAATGTTTTCAAGGTCTTTACTTCACGCTCATAGCCATAAAGCTCCTCTACATGTTTCCAAAAAGCTGCTAAATCAAAGAATTTCTCCATCTGTGCGATGTATTTATTTCCAGTATTTTCTAGCGTATCCATTAACACCGTTTTTAAGACCGATTCAAAGTCTGGTGTTTTAATACCACAAAGAACGCTCATAATCGCAAGCTCAATCGATTCTTCTGTATAGTTCGCCAAACCAAAAGCCTGAAACTTCTTGAAGCGGTCTTTATTGTTGAAGAACTTTTCATATTTCTTAATAATCATTCGCAACGATGGGTCAATATATAAGTCACTAATAATTAATGAAATACGATCCGCAAAAAACGTTTTCGAATAAAGCACAATATCGTACAACCAATTTTCTTCCGAATTCAATTCCAAATTCGTATAAATCAAATAATGCGATTGCGTGTCCTTTTCCTCTAATAAATGCTTCAAATAAAATTGATTGTTATTCGTTAATTTCTGTATGTGTACACCATCTATTGTCATTTGATCAATTTCATCAATAAATTCTTGATCCTTATCTACCCAGAATATAATTTTACGCTGCTCGCCACTTTTCAACGGCTCACTAAATGCATCCTGTAATGCAGATTCTATTTGTTCAATATTCAAATGAATCACCTCATCTTATATTATAGCCGAAAACTCAAAAAAGCCTCTTCTAATTTTAGAGGCTTGTAAGGAATCAAGTATATAGAATATGTTTTTTTAAAACGGAAGCTCCATGTCCAAATTATCTAGTTGAAAAATTTCATTCGATTTTTCATGCTGAATTTTCAACTCAATTTTATCTAAAAATGTGAGTACATTTGCCATCGCTCTAACGACAAAATCCGCTTCTATATCATTTAATATTGGATTATCATGTGCATAGCTTTTCTCATTTCTAATTTCGTTATAACTATCAAATAGTGCAATATTACTTTGAATTGCAATTAACGCAAATTTAGACGAAATTATGCCACTATTTTCATATTGCTTTTTTAATTTCCCTGCTAATCCATGCAGTGCGATCTTCTTTCCATTCGGACCCTCAGTAGCAATACCATATTTTGCACATAAATCTCTCAAATATTTTACTGCAAACGTATGTAAGCGGTCTAAAACTAATGCAGGTTTATTTTTAGATAAAGAGCCTTGAATATCGTCTAATAAAGTTTTTAATGTATCCTCTAATCTTAAAGGAAGATTTATTGTGGCTGTATTTCCTTGAAGCCGTTTAATTACACCATTCAATTCTTGAATCAGAGATTGTTCTTTGTCCATAGGTTCAACCTCTTTAGCTATATGTTGATCAATATAATAATCTAACAAGTCTTCCATTAGTTTACCAACAATACTGTCTTGTTCATTTTGCCAGATTTGCCTCAACTTATTTGCTTTTGAACAATATTCTGTATAACCTGGACCTCCGTAAATATCTATATTTATAGCCTCCATAACAAAACGAGCAAATGAATTATTACTAAAATCCAGAACATAACCACTACCCATGCCTAATAAATCTTCAAATAATCTTATTTCCCTTAAAGTTAAATTTGCCATACTTCACCCTCATTTTTTGGAATATAAGAGAAGGATATACCAATACAGTATACCCTTCTGTTTACGTTTAGTTTAACCGATTGATTCTACATATCTGTATGATGCAATAACGCGTCACTAATTGTTTTAATGTAATTTTCGTGGCACTAACTTAAAATCCTCCGAATTTTCTTCAAATAGCATCTGATATACATTACAACCAAGAGATTTCCCTATTTTTAACAAACTTTCATATTGCAAAGGTTCTGTTTTATGTCCAATAAATATACTTTCAACTTCTAATCCTATTTCTTCTAAGGAAATCAATTGACCGTTATTTGAATTATAACTAAGATAAACTAATCTATATTCATTTTCATATTCCCAAAGTGAATGTTTACAACAAAGAGACAAATTGTATAGGGTTGAATATTTAAGCATCTTTTCTTCATCTTTATTATGAAACGCTGAAAGCAAATTAATTGCTACAGATGCAATCCCCACTCGTTTAGGTTCATAAAATACGGGCGTTATAAGCTCTGGCTTTGTCACTCTATAACTTACGCAGTATCCCTTGTGATTATTAGCATAATGTGCCCACATAGGCATGTTATTCTCTGTTTCTCCAGAAAAACAAGTAGTTAGTGAGAACTTTTTAATGCCTTCTAAAAAGTCATCCAACATTTCCACTGGCCAATCATGTTTTTCAATTTTCTCCTTATCTAAATACAACATTTTATATTCAAATGGATCATTCAACATATCATATTTCGATACCCAAATTTGCCCTTCCAACAAAGAATTGATTCTCTTCAAATTTTCTTCTTCATATTTATTTCTATACTCATCAAATAAAGGAAAATATTTGTATAATCTATTAGGAATAGCTGCATTTTTTAATTCATTCGCCGCATCGAATTTATCCTCGTAAATTAACTGCATAAATTTATTTTTATCAAACGAGTTCCTCAAAATATCACACCTTTTTCAACACTATTTAATAGGAGCTACTAACCCTTTAAACAGCTCATAATTATGCTTCACACCTTCATCTAAATCAATCTCAATTTGCTGATCTGCCATATGATGCAATAACTCATCATATTTTTTCAATTCATCAATTTTCTTTTCTAGCGATTTTAATTCTTTCTTTGCAGCTGCAATTTCTTTAACAGTTGAATCACCATTAATGATATTCAATAAATCCGTTCTCTCTGCATCCATTCGATTTTGTACCTCATGTACATAGTCGGTACGGATACGAGATAAGGTTGTTTTATCATAGCGATGCATGTAAATTAAACAGTTAAACGCTTTTTCTTTGCCTGATGTGAAGAGCCAATAGATAGGGCGTTTTTTGTAAGTTTGGATATGGTCTTTGTAGAAATCATTTAAGAAATAACGACGAATCGTTTCTTGTGCCGTTTCATTTTTCTTTCGTCCAAGAGCATCCGCTACAAAGTTAAGGTTTTCTTCAATTATCTCTATATTATATACAACCCGAATAAAATCAATAAACTTTGACACAATATCATCTTTAAAATGAGCTCCCGATAAGACTGGAATAATATTATCTTCATCCACCATATCCGCTTTATATCGAGTCACATCAAAATTCCCACCAGCATAAATCAACCCTTCTTCTTTAAGCGAATAACGCCCTAAAAAACAACCAACTGCGTAAGAAATAAAGCTTTTAATATCCTTTTCTAAATTGGCTTTGCTAATTGTTACATCTCTTTCTGCCACATTTGGTGAAAGTTCATCCTGTAGCTCATAAAGTTCAATAAGTAATTTATTCAACAATTCTTCATTTTCTTTTAATTGATGAAATCTATTTTCACAGTCATTTTCCCACTTTTCATATGCTAATTGTATCGATTCACTATTCAATAAAGAATGCTTTTTAAAATCCCATGAATTTTCAAAAGCATCCCAATCTTTTTTGGAGATTCTTAAATTTTCAGTAACAATTTTCTTTATTATTTCTTTATTATATCGGTCAATTTCAATTAACGGTATTCTCTCTATGTCCCCTGCAGTATAATTTAAAGTAGGACTCAATTGATTTAAAAAGGGAAAAACTAATTTAGAATTTAATATTGCAAGAAGAATTTCTATATCCATTTCTTTGTAAAAAAGTGACATACTAGCTGTATTATTAATATATCCATAATCTGAATACCTACAAGAAAAATCACCTGATGTAACACTACTCCAACTAATAGAAGGTTTAAAATAAAGCATGGGAGACCTATGACCTTTAGCATTTTCTATCTCTTCATAACTACTCTTATCCATTGCTACTATCTCAGTATCATTTCCGTACCATTTTCTGTATCCCCCCCCTTTTTTCGTAGGGAACCATTTTTTCTTACTTTCAAATGCTGATTCTAATGATTTTAAATTAAATCCAATAGAATTTACACTAGTCTCATACCAAAAACGAATAAATTTATTATTATCTCCCGTAAACATACCTTTTTTCACATATGAAACTTTTCCGATATTACTGTTATCCGCAAAAATATCAAAAATATTGTTTGTAAACCAATATGCTATCGGACTACCTATAATTTTACCGAAGCTCTTCGGGTTAGGATAGCTTCGGTTTGCTAAATTAAAAAACTCCGTTTCCTTTTGATAACGTTTGCTATAGCAGTAGTCTACTAATCTAACGGCTATCATTTTGTTTCTAGGAGCCGATTTTTTATTAATCCATGAAACAATGGGATTATGTCCTACTTTCCCATCAAACAACTCTGTACCAAAATCAACAAGAGAAGTAAATGCAACATTTTTTAATAGTTCAGATCTAAATTTTTCAAAGCTTTTCAAGAACATCCAAGAAGTTGTAGTAATAAAAGATATATAACCATCTGTTTGTAAATAGCTTTTAAGTGATTTCTCAAACATAACGATAGATAAATCAGACTTAGTTTCTGGATAATACTCTTTCACATAATTATCCAATAAAGGACTCATTCTTGAACTACCTAAATAAGGTGGATTCGTGATAACTATTTCGTATTTTTGTGACATAATTTTTGCTTGCTTAATTAACTTTGGTAACAAAACTTGCATGTCACTAATTTTTTGATAATTAAAGATATCATAATTATCACTAGTCCCTAATTGTGTTATAAATGTTGCTAGTTCATCATAATTATCATATTCAAGGTTCAAAATAGAACCATATTCTTTAGCATTTTCAAATACCTTTACTAGATAATTAACTTTATCTAACTGTTTTTCATCTATAATTCGTGAAAAATCTTCGTTTACCAGCACATTACTATCAACAATTGTACATAAATTTAACTCTATATTTTCTCTAAAAATGCGTCTATTATATTTTCTAGCTTTCATCATAACTGCAAAGCAAGCTATTTGATAAGCTCTATCATCTATTTCTAGTCCAAATAGATTATTTTTCAAAATTAAACTTGCTGCTTCTCTTGGAACGTACCCTTTTGATTCATATATTTTCATTAAAACATCGAACGCATATACAAGAATATGGCCACTTCCCATACAAGGATCTATAACTTTTATATGTTCGAGATTTATAGAGGCACTAGCTAAATCTCCAACTAAATCGAAATTTGATTCTGTTTCATGTTGCTGAAGATAATATTGAAATCCTTCTTGCAATATAGGGTCTGGGTTTTTCTCTAACCAATACCTTCCTAAAGAATTTTCTACCATATATTTAACTGCCCATTCTGGAGTAAATAGTTGCGTTGCAGCAGGTAATAACTCTTTCGGTACTCGCTTTTTTGACATTTCACCATCATATACAATTTCATTTAATTCGGTATTGTAAAATTGATACAACCAACCAACTATTTCAACCTTTGTCCAATCTTCTTCTGGAATAGCACATACATCTGTCATTTTTCGTACAAATGTATCTGTTCCTAGAAGACCTTCAGGAAATAATACTTCCGTATACCCTTCAATCGTCTCAAACATAAACGGCATATAGCGATTCAGATCATTGCAATGTATTTTGATTAGATATTTGAAAAGCTCATCCATTTCGTTTTCAATTTTCAAGTTATACACAAGCTCTTTATCAATCGGTAAATCCAAATTCAATGCTTCTTTAAACATATCTGGCTCTGTACTATCTGGATTCACTGAAGAAAGTACACGTACCTTTGTTGGTAAGTAATCATTCACTTCCATATAACGCAGTGCGATGAAGCGGTTAAACCATGTATAAGCAGCCTCTTCCATGACGCGGTCATAGCCAATTTCGTTAATACGTGCAATTAATTTATTACGTTGTTTACGTTCAACATCTAAAAGCTGTTTGCTATCAATATAGATGGCATCCGAGCTTTCTAATGATGCTTGTTGAATCGCATCAGGCGTAATTCCTAGCTTTCGTGCTTGTAGCTGAATTTTTTCAAGTAGTTCGAGGCGTGCTTCTGTTGCAAAGCTCTTTAAAGCCGATTTATTCATTGCTCAACATCCTTTACTCAATAAACTCAATTTGTTTATTTGATTTGATAATTTGCTTTAATTTTGCAGAAAGCGTTGAAATATATTGATCCACATCCTGTTCCGTCGCAAGTGTTTTCATTGGAACTAATTTCGTCACTTTTACAGATTCTTTTTGAACAACTGGTTCTTCTACTGGTGGGACATTTGATTCTCCACCGATTATAGGCTGCTGCTCTGCTTTACGCTTTGCTTCCTGTGCTATATCTTGATTGATGATGCGGCTCATTCTGTCCTTCAAGCTAGCACTTTGAGAAATCGTTGCATCCACCTTATAAATGTCTGCAAATGCTGCAATATCAGCTAATAGCTTAATAAAATAAGCTTCAACCTTTTGCTTTGTTTCAGTAGATACGCCATATTGTCGGGATAATAGTGATACCTCATCGTAATCTAGTTGCACTTTTTCTTTTGCAAAGGCGATTTTTTCTGCTAATACTTTATTAAATATGATATTTAGAGCATTTGTTAGCTCTGGAATTTCTTTAATTTTCGTATATGGAATCGGATCATTCAATATCACCTGTAGCTGCTGCATTGGCTGCTCAATTTCTTCACCAAATAGGTACGATTTATTTTCCTCGTATTTTTTAAATGCCGCTAAGCCTTTTTCAAATAATTCTTTTTGATTCGTTTCAAAGAAGCTCTTTACATAAGCAATGTCCTCTTCCCAATCTAACAAGTTATCCTCTAGCTCTTTTAGCTTTTCAAAGAAGGAAACGCTATCTAATTTGGCATCAAACTGCTGGAAATACTCTAGCCCTTTATTTAATAGGCTCATCCCTGGATATTTACGTCCTTCATAACGAGCCTTGTAGCCTTTAATTTCACTGATTTGCGTATCTATTAAGCCCTGAATGTCTTTTAGTAAGCCATCCTCATCATCTGCTAAGTTCGTTGTATTAAACACGTCCTTACAAATACTTTTAGCAGTTCGAATTAATGCTTCATCTACTTTAGTACGTTTGACAACAATCGCTTTTTCTGACTCTGACGACTTGACTAAAGCTGTTATGATTTTATTTGTATCTTTTGCTGGCTCAATATATTCAGAATTGTAGCGAATACGGATGCGTTGCTCTATTAGCAACTCAGCAATAAGTGCAGCGATATCTAACAGCTTCCATCCATACGTTTTACCTTGATAACGTTCATATATTTTCTTTACTGTAATCTGTTTTTTAAGCTGCTCTTGCAAATCAACAAATTCAAATACTTCACGCTTTGCTTCTTGATTAGGCTTTGCCACAACGGAATCATCCAAAGACAATTGACCGTTATCCGTATTTAACAAAGCAACTAAATCTTTTTCGCTATCTAAATGCTCTTGAATATAGCCTAATTTAATAAAGACGTTATCTACTAGTACTTTAAATGCAGCATTGATTTTTTCTTTTACAGAAGAGCCTTTAATTTCTACCTTTTCTCCGTAAATGTAGAACTCTGCATCCTTAATTGCCTCTGTTAGTAAATCTCTTACTCGGCGTTTACGGTCCTTTACTTCGACCTGCTTATTATTTAAAATGTTTTGAATGTTTTCTGGTTGCTGTAACGGATTTTTCTTTTTACGATAGTCCTCAATTTTTAAGGCTTCTTCCATTTCTTCTACATAAGAATCATTTGCACCTAACTTAATAAGCATTTCTCCACTGCCAGATGTAAGCAGCATTAGCTCCTGCTGTGATTTTTGATAATCATCCGATAATGGAGAAATAATTTGCACGCCAATTATCGCCGTTTGGTTGCCATAATTTTTTTCATCCATCTTTTGATTGAATGAGAAGGAATAGTGTTTCGAATAATTGAAACGTTTTTCATCATAAAGGTCGAGGAATATCGTATTTGCTAACTCACGTTTTAATACATCCTCATCGATAGTCACTTGCTTAATTTCACGGTTAATATCTTGCTCATCATCTGTTAAGAACACATAGTAGTCACCGTTTTTCTGAATTAATGTTTCGGTAATCAGTTTACGAAGTGATGATTTAATTTTTTCTTTTAACTTTAACTTGTCTTCGTCGATGTTTGTTACCATCAATGTTGCGATATTATCAATCGTAGCTGGCAGCTCTTTCACGTACTTAATCATGAATAGGACTTTTAATAAATCGATATTAAATTCATCATCTTTTAACGCTGGATTTTCTTTTGACCCTTCGATTACACGTGAAATCGCTGGGTTTAAAAATTCTTTAATCGTGTCATAAAATGCATAAAACGGAATTAAAGTACCTTCTTCTGCTTCTTTGTAATAAAGTGCAGCTTCCTTAAAGGCGGATAGCATTGAACGTTCACCTTCAGATAAATGCTTACCTGATGAGCCATGCTTACGTACTTGCTCGAATACGTTTTGAAGTAGTTTAAATTGATACGGAATAAATGGATACACTTCCGCATATTCTTGTTCGTTATCATAGCCTCTTAAATCAGCTGTGCTTTCACGGAAGCTAATTAGATTTTTTAATATTGCACTTTTCTCTGGATAAATGGCCTTTAATTTATCTGTTACATGCGGAAACTTCTCTAAAATACGTTTTTTAATTACTTCATCGACTGAAATCGAAGATAAGGACAAACGAGTATCAAAACGTCCTTGAATACGTGAGAAGTCATCACCTTTTACTTTAATGATCGAATCAATGCTTTCCTGAGAAGTAACCATAACCCATACTTTTCCTTCAGCATAGGTACCTAAATCTTCTGTTAGCGTTTGCAAATTAAGCATTAAATTACGGTTGTCGCCAATATATTGACCAATTTCATCTACTAAAAATACTAAATGGAAATTTGGACCCTTTGAATCTATATATTCCTTCACATCCTTAGCAAATGTTTGAATATCCATTTTAAAATCATCTACTTTTTCTTCAATCCATTTGCGTGCAGACGCTTCTGAAAGGTTAATCACTTTTCCTAAAGCTTCAATAACAAAGTCTTGATCAAAATAGAACGTGCTGCGGCGTTCTTCCCAGCTTTCGCCTACAAGCAATTGGAACTCCTGCTTGAATGCTTCAAATTGTCCTTGTCTATCAAGATATTTCTCCATTTCAGCAACACCTGGAATATCTCCGTAATAACCACGATGCTCATAAAACACTTTCATAAACACACGTAAAATCGCATCTTCTTTTGATTTGTTATCTAAAGAACTTTTTGAATCAATATTGAATAAAACAACTTCTGTTTCAATATCTGCTGCTTTTTTCATGTTGGCATACACAAGAGGATCTTTAATCTTTTCTGCAAATAAATTTACAGGGTATTCATTTTCTACCATACGATTTTCTAATAGATACGCTAAAATCTTTAAGAAATGTGATTTACCTGAACCAAAGAACCCACTAATCCAAACACCCATCTTATCTGTTTCCCCAACAATTCCTCGTTGGTAGTTATCATAAAACTTCGAAAAATGCTTATGTAATTCTTGTGTCACTACATACTCATCTAACTCGTTAAAAATATCCTTATCATTCGTTTGTGCTACTTTAATAACACCACGGATATCACGCTCAATACTCTTTAAAAACATGTCCTTTAAAATCATCTATATAGCCTCCCTGTGCTAATCAATTAATCGAAATGCTCGGTAATAGTTGTCATCTTTAAATTTGCTAAATAGCTGTAAGGATTGCCCATCATATTGACCTGGGAAAAACATAACAACTGGTGTTTTATCTAAAATTTCTTGTAGGTTGTTCAAAATGTTATGAGAACGAACGAACGGATACACCTTCCCTACACCTGTAAGGAAAATCACATTATGTTCGTCTAATTTTTCTTTGATCTTATTTAGGAAGATTTCAGGCTTCGCAAAGGTCGTCATTGCTTTAAACAGCATTTCCTTGCCTTGCTTTTCTTCCATTTGAAAAATACGTTTATCTATCTTTTTATCTTTTGCTATTTCAAGAAGTGTTTTATATAAATCGACCTCTAAAATTTGGCGTGTTGAGCCATCATAGTCGAACTCTTTTTTGATGTGCTGTATATAATCTCTCATTTCAAGCTCATAAACAGGTTCGTAATCAAATACATAGAAGCTAATTTCGTTGCCTAGACCTCTACCTTCAATAAACTTGTCTTCCTTTAGCTTTGGAATAATTTTGTCCAGTCGCTCATTAAAATTAACCATGATAGCCCCCTGCTTCTCCCATTGCTTGTACATACTTAGCATCACCAAGATGATTCAGATGAATTTTTATACGCTCATCGATATACAAACGGTTTAACTCATTGGATTTTAAATCTTTTAGTAGACCTGCATTTAACAAGATTTTTTTGAACACCTGTTTAAGTTTCGCTACTGTTGTACCCGACCAACCAGCCATAAATTCACTTTGCTCCATCTTTGCCGCAAAAAATACATTCACATCGACCTTATCAAGGAAATAATCATTGTTGTTTAACTTTTCAGCTACGACTTCCTGCATGAATTCATAAAAAAGACGATCAAATTTCATGATGGCATAAAGGTTGATCACTTTCCCCACCTCATACGGTTCATCAATCAATAATTGCAGTAGTAATTCGTCTAGTAAGTCCACTCGCTTTAAAATATACGGCATTGCTCTTTTAACACTTGATAGCTTTTCATATTGAAAAATGTTTTCCTCTAAAACTTTATATCCAATTTCTTTATCCGAATAACCTTGTTGCTTTAATATTGCTACTTGCTTCACCTCGTAAAGCATAAATCCAGCACCTGTTAAGACAGAAGAATATTCTATATCCATTGTCATTCATTCCTCACTCTCTTACAAGACTATTTCACTTATCAATTTCCACAATTTTCTTAATTAATGAAAGTCTTCTTTTTCCACATTGCTGCTGAACAATTTTTGTAAAAACCCCATCCTTCATTAGCTTGTCAGAGTTATTTAAATACATACTATGTACATCTGAAATAAGTTCTTCTTCAGTTACCGCCTCTTGCCAATAAGCATCTACTAATTCATTTATAGCCTTTGCTAAATCACGTTGTGTACGATAAAAACGTTTTACAACCAACTGAAACACCTCAATTACATTATTAGTACAATATCTATATCTTATTCTTACTTTATTCTCATTAAAGGGTTACTTCAAGTACAAAACGAAAATATATTACCATAAGTTTAGAACATCTCAATTATTATGTTCATTACATGCATTGAATCAGCAAGCTATGAAATTACAAAACATTAACTTCTACAAAATACAAGCAAGTGTATGGTTTAATTATTTTTGCAGATCCACCAACTTAACTCCACTAAAATTGGCAAGCAATCATTGCTACTTTTCTGTTTTAACTTCAGGCATGGCAGCAAGTTCAGTAATTCAATATTTCCCTACGTGTAAGCGATTGGTTAGGGGGATATTGCCGAAGTAATTATGCCCTTCAACCCTTGGTAATAAAGAATTTCTGATAAAAAAGTTTAAAATTTTTTTCAAATTTTTTTCGGGATTTTTTTATCTTTTTTTTCGAATTTTAGGCTCTAATTAGGCTGAAATCTTTGGAAGAATCAAATAATAGTTTTTTTAGTCGAACCCTTCCATCGATATTACACCCATTTTTAATGGAATAATTATTCGATAGTTTTTCTAGTCAATTCCTTCCAACAATAATTCATCTATTTTTATAAATGTAGGTTGAATATTCAAGAAACCTCTATGGTTCTTTGATATAAGTTGTATAAATGTTATATAACTTATATTGTTTTTGGCATAAGTTATATAAGTGTTATATAACTTTTTTGCCTTATTTTGCTCTGTATGAGCTTTTTTATTGGAAGAATCTAATTGTAGTTTTTTCGGTCATTCTCTTCCTATTGAATTTTCTTCAGACTTATATAACAGTTGTATATAAGTTATATAAGTGTTGTATAAATGTTATATAACTTTTGCCTTTTTCATTGGAAGAATCCAATTATAGTTTTTTCAATCATTCTCATCCTTTTAAATTCCCTTAAACTTATATAACAGTTATTTATAAGTTATATAAGTGTTGTATAAATGTTATATAACTTTTGCCTTTTTCATTGGAAGAATCTAATTGTAGTTTTTCCGGTCATTTTCTTCCTCTTAATTTCCCTTTAAACTTATATAACAGTTGTATATAAGTTATATAAATGTTGTATAACTTATGTCCTTTCCCATATAAATGTGGCATTAATATCCGAGAAACACCCTATGTTTTTTCGATATAAGCTGTATAAATGTTATACAACTATTTGGCAGCATAAAATCAAAACACTGTTAGTTAAAATGAAAAAGGCATTTACATCTCAAATGTAGCTGCTGACCTAAATACTCTTATAGCCCCCTTTCTGATTGGGATTGTGTCTAAAGTGTGTCCAAAATGTGACAACTCTGTACAACAAATTCCTATATGTGTGCACGCACTTGTTTTCCTCTTCGAACTAGAGGCAGGTTTTGGTTTACATACGTCCGTGCGTAAACCTACCTGTTATCGCATTACTACAAGCGAGCTTTACGGATTACTCTCGCTCCGAGCACACTTATGCCATTTCATTTACTAACACGCATCATGGAATATCAAAACACTTTTAATTAAAAAGAAAAGGCATTTAAACCTCAAATGTAGCTGCTGATCTGAATACTCTTATAGCCCCTATTTGTTTAATATTATGGGCTTATAATTTAATTGGCTCTATGTATCGGCTAGTACTTTATAATTGTGTCCAGAATGTGACAACTCTGTACAACAAATTCCTATATGTGTGTATACACTCGTTTTCTCTTCGAACTAGGGGCAGGTATCACTGTACATACGTCCGTGCGTAAACCTACCTGTTATCGTACTACTACAAGCGTGCTTTAAGGATTACTCTCGCTCCGAGCACGCTTATGCCATTTCGTTTAATGGCACGTATCATGGAAAACCCAAACACTATCAATTAAAAAGAAAAAGGCATTTAAATCTCAAATGTATCTGCTGATTTGAATTCTTTTATATTCCCTGTTTGTTTGAATTTATTGGCTTAGAATTTAATTGGCTTTACGGCAAGAATGCCTCAACTGCGTCTAATAATGTGACAACTGTCTACAACAAATCCCTATATATGTGCACGTACTCGCTTCCTCCTTCGAACTAGAAGCAGGTATTGGCTTACATTCGTGCGTAAGTAAACCTGCTTGTTGTCGAATCACTACAAGCGATCTTTACAGATTACATTCGCTCCAAGCCCGCTAATACCATTTCGTTTATTAGCACGTATCACGGTATAAAAAACACTGTTAATTAAAAGAAATTGGTATTTAGACCTCAATAGATGCAAGTCTTTCCCTAAGATTTAAGAATTACTTTCATCACTTCAAATCATTTAGAGTCGATTTTCTTATACTTAATATGATATTTTGTGTCGGTTCCACCCTTAAATACAAAATGAACATCTCCCTGCAATCCTTCTCCTCAAATCTAAAAATAGAATGCTGATGAATAGCTGTTTCTATGTATCCGACACTTTTTTATGAATATTCATTTCTGCAAATTTGTAGCATGGGGTATTAATACTTCAGCTAGCTTCACATCTCATAACCATTAATTCGATGTGTCCAACACTTTTTTGAGAATATTCATTTCTGCAAGTGTATAGCTTAGAGTATTAATACTTCAGCTGGCTTCACATCTTATAACCGACAATCAGATGTGTTCGACACTTTTTTATGAATATTCGTTTCTGCAAATTTGTAGCATGGGGTATTAACACTTCAGCTAGCTTCACATCTCATAACCATTAATTTGATGTATCCGACACCTTTTTATGAATATTCATTTCTGCAAATTTGTAGCATGGGGTATTAATACTTCAGCTAGCTTCACATCTCATAACCATTAATTCGATGTGTCCGACACTTTTTTATGAATATTCATTTCTGCAAGTGTATAGCATGGGGTATCAATTCTTTATTGACTTAATAACAATTACTAACTATTACGGAGGAACAAACAAATGGAACTAACTATTGAAAAATCAATCGAAGAAAAAATTGAAAGCTTAATTACACAAAACTTTGAAAAAATCCTTGAAAAAAACATTGAATCAATCCTTGATACAAAGCTTGATTCTTACCTTGGAAAAAAGCTTGGATTTTCTCCTGATAAAAACCTTGAAAAAATCTTTGAGAAAAAACTTGGTGAAACAATTGGACAGCCTAATGAGCATGCAGCTAAAGAATGGCTGAACGTTCAGGAAACTTGCGATTATATCGGAATTTCCTATAAAAGTTTACAAAAGCTTATTGATCAAGGACTTAAAGGTAATTCAATTGGTCGCAGCAAGCGATTCTCCAAAACGGAAATCACTCACTTTTTAAAAAATGTACAGCATAAAAAATAATGGATAACACAAAAGGAGATCATTCTAATGACAACAATGGACAAAGCAGTTAAAGAATATATGAAAAGAGGCGTTCCTCATTATATGGTGAAAATGTATGGGGGTATCGATCCTTATACGAAAAAGCAAATCGACATTACAAAGCGTGGTTTTAAAACAAAAACTGAAGCAAAAGCTTTTTATGCTCAAAAACAAGCGGAAATGCTACAACGAAATGATACTGATAATCCAAACCTAACATTTGAGCAATTCTATCATTCTTACTATGAAGAATACCTTCAAAATTGTTCCCTCGAAAAAAGTACTTTAGGGAAAATTAAAGGGATTTTCAAAAACCACATCCTACCTTTTTACGGAGATTTAAAGCTTAAAAATATTTCTTACCAAGATACTTTGCGGTCTTTTGAAGTATGGAAAGAAAAATTACAAAAACCGTCAAAGGTAGCAATCGAACTAAATAAATGCTTAGAACAAGCTAAATATAACGATTACATTCCGAAAAATCCCCTTAAACTTGATGGTTTACGATCATGGGAAAAAAAAGAAGAAAGAAAGAGAGACAATGCACAAGGTGATAAATTGTTCTATACATCAGATGAAATAGATTTATTTATTCAAAAGCTAAAAACAACAGATGATATTTCAAAAATTGCAAGTTTCCTCTTGCTTGTAAATTTAGGCTTACGCAAAGGAGAGCTTCTTGCACTGCAATGGCAAGATATTGATTTTCAAAATAAAAAAATCCATATTCATCAAGCCATTGGTACAGATGAATTTAATAAGCCTTATATTAAAGCTACGAAGAACTTTTTAGAAAGAACACTTGATATTGATGAGGAAACTTTCCAAGCACTATTAAAATGGCAGGAGCTCCAAGCAGAGCAATTAAAGTGGCAAAGTCTTGAGCATCAAGGCGATAAGCAGTTTATCTTCCCAAACAATAAAAATACTTTTTATAATAACACCAAGTTAAATACCTGGTTAAAAAAGTTCCAAACTCAACACGGACTAAAGCTTGTTTCAGTTCATGGATTACGTCACAGTTGTGCTACTCGCATCTATTATCAAACGAAAGATATAAAGTTCATTCAACATTTCTTAGGTCACACAGACATGACAACAACGGTAGATACGTATATTCATTGCATTCCCGAAATAGGCAGTATATTAGTAAAGTCATTTAATCGAGCTGCATAAATGAAAGTTAATTGAATCTCAATTCGTGCCAAAGTACATTCGTATTTTGGCACTTTTTCTTTCTCTATCTTTAAACAGATTTTCACAATAAGTAAAGAAATACTTAAAACTAATCCCTTTTTTTATACATTAATTATAAAAAAGCTTGGCAGAAACCTTATTAGATAAGGCTTTACCAGGCTTTTTAGATTGTTATTAATTATCTTCACTCACTTATTACTGGTGGTTTAGAAGTGATGTCATGCAGTACGTTCTCAAATCATTAATACAAGTTCCCTCCTAATTTACCTTTAAATATTTTTAATAATTTTATAAACTGTTGCCCTTCCAATCCCATACTCTTTTGCAATATCTGTAGCACTTTCTCCTGCTTCAAACAAAGCTCGTACATGCTTCTTTACTTTATCATCAATTGCTGGTCTGCCTCCAATACGCCCACGTTTTCTAGCACTTTCTAATCCAGCTTTTGTCCTTTGCTGAATAATGTCCCTTTCAAATTCAGCAAATACAGCTAACATACCAAACATTGCTTTACCTGTTGGAGTAGTTGTATCAAATGCATCATTAATTGAAACAAACTCTACGCCCTTCTCATTTAATTCACCTGTTAATGTAAATAACTCTTTCGTACTTCTAGCTAAACGGTCTAATTTATACACAACAAACAAATCTCCATTAGTTGCGGCTTTCATCGCATGTTCAAGTTCTTGTCTTTCTACTTTACGACTAGAAATCTTTTCTACATACATGATTAGTTCTAATCCATTTTCTTTAGCATACTTTTCAATCGCTTGCTCCTGCATATCTAAATTTTGATCTTCCGTACTAACACGACAATATCCTATTACTCGTCCTATTTTCGACACCACTTTCTACAAACTTATACGTTTTATATACATCTAATAATAGACGAGTTTATAGACAAATACAATAAAAAAATGAAGCCTAAACGTTAATTCAAGCTCCGTCTTCAAATCGTCTACTAAACGATGGTTTTATAGATGATTTTACAGTCTATTTTTTCCAACATGTTCGAAACTTATTTTTCGCATTTATTTTGTTGGAAATATTCTTAGAAGATAATAACAAATAGGGATAAAATATATATTTAACAACTCTTATAGCCCTATTCAGCTACAAAACATCCGCTATTTCAACCTAATTATTTATTAATGGTAGGTACTTTTTTATTAAAATTAAAAGTTCGGTATCCGAGTAAGATTTTATATTTAACTGCATCCGATTATTAATTAATGTAATTAATTGTTGGATAGCAGGTATTAGAAATTTAAAGCTATCCCTATGTTTTCCACAAATAATTAGTTCTTGATTTTCGTGATATTGTAATTCAGGTAATCCTTTTTCGCGTATTCTTATAAATAATGACATGCCTATAGTTTTATGGTGTTTATTTAACAAGTCATTTTTAGTTTGGTCTCTTTCTACTTGTTCTCTTTTTTTGTGATAATTACCATCAAATTCAATGCCTATAAGTAAGGACCTTTCTAATAAATCTATTTCTATACGACGTCCACTTTTCCACTTTATATCAAGATATTTCTTAGCAAAATCACCAATAATTTCATTTAATATTAATCTTAATAATTTTTCACTTTTTGAAGAATTATGAGAAGAATTATGGATTGGACATCCTTGGTTATGTGCAGTTCTGTGTCGTACTTCTTTTAAATAATAATCCACACAACGGCTGCACCAAAACGGATATTTTGTTGTAGAGCCAGGTAATATCAATGCAGGATTGAACATAGGATGTAACTCTTTAGCGTAAACTGGATACTTAATTTTGAGATTGTTTTCTAATGTTGCTTGTTTACCGTTACACTGTGGGCACGCAATACGACCATACGTAAAATCAGCACACCTTTGTTTTTGTTCTTCGTATATTCCCCAATGATGTTCCTCACATTTTACATAAATGTACTCATTAGAAGTTGCAGCTTTAGTAGAAGGGATGTAACCCATTGCACTATTTCTTTCCTTGTGCCAATATTTATCGATATGTTCAGGGTTAGCTTTTGTTTGAACACTTACTTCTATATTTGTACCTTTGCAAAATTGACAGACAACCCCACCCCTTACTATAGTTTGATAAACTTTCTCTGGTGATTTTACTGTAAATAGACAATTAGGATTATTGAAATCACATGTCCAGAATGCATTGTATTTATCCTTTACTGTAACAGTATTAAAACTTCTCCCAGCAACTTTTTTGTTTTTTTCAGCCGCCCATAATGATAACATTTTCCCTTTTGTTCCTAAATCATTACTCAATTTTAACCACTCCTTATTTTTCTATAAGGGCATTATGTTAAAGAAATTTAAATTTTATACAAAAAGTTTTATTATGCTCATTTTTTTATAAAAAAATACATTTTCAGTCAATTATTTTTTACACTTTTTTTAATTAACTATGTTAATTGAATTTCGTACTTGAAATTTGGGCCATATCACAACCGAAATACTAGACCATTCTTGTAGATAAGATTATCGAGACAGCAAGTTTATTGGTAGGCTTTATACAGATCCTTTGCGGGCATAATTCACGTTTAAAAGGCATAGTAAAATGTTACTTAACATACATTTTACTGGGGATAAATCACACTTACTTGAGAACATCAAAATTAATAATTCAATTCAAATCGTATAGAGAAAATCGAAAATCATGCTATAATTTGGTGTGAATTGATAATAAATTAGACTGTTTAGTGGTGGTACACCAAGCAATCTTAGCAATAAGCAGAATCGATTCAAAGGCGATTAGCGAGTAAAAAGTAAAAAATAAACCACTACTCAGCTTTGCGGGCGAGGGCGGTTTATTTTTTTTAGTAAAAGCAAATAACATTGCAATTACAGTTACGATAAGAATTGAAAAACATATAGCTATCATCATTGCTTCGCCCTTACCAACAGCTATACACCTCACGATTCTACAATACTAATGTCCTAACGAGTAATACACATGTAAAATGAAGGGGGAAAGTATTTAATCATAAAAAAAGCTTACCGACCTTATATGATCAATAAGCATGAGATGAATTCAGATGGATATGTTTGTTTATAAAGTAAATTCTCGATTTAACCGAGAGCCATTTAGTCAACGACCTCAAATTGCATCGTTTCAAAATTTAGCTCCATTGGAATGTAATGCGATACGATAATCATTAATGGAAATGCCAGCGTCACCGTATAAGCATATACGTGCATGAATTGTAGCGGATCAACCTGTGCATATATTACCATCACCCAATGAGCAAGCACATACGGAACATAGAAAACGATAAAAAAGTAGGCTAGGCATCTGGCGGTTTGTTGCATACTCGAATAAAAGTCTGATGCAATATATAATAACATGTCACTTGTTTCTTCTTTCATAATATAATCCTCTTCATAATATCTAATATTTCCTCTATAATATTATAAAATGATGTACTGCGACATTCTCTAATACACCATAAGACAAGTTTTTAATTGTTTAGAAAGTAACTTTATACTATTGCTTAAACAGCAGCATACACCTCTACTATTTACTCATGAAGTAAATCCACCCTACCCATTTTGAGCAAAAAAAGAGATGCAAAATATGCATCTACTCTATTTTTCGCCAATCAATAATCTCAATCATTGCATTTGAAAGCTGATTGTACAAGATTAACCAATTTCCAACGATATTTAGTTGAATCAATATTTCACCGTTAATATTTTCTCGAAATACAAGAACAATCATAGAGAGTACTTTATTTTCGTAACAATCTAATACGCCAGCTTTCACCATGTAATCATTAAAGTGGCATTCTACATATTGTTTTTCATCTAGCTGAGCGTCTAGTAGCGTTCGTATCGTCTGAGCAACATGCTTGTACAGGTTATGTGTATTGAATTCGTCTTGTAATGCTACTGCTAAATCGTGCTTAATTTGCTGTGCTTGCAAAAGAATCGCTCCTTTCATAGTGTGTATTATTCCACACGCTTTGAATTGCGATATTCAATCGGTAGGTAAATAAACTAGATAGTCGAATATTTTAAACATCCTCTATAGGACAAACAGGAAAAGCGGTTTTTTAATCTCTTTTATTTTACCTAATTTCGAAGCTTACTAATTTAGCTATTTTCGTTCAAGCAGAGCAATTGCCTTATCAATTTTCTTAATCGTTTTGTCAAATCCATGATTAGTTACTTTGGTGTGAGGCTGTGTAGATTTTCTTTTTGTTGTACGTTTTAAGCCCACGTTTGCCCCTCCTGTATAGCTTTTCATTAAAATTCTTCTTTAAGACAAGTTTGGATTAATTTTAACATATTTAGATTACTATTAAGTTGCATAATCAATTCATTTTAATATTAAATAACGTTGCTTAAATAAGACATAGAGAACTTTTGATTCAGCAGCTAAGATCTTCACTAAGTCTTAGCCGCTTTTTATTTAATTTGATTACCAAACTATTGTTAGGGGACTTTTATGAAAATGTGGAGTAAATATTTTACTTGTGCTACTCGCATGTATTACCAAACAAAAGATATTAAATTTATCCAACACTTCTTAGGTCACACAGATATAACAACAACGATAGATACGTATAGTTATTGCATCCCTGAATTAGGCAATATATTAGTAAAGTGATTTAATCAAACTGTATAAATGATCGTTAACTAAATCTCAATTCATGCCAAAGTACATTTGATTGTATTTTGGCACTTGTTCTTTCTGGGATAGTGTCAGAAAAACGTGTATTTAGAACGTTAAGATTATGCGTTGTTTTATGCAACAACCTGAGCGACGTAGCATACCCCAAAACACCCTCAAACTGTTGCTGGAACTGAGTTTGTAGAAACGTGCATAAAATCACGTATAAACAATGTTCCATAGAAAAATCCGTAAACGTTGATGTAACAGCGTTTACGGATTTTTCTTATGCCCCCAAACTTTGATTTGGGAACGTTTATTAAGTTCCTATTGTATATTATATAAACCCTTTTTAATTAGTGGACTTCATCATTCGTCCACTAATAAGTATAACAATTAAGCCAATGATGATTGGTAGAAAAGCAATTTCGGTACTTGAATTTGTAACCTTAAAAATCAGAATATCTATATTGGCAATAAAGCCAATCAGATAGAGTACCGCCATTGTTGCAAACCCTAACACTACAGAAATCCAAACAGTTTTATTCATAATTTCACCCCTAATTTAATCTTTCTTCTTTACTCTATACGAAATATTACAATGATAGTTTCAAAATTATGGTATTAAATAAAATACCCACCTATCCAACTGAATAGAGGGCATTGGTTCCCTAAGTGTCATTTGGGAACGTTTTTTGTATAGAGATAAATTATTTATGCAGCATACGTGAATTTGATATATTTTGTTTGTCCAATAAAATGGTTTGTATTAAATCATTTATCGTACCTACAACAACTTTTACTTGTGGTAAATGATAAAAGGTACTTGTTGTATCAAAGTTATTTACTGCTTCATCCGAAGAATAAAGGTAAATGGGTTTTCCTTGTCCTAGAGCAATACCAAACTCAATATGACTTCCTTTACCTGCTGGTAATAAAACAATCATAAAATCAGCTTCCATCACTGCATCTTTTTCAAGGTTCCCTAATTTAGACAATTGCTCAAATGATGATGCTCGCTCATTCTTTGTCCAATCATATGTATGAATAAAGCCTTTACTTTTTAGTTCCTCTGAAACCTTTCTTACCGCTTGTTTATTACTAAAAGATGACGCAATATAAAATTTCATTTCGTTTAGTACTCCTTTTAATTAACTTTTATAGTGAAAATTTTATCATATTGCATTCCTTACTATATGTTCCCAAAGCGTTGTTTGGGAACATTCTTGAAATACTTATTGCACGAAAGCATAAATTTTACACGCACCTTTAACATTATGTCTCATTATAAATCCTTAAATTCCACAAATTATAATTATTAAATTCGACAATTATAACAATAAACCTCTTGTTCGAGTTTAAATGCTTTTTTATTTATTACCATTTCTGAAATTCTAAATGAAAACTGAGGACACTCATTAATTGGTAGAACATCTTTTATCAGCTATACTAACAATACAGTTAACATTAAAATTAACTGTATCCCTAGTTTCCCTGTATGGTTCTAGGAGGCATTTTAATGAAAGACCCTATTAAATCATATACAAAAAAAGATGGCAAGACCTACTACATGTTTAAGCTTTATTTAGGAATAGATAATCAAACAGGCAAACAAATTCATGTTACTAGACGCGGTTTTCTAACAAAAAAAGAGGCTAGTCTCACTTTAGCTCAATTAAGAGTCGAAGTTAGTAAAGGGGAATATAAGAAGCCTATAACTGAAACATACGAGGATCTATATAATGTCTGGATTCAACACTACGAAAGAACGGTCGAAGAAAGCACCTTTGTCAAAACAATAGGAATTTTCAAGAATCACATTCTACCTGCATTAGGTCATTACCGCATTGAGAAATTAAGTGTAGCAATCTGCCAAGGCTTTGTTGATGACTGTTCCTTGAAACTAAAAAGATTTCGAATGGTTAAAACTTACGCTTCTAAAGTAATTGATTTCGCTATTAAGCGTGAGTACATCAGTTCTAATCCATTCAAGCTAGTGGATCTTCCAAAAATCAAAACCTCTGCTGTATTAGATACCGAGATCAACTATTATTCAAAAGAGCAGCTAATTGAATTTCTTCAATGCTTAAAGCAATATGGTAACGCTCAAATAACCGCATTTTACTACCTGCTTGCTTTTTCAGGTATCCGTAAAGGGGAGGCTCTTGCATTAACCTGGGCAGATATAAATTTCGATACAAAGGAACTGCTCATTACAAAAGCTCTTTCAAGAGGTAAAAATAACAAGCTTTATATTAAATCAACGAAAACCAATACGATACGCCAGCTTTTAATCGATGATGAAACGTGCAGCATCTTATCTGAATGGAAAAAGATTCAGCAAGTTAAATTTCCAAATGCGAATGACCAAAGTCAATTAATGTTTACAAACGAACAAAATGACTTATTGCAACAAACAATTCCTAGAAAGTGGCTCATGAAAATCATCGACAATTACAGCTTGCCTTATACACATGTCCATTCATTTCGTCATGTCCATTGCTCTTTACTTTTCGAAGCGGGTGCAAGTGTCAAAGAAGTACAAGAACGATTAGGTCACACAGATGTGCAAACAACGCTCAACATATATACGCACCTATCAAAGCGTGCAAAAAACGACACAATTAATAAGTTTGTGACGTACTTAAACTCATAAATTTGACCCAAAAGTAGCCAGATTTTTAGCCAGTTTTCGATAAAAAGCCCAGAAAACTCAGTACAATAAAAATAGAAAAAACCCTTGATATACAAGGGTTTTGACCACTCTAGACAACTCTAGAAAATATAAAAATGGAGACGGCGGGATTCGAACCCGCGTCCAGAAGCTCCAATACGCCGGCTTCTACGCGTGTAGTCTACCTATTTGCAATTCGCGTAACATTATGCCGGTAAACAGGCGTCTTGTACGCTAACTTGGAAATCTCTTGTCGGTGACTCAAGTGGCACCACCGACCGTATCCCACTTAAGTTAGGCCCTGCGATTATCCACATGGGCGATGGATAGACAGAGCGCTTACGAGCTTACGCTGCGAAAGCTAAGTTTTGTTGTTTGCCAGTTATTATATAACTTCCGTTGATGACGAAGACGAGACCTCCGACGCGCGACCAGAGCTTGAACCACCCCTGTCGAATCCGTAACGTCCCCGAGTAGAATACCCGAGAAAAGTTTCGGTTGAGCAAAACAAGTTGCTCATAAACGTATACCGTATGAGTAGGTATACACTGGCTAGTAAATTAAATTATATGCCAAAAACGGTTGTTTCGCAAGTAAATAAGCTCAATTCAATATCTGCGAACGATTTCAACTCCACAATTACCCATTATCAGTAGGTGAAACGTGCACCTTAAACATTTGATTGCGGTAGCCACTTGGGGTTACACCCATTAATCGTTTAAATAGCTGTGTAAATTCAAAATAGCCATTGATCCCAACAGCTTTTGCCACTTCTTTTAAATCTAAAGTTGTTGTTTCTAATAGTTTTTCCGCTTCACTCATACGAGCCCTGTTCATATAGTTTTTTAACGACATACCTATTTGCTCTTTAAAAACACCTTTATAATTAGGGTAGTCTTCCGAAAAAACGCTGTCTACCTCAAGTAAGCATTTCTCACGATTTAAATTTTTTTTAATAATAAACATGACTTTATTCGCTAATTCGGCATTGTGTAATTCTCCCATTTATCGCAATCCCCTTCCACGCATTCCATTGTACCTCAATAAAACAGAAAATTCATTCATAAAACACGATTTTCTATCAAAAACACCCATTACTTATCAAAATAGCAAAAGCGCTTAAGCACCTTTTATTTCAAAAGTAATCCAGTACGAGGAATTTATAATTTCTCAACAAAAAAACGAGCGCAAATTTATTGCACTCGTAGTCAACTATTAGATTATTGCTGGCGATCTTTGAAAGCACGTTCCATATCACGTTTCGCTTCTTTTTTCTTCAAATCATTACGTTTATCGTAATCTTTTTTACCTTTTGCTAAGCCGATTAATAGCTTTGCGTAACCGTCTTTAATATAAATTTTTAACGGCACAATCGTATAGCCATCACGCTTAACCGCGCCAATCAGTTCGCTAATTTGCTTTTTATGTAGCAACAGTTTTCGCTCACGTAGTGGATCGTGATTGAAACGGTTCCCTTGGTCAAACGGTGAAATATGCATATTGCGAATCCATGCTTCTCCATCGCGAATACTTACATACGATTCCTTCAATTGCACGTGGGCATCTCGAACAGATTTAATTTCTGTACCTGTTAGCACCATTCCCGCTTCAATTGTTTCCTCAATGAAGTAATCGTGGTTTGCTTTTTTATTTTGAGCTAATACTTTCCCTGTACCTTTTGCCATCGTCAACACCTCTATTTGCAAGGAAGCTGTAGGTAGAAAAACACATTTCACGCGTAGTGCGTGAAATGATATCTTTTCTTATGTGGATTTCCTTGAAGCTTTTTGTAATCGATCCACCAAAAACCCTACAGCTTCACATAGTTATTTCTTCTTTTTATTCTTTTTCTTTTTGCCTTTTGCGATGCTCTCGTAAAACTTAGGCTTGTCGCCTGCTTTACCATCTTTACGGCGGCCACGTGGGTCACGGTCATTTGAGTCGCTACGTTTTTTCTCTTTAGCTGGGCGTTCTTTACTGCCGCCACGAGGTTTACGACGATCACTATCACGTTTTTCACCAGTGCGCTCTTTTTTGCTACCTTCTTTACGTCCTGCATAGATGACTTTTGATGTTTGTCTACGTGATGGGCGCCCATTGCTAACCATATCAACAAATTCAAAATCTACAGAAGATTCTTCGATGACTACATTGGCCACTCGAATTTTCACTTCATCTCCGATACGGAATTGACGACCCGTACGTTCCCCAATCATCATCATATGACGGTCTTCAAAGCGGTAATAGTCATCCGTCATATTCGAAATATGAATTAGACCCTCTACCGTATTTTCAAGCTCCACGAAAATACCGAAGTTCGTAATCGATGAAATAATCCCAACAAACTCTTCACCAATTTTATCGGACATGTATTGCGCTTTTTTCAGTGCATCCGTATCACGTTCTGCTTCAACCGAGCGACGTTCACGAGTTGATGTATGTTCTGCAATTTCATCCATCACTTGACCCCACTGAGAAACAGTTTCCTTCGACGTATCTCCATTAATTAAGTACGTACGAATTAAACGGTGTACGATTAAATCTGGGTAACGACGAATTGGTGACGTGAAATGCGTATAAAACTCTGTCGATAAACCAAAGTGTCCTAAAGATTCCGCATAATATTTCGCTTGCTGCATAGAACGTAGTAACATCGTTGAAATAACTGGCTCTTCTGGTAAGCCTTCAATCGATTTAATAATTTCCTGTAATGCTTTTGGATGTACCGAGCTTCCTGAACCTTTAATAACAATTCCGAAATTCGTTACAAACTCGAAGAAACGTTGTAATTTCTCTGGTTTTGGATCTTCGTGAATACGGTAAATGAACGGTACTTGCATTCGGTGGAAATGCTCAGCTATTGTTTCGTTCGCCGCTAGCATGAATTCTTCGATGATACGCTCAGCTACAGTACGTTCGCGTAATACGATATCAGTTGGCCAGCCTTCTTCATTGACTAACACTTTTGATTCTTTAAAATCAAAATCAATGGCCCCGCGTCCCATACGTTTGCTGCGTAAGATTTGCGCTAAATCCTTCATATCATGGAACATCGGCACTAACTTTTCATAGCGCTCCATTAACTCTGGATTTTCATCTTCATGCTCTAAAATTTTATAAACATCCGTATACGTCATTCGTTCTGTCGTTTTGATAACACTTTGGAAAATCTCATGCTTCACAACTTGTCCTGCACCATCAAGAGTCATTTCACATGATAATGTTAAACGGTCTACTTGTGGATTTAATGAGCAAATCCCGTTAGACAGGCGATGTGGAATCATCGGAATAACGCGGTCTGTTAAATACACAGAAGTCGCACGCTCATAAGCTTCTGTATCGATAACAGAACCTTGTGTTACGTAATAACTTACGTCTGCAATGTGTACACCTAATTTATATGTTCCGTCTGCATTTTTTACAACAGTAACGGCATCATCTAAATCTTTTGCATCTGCACCATCAATTGTGACGATGACTTCATCGCGTAAATCACGACGTCCGACTAAATCCTTTTCAAAAATTTCATCTGGAACATCCGTAGCAGCTTGCACCACTTCTTCTGGGAATTCAGGTGGAATATCGTATTTATAAAGGATTGATAAAATGTCCACACCTGGATCGTTTTTATGTCCTAAAATTTTAGTAACTATCCCTGATGCCGATTTTGTTTCATCTGGCCAGTGCGTTACTTCTACGACTACTTTATGACCATCCACAGCACCAAGAGAATCATCTTTTGCGATAAAGATATCTAAATTCAGTTTTTTATCATCTGTTACCACAAAACCAAAGCCTTTATTTGCTTGGTATGTGCCGACAAATGTCGTTTTGCTACGTTCAACAATTTTAGTGATCGTACCTTCACGACGGTCACCTGATGATTCTTTTAAAATGCGTACTAATACGGTATCGCCGTTTAGCGCACCATTAATCTCATACGGTGGAATAAATACATCATCCATCCCTTGTTCTTCTGGCGCAACGAAACCAAAACCTTTTGCGTTACCGATAAAACGACCGCGTAGTAAGTTCATGCGCTCTGGTAAACCGTAACGATTTGAACGTGAACGTACGATTAACCCTAGTGCTTCCATTTTAACAAGCGTTTTTACAAGCTCACGGAAATCATCCGCTTCCTCTAATTTAAACGCTTCTTCAACTTCAGATACGGTCATCGGTTTATAATCATCATCCTTCATAAATTCCAGGATGCGTTGTTGTAAATCATTTTGTTGAGTCATTTATTTACCTCCTTTGAACAGAAAAATTTATATTCTTTCATTAGATTAACCAATCTAATGTATTTAAAAACGTATGAACTTCTTCATGAAGCTGATCTCTTTCTTTATCGAGTGTAATGACGTGTCCAGACGCTTCATACCAACTAAGTGTTTTATCGAGTGATTCGACGCTTTCATAAATAATAGTGGCTGAATCTGGGTTGATCACTTTATCGTTACGCGATTGTATAATTAAAATCGGCGCGTAAAGTAAGTCGATCATCTGTCTTACCTCGTGAATAAGTTGCTGCAACTGTGGCAGTGATGCCATTCCTTGCGCTTTAATCGCTTCAATCTCTAATTCAATTTCCTGTTCACTTTTACCTTCTTGTTTTTTGTATTGTTTTGCATAGTCAATGACGCCTTCGAACATAATATCTGTCGTACGCATCGTCATTGGTGAACACATTGTGACGACACCTTTAACAGGTTGATTGAGCGCTAATTTCAATGAAAAAACGCCGCCTAATGAAAGACCGGCAACCGCGATTTCTTCATAGCCTGCTTCTTTCAATGTATTATACCCATTTATAACGTCTTGCCACCAATCTTCGGGATTCGTGTCAATTAATTGTTCTGGTGATACACCATGTCCTTTATAATGTGGGGCTAATGATGTGTAGCCATGCTTTTCTAGAAACCTGCCTAGCATACGAACATCTGCTGAGCTCCCTGTAAAACCATGTAATAATAAGACCGCTCTTGGTCCTGCCTCAAAGAAAAACGGTGAAGACAATGCCTTTTTCATCGTAATTACTCCAATCAATATGAAAAATACGATTCGAACACACCACCGAATCGCTAAAACTTTCAATTTCTTCTATTATACTGTCTTTTTGCCTTTACTAAAAGAAAAAGCCTAACCTGGCAAAAATGCTCGGTTAGGCGTTTGAGTTCATTCGATTAGAATTTAGTAATAGCTAATGCTAAAACGAAGAATGCAACAGAAAGTACAATCGTTGTGCGGTGTAATACTAGATCCATCCCGCGAGCTTTCTGTTTACCGAATAGTTGCTCAGCTCCACCAGAGATGGCACCTGATAAACCAGCACTTTTACCTGATTGTAATAATACAACAGCGATTAAGGCTAAAGCTACGATTAAAAGTAAAACTGTAAATAACGTATGCATTTGCTCCACCTCCTAGACTTGGACGTCACAATACCTACTAGTATAACAAAGCCTGAGAAATCTGACAATGTTTCTTGGCAAAGTGCATCCATTTTTTGTGAATCTAGTATTTGTTAAGAGTGTTTTTCTTGATAAAGAGGCTTTGAAAGTGTACTTGGTTTGGCGGGTTGGGCGCCCAGAGTCGCAAAGATATGTTGCACATATCTGTACGACTCTTCTTTGCGCCTTGGTAGTGACCCGCCAATCGCAGCATAGTCCAATAAATGTCTTTTAAAAAAGTGAGGCGCTGTTGCAAGCAAAGGCGCCTTTCGTCTAATAAAGCGAATCTATTATATTTGATGGAGCAAAGGGATTATAATAGCTAGTCATCTTCTAATAAAAAAGGTCATGAAAGTGTATCAGGTTTTGGCGGGCTGGGCGCCCAGAGTCGCAAAGATATGTTGCACATATCTGTACGACTCTTCTTTGCGCCTTGGTAGTGACCGCCAATCATAGCATAGTCCATTAAAGGTCTTTTAAAAAAGTGAGGCGCTGTTGCAAGCAAAGGCGCCTTTCGTGTAATAAAGCGATTCCATTAGATTTGGTGGAAAAAGAGATTATCACGGTTTTGCTTTTATATAAATAGATGATTAAATCCATATAAAAACGATTCTCCATATAAAAAGACAGGCGCCTTGCGTTAGCATAGCGCCTTACCTTATTTTAAAAAAGTTTGAAAAGATACACTTTATATGGGCGGGCCTTACACAAAGCACGAAGAAAAGTCGCATAGATACGTGCAACGGATCTAGGTGACTTTGTGCTTAGCCCGCCCAAACGATACACCCAAATCTTATCTTTATTAAACAATCACTCAAACGTATTAAATCGACATTCACTGACATCACGCTTGGCAGCTAATGCAAGTGGTACCATCGTTTCAAACATGCACGCCTTTGGTGAAATTTAATTTATAAACAAAAACAAGCATGGCTACTCAATTATAGAGTGCCATGCTTGTTTTTGTTTAAATTATCGTTGTGTTTAATTGGCTTTCTAGTGAACTAACGCTTCTGTTACTTTCATTTCTTTTTTTACATAACGACAAGTGAAAGTTTCTGAAGCTTGTCCTTGGTCATTAAATAATTGAATGGAAATTTCATCTTCATCCAATAGTGCAGCCTGTGCAATTTCAAATTGGAATTGTGCCGATGATTGTACAGGGATTTTTGCCTGATAGCCAAACGTCGGAAAATCTTGCTGGCCACTGAGCTTGAAACGAAGATACATTTTGTTGTCTGCTGAGTGACTGTTTAGCTTTGTGAATTCTCCTTTAATAAGGACACTTTCCATTTCATCATTCACGATATACTCTAGTTTTTGTGGTATCGGTAGTAACTTTTTCTTTTTGCTAATATTTTCTCGCTTCTTCATTTTACGAATTGCCTTTTTGGTTTTCTTCACTAGTTGCTGTGATTTTTCCTCCATCTTATGCACCACCCTATTTTTTCCTTTTCATTAACTATATAAGATTATCGTGAAACTTGGAAATGATTTTTCAAAACAAATTCCAAGGAATAACGACATTTCCGAGAGATTTTCGATTGAATTTACCTTTTAATCACTTTAATTGAATGAAGAATAGTCTATTATTTACTTTATTTTGTCTAAAATATGAGTCGTAAGTTCCATTATATCCCTCTATTTCTTCAAACCACCATTCACCTAAAATAAACTCAATCTGCCTTAAAACTACAATTTCCAATTAATTTCCACAAACCTATTGACCTTTATTGTTTTCCATTTTATAGTTATTGTTAGAATATTAAAAATACAGACAGATTAAACTTTCCTTTCTCATTAAACATCTTATCTACATTTTTCACACACCAGTTTCCTAACCTCACAGCAGCATTCAAACATTCTCTTTTGCCCTTTTACTTACTCACGACTTCCCTAGAACTACAACTTTCTATCTTCTCACCACTCACATAACTAACATACCTTCCAGTATTTTAACTTCCACACAGGATACACCCTCTCCTCAAAAGAATGTCACAAAAAAGCACTCAATTGGGAATTGTTATCCTAATTGAGTGCTCCACTAAAAATGTTGCAATTATTTATTTAAGTTATAGAACGATTTAAGACCTTCAAAACGTGCAGTATCGCCTAACTGATCTTCGATACGTAGTAATTGGTTATACTTCGCAACGCGGTCTGTACGAGATGGTGCACCTGTTTTGATTTGACCTGCATTTGTTGCTACTGCGATGTCAGCAATTGTGTTATCTTCTGATTCGCCTGAACGGTGAGAGATAACAGCCGTGTAACCAGCGCGTTTTGCCATTTCAATTGCATCGAAAGTTTCTGTAAGTGTACCAATTTGGTTTACTTTAATAAGAATTGCATTACCAACGCCTTCTTTAATACCACGAGATAATTTAGAAGTGTTTGTTACAAATAGGTCGTCCCCTACTAATTGTACGCGGTCACCAATGCGTTCCGTTAATAATTTATGACCAGCCCAGTCGTTTTCATCTAAGCCGTCTTCGATTGAAATGATTGGGTACTTAGCAGTTAACTCTTCGTACCAAGCTACCATTTCTTCAGAAGTTTTTTCTACGCCTTCACCAGCTAATACGTATTTACCTTTTGCATCATCATAAAGTTCAGAAGAAGCAACATCCATTGCTAACTTCACTTCTTCACCTGGTTTGTAGCCTGCTTTTTCGATTGCTTCAAGAATGATTGTAATCGCTTCTTCATTTGAACCAAGGTTTGGTGCGAAACCACCTTCATCACCTACAGCTGTGTTGTAGCCTTTGCCTTTTAATACAGCTTTTAAGTTATGGAAAATTTCTGCGCCCATACGTAATGCTTCTTTAAATGATTTTGCACCTACTGGCATAACCATGAATTCTTGAACGTCTACGTTGTTATCAGCATGTTCACCACCATTGATGATGTTCATCATTGGTACTGGTAATTGTTTCGAGTTGAAACCGCCTAAGTATTGGTATAAAGGAATATCTAAATAATCAGCTGCTGCGTGCGCTACTGCCATTGATACACCAAGGATTGCGTTTGCACCTAATTTACCTTTGTTGTCTGTACCGTCAAGCTCGATTAATGCTTGGTCAATTACAACTTGGTCTAATACAGAATATTGACCTTCTAATTCTTCAGCGATAACTGTATTTACGTTATCTACCGCTTTTTCAACACCTTTACCTAAGTAACGACCTTTGTCTCCATCACGTAATTCTACTGCTTCATATTCACCAGTTGATGCACCAGATGGCACGATAGCGCGACCAAATGCACCTGATTCTGTGAATACTTCAACTTCTACTGTTGGGTTACCGCGAGAGTCTAACACTTCACGAGCATATACTTGAGTAATGAATGGCATAATAAAAATCTCCTCTGTACGTAAATTTATTAGGTGCTTGTAAACAAAAGTACAAGCGATATAATTAACCGCGCGAAATTAGTTTTCGTTCGGGATAATTAACGATTTCCCTGTCATTTCAACAGGTTGTTCAATTGTTAATAGATCTAACATCGTTGGCGCTAAATCGGCTAAAATACCATCTTCATAAAGCGTAACACCGGACTTTGTTACAATGACTGGTACTGGGTTCGTTGTGTGTGCCGTCATCGGCTGATCGTCTAATGTGACAACTTCATCTGAGTTCCCGTGGTCTGCCGTAATAATCGCATGACCACCTTTTGCTAAAATCGTATCCACTACACGACCTAAACACACATCTACTGCTTCAATCGCTTTAATCGTAGGTAAAAGCATACCAGAGTGACCAACCATATCAGGATTTGCAAAATTTAAAATGATGGCATCATATTTATCTGCTTCAATTCCTTTTACTAGGGCATCTGTCACTTCATAAGCACTCATCTCAGGTTTTAGATCATAGGTTGCAACTTTTGGTGAAGCGATTAAAATTCGTTCTTCCCCAGCAAATTTTTCCTCACGACCACCGCTCATAAAGAAGGTTACATGTGGATACTTTTCAGTTTCTGCGATACGTAATTGCGTTTTTCCTGCTTTCGAAACAACTTCACCAATCGTATTCACTAAGTTATCGGATTGAAACGCCACTTGCGCATTTACATCATCACTGTAATGTGTGAATGATACAAATTTCAAATTCGTTGGGTGCTTTTCAGATAATTGTAGTCCTTCACAATGATCATTTGTTAACACCGTCGAAAGCTGAATCGCTCGGTCTGGACGGAAGTTGAAGAAGATAACAGCATCATTCGTGTCTATCGTCGCAACTGGAGCACCTTGTTCAGTAAGTACAAACGGAATGACGAATTCATCCGCTACATCGCGGTCATATGAAGCTTGGATACCAGCTGTAGCTGTCGCTGCTGTTTGGCCAATACCATTTACTAATGCGTTATACGTTAATTGTACGCGTTCCCAGCGACGATCACGGTCCATTGCATAATAGCGACCATGAATGGATGCAAATTTACCAATACCTATTTCTTGCATTTGTTTTTCTGTTTCTAAAATGTAACCAAGTGCTGTTGTTGGACCAACATCACGACCATCTAAAAAACCATGTACATAAACTTGCTCTAAACCATTTGCTTTCGCTAGTTTTAATAGCGCAAATAGGTGTTCATAATGACTGTGTACACCGCCATCTGAAAGTAAGCCCATTAAATGAAGCTTGGAACCATGCGCTTTTGCATGCTCAATTGCCGCTAAAAATTGTTCGTTACGGAAGAAGTCCCCTTCACGTATTGATTTATGAATGCGTGTTAAGCTTTGATACACAACACGACCTGCACCAATATTTAAGTGTCCCACTTCAGAGTTCCCCATTTGACCTTCTGGTAGACCTACCGCTTCACCACTCGCCACTAATGTTGCATGCGGATATGCATTGTAATAACGATCAAAATTTGGTTTATAGCTTTGCGCTACGGCATTACCTTTTACTTCATCGCGGAAGGCAAAACCGTCTAAAATAATTAATGCAACTGGTTGTTTAGGCATTTGCTGCCGCCTCCAATAATTTCATGAATGATGCTACTTGTAAGCTTGCTCCTCCAACTAATGCGCCATCAATATGTTCTTTAGTAAGTAATTCTTCGATATTTTCTGGTTTCACGCTGCCGCCGTATTGAATACGTACTTTATCAGCTGTTTCTTTCCCATATAACTTCTCAACTACTGCACGAATTGCACCACAAACTGCATTGGCATCATCAGCCGTTGCTGTTTTACCTGTGCCAATTGCCCAAATCGGTTCATAAGCAATGACCATATGTTCCACTTCAGCAGCTGCAAAGCCTTCTAAAGCTTTTGTAATTTGTCCTGCTACTTTGCGTTCTGTAGAACCTGCTTCACGCTCTTCTAATGTTTCGCCGCAGCAAATGATTGGCACGATGCCATGTGTTAATGCCGCGCGTACTTTTTTATTTACTGCTTCGTCTGTTTCGTTGAAGAGTTCACGACGCTCAGAGTGACCTAAAATCACGTAATCTACCTGAATATTTGAAAGCATGGCTGGGCTAATTTCGCCTGTAAATGCGCCTTCATCTTCAAAGTGCATGTTTTGTGCGCCGATTGCCAAAGACGAGTCTTCTGCCGCAACGACTAATGTTGGTAAGTAAAGTGCTGGTGAACAAACAACAGCATCTACTTTGTCTGAAGATGGAATCGCTTGTTGAATTTCTTCAACAAAATCAACCGCCTCATCAAATGTTTTATACATTTTCCAGTTTCCTGCTACGATTGGTTTACGCATTCAAAATACCTCCGATTTTATTTATCATTTAACGCTACGATACCTGGTAATTCTTTGCCTTCCATTAATTCTAATGAAGCACCGCCACCTGTTGAAATGTGGTTCATTTGTGATGCAACTTCGAATTTTTCAACTGCTGCAGCTGAATCCCCACCACCGATAATTGTGTAACCTGCTGTTGTTGCCATGGCATCTGCTACCGTTTTTGTACCGTTTGCGAATTTTTCCATTTCGAATACACCCATTGGTCCATTCCAAATGATTAATTTTGACGCTTTGATCACTTCTGCATAGTTGGCTGCTGTTTTTGGTCCGATATCAAGTCCCATCCAGTCTGAAGGGATTGCATCGATTGCCACTACTTTTGTTTCAGCATCTTTTGAAAACTCGCTCGCTACAACTGCATCAACTGGCATATGTAACTGAACGCCCTTTGTTTTTGCTTGCTCGATGAAGCTTTTTGCTAATTCGATTTTATCTTCTTCTAATAGCGACTTACCGATATCGTGACCCATTGCTTTTACGAATGTGAATACTAAGCCACCACCGATAATTAGGTGATCGACTTTATCAAGTAAGTTTTCGATAACACCGATTTTATCTTTTACTTTTGCACCACCGATAATGGCAGTGAATGGACGTTCTGGGTTTGATAATGCTTTCCCTAATACATCTAATTCTTTTTCCATAAGTAAGCCGGATACAGCTGGTACGAATTTCGTGATACCTTCTGTTGTAGCATGTGCACGGTGAGCTGCGCCGAATGCATCATTTACGTAAAGATCCGCTAGTTTGGCAAATTCTTTAGCTAATGCTTCGTCGTTTTTCTCTTCACCTTTATGGAAGCGAACATTTTCAAGTAGTACGATGTCGCCTTCTTGCATGTTGTTGACTACCGTTTCAACGGCTTCACCGATTGATTCATCTAATTTTGTTACAGGTTTGTTTAGTAATTGTGCTAGGCGAGTACCTACTGCTGTTAAGCGCATGTCTTCGTTTACTTCGCCTTTTGGACGTCCAAGGTGAGAAGCTAAGATAACCTTTGCACCCGCGTTCACTAATTGTTCGATTGTAGGAATTGCGGCACGAATACGTGTTTCGTCAGTAATACGGCCTTCCTCCATTGGAACATTAAAATCAACACGTACAAATACGCGTTTACCTTGCACTTCTACATCGTTCATTGACTTCTTTAAAAACATAAAGAAAATCCCCCTTATTATTAGACCAATTAATTATTATGTGGATAGTATCGTTGCTAGTTCAAATAGTATCAAAATTCGCTTGAGCTGTCTTGTGTTGCCCTTAAATTATTATATTGTAAAAAAAGAGCGGATGGGTAATTCCCTTCCGCTCTTTTACCCTAATATATTATAAGGTTTACTGTAATTAAAGGCTATACTTTTTATGACGAACAGCCATCAATATGTCACACTTTTTCTATTATTCGAAAAAAGTATGTCACAATTAATTATTTTACTTTAATACCTTGTGCTGCGATATATAATGCTAAGTCCATTAAACGAGTTGAGTAGCCGATTTCATTGTCATACCAAGAAACTACTTTCGCCATACGACCTTCCATAACCATTGTTGATAAGCCATCAATTGTTGAAGAAGATGGATTACCATTATAATCGATTGATACTAATGGTAATTCGTTATATGCTAGAATACCTTTTAATTCGCCTTCAGACGCTTCTTTAAATGCTGCGTTGATCGAATCAACTGTTACATCAGTGTTTAGTTCTACAACTAAGTCTACACATGATACGTTCGGTGTTGGAACGCGCATTGAGAAACCATCTAATTTGCCTTTTAATTGTGGTAATACTTTTGATACAGCAACCGCTGCACCTGTAGTTGTTGGAATCATTGATACCGCGCCAGCACGTGCACGACGTGGGTCAGAGTGCGGGAAATCAAGGATACGTTGATCATTTGTGTATGAGTGAATTGTTGTCATCATACCACGTTTAATGCCGAATTTTTCGTCTAATACTTTTGCAAACGGCGCTAAACAGTTTGTCGTACATGATGCATTTGAAATAACTGATTCAGATGGATCATACTCTGTATGGTTAACACCCATTACGTAAGTTGGCATATCGCCTTTTGCTGGAGCTGAAAGGATCGCTTTTTTCGCGCCGGCTTCAATATGTTTTGAAACTTCTTCCATTGAACGCCATTTGCCAGTACATTCAAGTACTACATCTACGCCAAGTTCACCCCATGGTAATTTCGCTGGATCTTTTTCTGAATACACTTGAATTCGTTTTCCATTTACGATAAATGCATCATCTTCTGCTTTTACATCTGCATCGTACACACCATGAACTGAATCATATTTCAATAAATGTGCTAGCTGACCAGCGTCTGTTAAGTCATTTACTGCAACTACTTCAAATTCCTCGTGCTTCATTGCCTCACGGAACACTAAACGTCCGATACGACCAAATCCGTTAATTGCTAATTTTAATGCCATGTTAATTCCTCCAATAAATTATTTATTTAAACAGTATGCATATTTTATGATACTTTTAAAAACTAAGTTAAATTTGAAATAATTTCATTTGCCGTTTGCTCATCAGTAATTAAAGTAGTTTGCTTCGCGGCATTTTTAAAATACGCTTGAATCGCATTTGCTTTATTGGCACCTGCTGCGATAGCAAGTATCGTTTGTGCTTTTTTTACCTGTTCGAGCTGAATACCAATCGTCCGAATATGATGAACGATGTCACCCGCTTCGTTAAAATAATAGCCAAACGCTTCCCCAACTGCACCTTTTTCTTCAAGTGAATGTTGTTCTTGCTCAGTACTATTACGACGTACTGCCATTTCCTGTGCTGCGCCTATCCCATGAATGACGATATTGACTTGTTCGTAAAGTGCCATCATTTCTTCAATCATCGGCTCTTGCTTCATCGCTTTATAGGCTTGCTCGCTTAAATGCTCTGGTAAAAATAACGTTCGATACGTTGCTTCACATTTTTGAGCAAATTTTGCGACTAACGTGTTTGCTTGGAACGTCATTTCATCGCCCATACCTCCACGCGCTGCTATAAAGTTCGCACGATTTAATGGTGGAATCGCCGATAAAAATTCACCGATTGCTGCAACGGTACTACCACCAGTCACCGCAATTTTATCTTTCCCTTGTGCGCTTTCGATTAAAATACTAGCCGCTTCTTTGCCGAGCTGATGTCTCACTGTCAAATCCATTTCTACATTTCCTGGAACGATAATAACGCGTTCAATATTAAAGTGTTGCGTAAGTTGTTGCTCTTTTGCCGCTAAGCCTGATAATTCTCGGAACAATGAATACAGTTGTTCTAATACTTCATACCCTTGTTCAGTACAAAACATGCCTTTTTGCTGCACAATAATCAGTTGTTGTTCGCTTAAAACGGTCGTTTCATTGCGAATGTCTCGCTCTGTCACGTGTAATTGTTCTGCTAAAGCTCTCCTACCAATTGGGCCAAATGTCGCTAACGCTTGTAACACACGAAATCGCTTTTTAAAAAAAGTATCGATTTCAGGCACTAGTTTGCGTTCTGCTTCAAAAAACGAAACGTTGTCCAAAATACCACCTACTCATTATTGTTGGACATATTTTGTCCCAATAAATTATTTTTAGTCCCACTCGGAATAAAAAAATAATTTGTAGCTTCATTATAAAATGAATAGTATTTATTTGCAACAAATTTCTGGATTAATGTTCCATATCTTTTGCTAAGGCGCTCGTAATTACTTACTCAGCGCCTCAAACAATGTTGGATAATCCAGGCGTCCGTATTGAATGACTTCATCCTTAAACTCCACAACTGGAATCATGAGCATATACTTTTCATGCAGTACATCATTGTCTTCAATATTATATTGATCGATTTCAAATGGAAGATCTTCTTGAACGATTTTTAAAATTTGTAAGCCTTCCATACATAGCTCGCAGTTTGGGCGAGAATAAAATTTGATGTTCATTTAGTTCTTCCCTTCTATTATTTGCGTAATTCCATTATAGAAATTCACTCAAATATTTACCATCAAAAAAACATCCCATAAGCATCTAAACTTATAGGATGTTTTCGATTTCTAAATTAAAAATTCCTACCTGCTCCGCCACCTGATGATCCGCCGCCGCCGAAGCCTCCAAATCCACCTGATGATCCGCCACCACCACCGAAACCGCCTCCAAATCCGCCACCGAAACCTCCTGGGAAGCCACCGTTTCGATACACACGGCGTGCAGTGCGTCGACGATTACCTGGACCGCCGCCACCAAATTTCGTGACGATAATATAAATGATAACAACGAGAATAATAATACCTATTGGAAGCCCTTCCTCATCATCCGTTGAAACGGGTTTCACTAAATCAGCACCACCTGCCTGACCTCCCATTTCTTCATAGAACTGCGAAAAAATATTAGCAAAGGCATTTGTATAATCACCGTTCACTAAATACGGCATCATATACGTATCGATCATACTACCTAGCAAACCATCCGGATAATCGCCTTCAAGACCATCACCAACTGTTACCCAAATGTCATTTTTTCCTGGGCCTTGATCCGTTGTGGCAAAAATAAGCATGCCGTTATCGCGTTGTTCGTCCCCAATTCCCCAAGCTCGCATCGTTTCTGTCCCAAATTCATACGGATCTAATCCTCCGATTGTATCAATCGTCATCATCACAATCACATTTCCAGTTGAACCCTCTAATGCTTTTGCTGATTGAATAAGTTGTTGTTCGACATCGTCTGAAATGACATTTTCGAAATCATAAACATACGAATTATACGCTGGTTTTTCTGGAATGGCCGCTGCAATGGTTTGAAGTGGTAAAGCTAGTAACGAAAACATTACAAGCAGCAACAGCTTGATGCGCATTAATCATCACTCCCAAAGTCAACTGTTGGCGATTCTTCTACACCGTCTTTAATTTCAAAGTAATCCTTTTTCTCAAAGCCGAACATCCCTGCGATTAAGTTCCCTGGGAAGCGGCGTACATTATTATTAAATGTTTGAACGGTGTCATTATAATCTTTGCGCGCTACGGCTAAACGGTTTTCAGTACCTGCTAGTTCATCCATTAAACGCGTGAACTGAACATCCGCCTTTAGCTCTGGATAATTTTCAACAATTACTAATAAACGTGATAAGGCAGATGATAAATCATTACTCGCTTCTGCCGTTTCTTCTACAGTATCGGCCCCACCATATTTTGTTCTTGCTTCTGCAATTTGCGTGAATACTTCTTCCTCATGTTTTGCATATCCTTTTACTGTATTCACTAAGTTTGGAATTAAATCAAATCGACGTTGCAATTGATTTTCCACTTGCGCCCAAGCAGAATCTACTTTTTCTTCACCTGTTACTAAATTATTGTATTTTGGAATAACAAGCATTGCTGCGATTCCAATTACTGCGATAATTGCTATCACAATAATTAGTGCACTTCCTTTTTCATTTTTCATTCAAAATTCCCCTTTCTTCAATTCCCATAATAATCATGCATAAATTAATTTTCATTTGCCACAATAAAGGTGTACGAAATTTTATTATGGAGGTTATATAATGTTTACCCAATCATCCCAATCTCAAGACAATTCGATGCCACTTTCGATGAATCACGGTGCACATGAGCTACTTGATGTTCATGAAGTATTAAGCGCAATGATTGCAGGTTTAAATCAATTCGTACTACTTCGTGACAAAGTACAAGATCAAGAACTATTATCCATTTTAGACCGTCAATATGCATTCATGCTCGACGAATATAATATAACGATGGAAGTTTATAAAACGGGACAAGATCCAACACATCCGACACGTTCCTACAAAATGCAAATCGGGAATGATACTAATTACGGTTTAACACCGGGTGAACCTAAAAAACCAATCCAATCAGCCAATGAGCTGAATGATGCCATCATTTCCGGCTTTATGCTCGGCTGTCACAAAACTGGGGCCACTGGAAAAACAACGGCTGCATTAGAATCCACAAACCCAGTTGTACGACGCGTCCTTCAAGACTCTGTGCCAAACTGTATCGAAATGGCTTTTGAACTATCCCTGTACCAAAACAAAAAAGGCATTTATCAAGTACCGCAATTTGCACAAGCAGATATGAACTTAATGCTTAATATGTATGGACAGGCACAGCAAGCAAAAAACATGCCGAACTAATTTCAAAAGCGGCTTCATTAGTATGTACGTAACAAAAGCAAAAATGTATTCACTATTTTTGAAATATTAAGGAATACATTTAAAGTATGCTGTTGGCAAGATTTTATTATTTGCAAACAGAAATAACCAAAGCCCCGGAAATATTTACGGTCAGTAAAATTTCCGGGGCCTTTCATTATTGGGGTGGTTTTTATCCCAGCCTCCATCAAATTCTAATACTACTCATTTAACTGTTCTTGTAATTTATAAGAAAAGTATTTTCGACTATCTGCCATTTTAATATGCAACAAACGCTCTTCGTTATTTTCTACATTGATGAAAGTAACAAAAGCTCCCTCTAAATTTTCATTTATACTTTTAAAAGTATAGTTCTCAGCTAGTAGTTGATCAATTTGCTGAATTTCTTCTTTTACAAACTGATATTCTGACATATGAACACCTCGTTTACATTTTAATCTGTAGAAACCGATGTTGGAACACCAATCGGTTCTGCCTCCACTTCAATTTCCCAACTGCGTCCAGCTGTAATACCTAAATATTCTTCATCACTTGGATTAAGAATTTCTGCTTGTGGATACTTCTTAAACCACCAGAATTTTGCTAACACATAGTAAATTGCTGCCCCTACAGCGAAGCCGATTAACGATGAATACGCCGGCCAAATGTTAGCGATTAATCCACCAATAATCCAAGCAATAATTCCAGCTAAATTGACACCCTTTAAATAACGATACTGTCCATTTACCTCATATAAATCTTTTACATTTACTCGTCTCTTACGAAGTAAATAATAATCAGCAAATAAAATACCTACAATAGAAGATAAAATTCCACCAACAATGAGTAACACGCTATTTAAAACATCGAATAAGCTCCACGGTTGAACAGCTGTACCGACAATCCCGGCAAACACTACTCCAACCCAGAAAGGTATTTTTGGTCCTCCGATATTCGAAAAAATTGTGGCTGCCGGGATTACATTTGCAGAAGTATTAGTGGACCATTGAGCTAATACGATCATCGATAATAGCACAACCAGGACAATACCACCTGCAGCTTGTTGAAGTGCGTTTATTGGGTCACCTGAACCAGTTGCCATGTAACATACCGCACCAATAACAATCATTAATGTATTAAAAATAGGTTGAACAATAAGTGAACCTAATAACTGTGATTTATTTCGTTTGAACCAGTTACGTTCATGTTTCGGTGCTTTTAAGTGACGTGAAAGTGTTGGCATATCCGCAGCTAAAGTAGCCCAGAAGCCCATGATCGCCATTGCAACTATCATAAATGCAGTAAACTGTTCAAAACCAGTTTGCGGTGCTTCTACCCAAGACCATACCGCTTTCCCCTGTTCTTTTGCTTCAGCAGATAATTGTAAGTACATCCAAATTGAAATAAAAATGATAATTGGTGCAGCAAAATCTGCGAAACGCTCGATTGATTTAATTCCTAACGATACGTTTAATAGTTGTAACCCCGCAAATACAAGGAAACACACAAACCAATTGTCAAAACCAATCATAATGTTTAAAATTCCATTAATTGCTAAAGAGCCGAAATACGTATTAATACCAAACCAACAAGAAGCTGTAAATGCACGTGCAAATGATGGTAAATGTGTACCAATTGTTCCGAATGGGGCACGCATATATACAGGAAACGATAAGCCGTGTTCTACACCGATATCACCAATAACTACCATGAAGATACCAATTAAAATAGACCCTACTAATGTTGCAAGTATTAACATCGGCATACTTAAATTAATAATTCCACCTGCACCTATAGCAAATGCAGCTAATACAATGGCCATTCCTACCCAAATTACGCCAAAACCAACCATCCCGATACTACGATTCTCGTATGTGACAGGAAGTAAATCTGGAGATTTCAAATAATTATTACTTGAACTTTTTGAATTCGACATAGCTACACCTCATCTTATTAGATTTCACAAGACCAATTAACGGACAGTACTTGAACCAGTAGTAGCGAATCCCGTAATTAATGACTGCCTTTCGTTCCATGTCATTGGTGGTTGCGTATGAGCTAATTCTTTCATCGTAATTGCACCTTCTGCTGGACATACAATCGAACATAAATTACAACCTACACAGTCCTCTTCACGAACCTTTAGCATTGGACGCCCATTCTCTGAATATAAGTCTATACATTGATGTGCAGTATCTTCGCATGCAATGTGACACTTATTACAGTTAATACAAATGTCATTATTGATCTCTGCTACAACTTTGTAATTTAAATCTAAATCGCCCCAATCAGAATATTTCGGTACTGTTTTTCCTACTAAATCCATCACCGAAGATAAACCTTTTTCATCTAAATAATTGCTTAATCCATCATTCATATCTTCTACAATGCTAAACCCATGATGCATTGCTGCTGTACAAATTTGTACGCTTGTAGAACCCATTAATATAAATTCAGCCGCATCTTGCCAGTTTGAAATCCCACCAATTCCTGAAATCGGTACATTTATATACGGATTTCTAGCACACTCACCAACCATATTCAGTGCAATCGGTTTAACTGCTGGACCACAATAACCACCATGAGCACCCTTGTTTCCAACATGCGGGATTGTATTCCAAGAATTTAAATCAACGCCAGCCAAACTATTAATTGTGTTAATCATACTAATTGCGTCAGCACCACCTCGTACGGCAGCTTCAGCTGTCACAGTAATATCAGTAATATTAGGAGTTAGTTTTACAATTACAGGTACTTGTGCATACTCTTTCGCCCAATAGGTCTGCTTTTCTACTAGTTCTGGAACTTGACCCGAAGCTGACCCCATTCCGCGCTCAGCCATTCCATGGGGACAACCAAAATTCAATTCATATCCATCTATTCCAACATCTTGAAGTTTTTTGACGATTTCATGCCACTTTTCCGCTTTTGGTTCTACCATTATCGAGGCGATAATCGCATGATTTGGGAATCGTTTCTTCGTTTCATAAATCTCTTTTAAATTTACTTCTAACGGACGATCTGTGATTAACTCAATATTGTTAAACCCTGCAACCTTTTGCCCATTAAAACTAACTGCTGCAAAACGGGAAGAAACGTTTAAAATTGGATCCCCTAACGTCTTCCAAACCGCGCCCCCCCAGCCTGCTTCAAATGCTCTTTGAACTTGATAGCCCGAGTTTGTTGGTGGTGCTGATGCTAACCAAAAAGGATTTGGTGACTTTATACCAGCAAAATTTATACTTAAATCTGCCATTTGAATACCCCCTATGCAATATCTGAAGTTACATTAAGTTCATTATGAATTGCGTACGCTGAATCTTTTCCTTGTTGCGCCGCAGACACTACCGTTGCTTCTCCGTAGCCATTTCCATAAATAACATCACCACAAGCATAAATCTTCGGATTCGATGTCTTTAAACTGTTCATATCTACATCAATTACCCCACGAGTATTTGCTAAGCCTAAGTGTTCAACTAGCTCGGAATGTTTTGATTGACCAATTGCTCGAATGACGGCATCCGTTTCAATGACAAATTCAGAACCAGGAATTTCAGTCAAAGTACCTTTTCCATTTTCCGTTCCAGTTAACTCCATTTTCATACATTCCATACCAATTACTTTGCCGTTTTCATCCCCAATGATTCGCTTAGGTAACGATAACCACCTAAATTCAACACCGTCTTGCTTGGCAAAATCATATTCAAAGTCATATGCTGTCATTTCTTTAGATGTACGGCGGTAAACAATCTGAACTTTCTCTGCATTCAATCGAACTGAACATGTCGCTGCGTCGATTGCCGTATTACCAGCGCCGATTACAACTACCTTTTTACCTTGTACCTTATCAGTAAACGTAGCTTTTGATTCTTTTACAAAATCAATCGCATCATATACCCCTTCTAAATTTTCACCTTCAATGCCTAGCATTGGTACTTTCCCCATTCCAACCGCTACGATGATACGATCGAAATTGGCAAGGAGATCATCAACTAGAACATCTTCTCCTATTTTTGTGCTCGTTTTTATTTCAACGCCAAGTTTTTGTACTTGTTGTACTTCCCACTCCACGACATCTTGTGGTAAGCGGAATGAAACGATTCCGTAGTAATTTAAGCCCCCCGCTTTTTCATCTGCTTCGTAAATTGTCACACCATAGCCTAATAATGCCAATTCTCGCGCAGCAGATAATCCTGCAGGTCCGCTTCCAATAATCGCAATTTTCTTGCCGTTCGCTGGCTGTGGAGTAAATAAATTTACATTTGATTCACGTAGCCAATCCGTTGCATATCGTTGTAAATGACCGATTTGAATTGGTTTCTCTTCGCTATTTAAAACACATGCTCCCTCACAAAGCTCAATCGTTGGACAAACACGTGCACAACTTGCTCCTACTGGATTTGATTCCATAATGACACGAGCAGAGCCCTTCATATTCTTCGTAGCAATTTTCTTTATAAAGCTTGGAATATTAATACTCGTTGGACATGCTTGAATACAAGGTGCATCATAGCAATATAAACAGCGATTCGCTTCTACAGTTGCTGTGTATGTTGTTAGACCACCAAACATTTCTTCAAAGTTTTTTGCTAAATCAATTTTCATTTTCATAACAACCCTCTTTCCAGTACGATTTGTTATTACTTGTCTAGTTGATTTACTATTTATATAGTTACTTTAGCTGTGTTTTTTACTTCGCGTCGAATATACTTACCGCTACCTAGCTTCCCTACAAACGCTTTATCTTTAATGACATATTCACCACGTACTAAAACGCTAGTCGGTTCGCCTGTTACTTCCAAACCTTCAAATGCGTTATAGTCCACATTCATATGATGTGTTTCCACTGAAATTGTCCGTTTTACAGTTGGATCAAATAATACGATATCTGCATCGGAACCAATAGCAATCGTTCCTTTTTGTGGGAACAATCCAAAAATCTTTGCAGACTGAGTAGAAATCATATCCACGAATTCATTTACTGAAATACGTCCTTTTTCTACCCCTTCTGAATATAAAACAGAGAAGCGATCTTCGATAAATGGTCCCCCGTTTGGAATTTTCGAGAAATCATCTTTCCCTAATGATTTTTTGCCATTGAAACTGAAGGAACATTGATCTGAACCAATCGTTTGTAATTGCTTTGCTTTTAATGCATTCCATAATACCTCTTGGTGTTCTTTAGGACGTAAAGGGGGAGACCAGACATATTTTGCACCTTCAAAATTTGGTTTTTCTAATGCCGTTTGGTCTAATACTAAATATGGGGGACACGTTTCACCTAAAACATTGTAGCCTTTATTGCGAGCTGAAATAATTTCATCAACAGCTTCTTTACATGTTACATGTACAACATAAAGTTTCGCTCCTGCTAAATGAGCCAGTTCAATCGCACGTTTTGTTGCTTCTCCTTCAACTTCTGGTGGGCGAGTTAATGCATGATAAATTGGTGCTGTATTACCATTTGCTTTTGCTTCCTCAACAAGCTCATCAATAACGGAACCATTTTCACAGTGCACCATAACCGTTGCACCAAGTTCTTTTCCCACTTTAAACGCCTGGAATAATGTACGATCTGATGCTTGAAATTCTTTTGCATAAGCTAAAAACACTTTGATCGAACTAATACCACCTTTTTCTAGCGCTTCTGGTAATTCTTTTAAACGTTGTTCATTTAAATCACCAATCATTAGATGGAAACCGTAGTCAATAACTGCTTTGTCTTTTGATTTACTATGCCATGTATCAATCGCATCCATTAATGTTGGAGATCCAGCACTAATACAGAAATCAATAATTGTCGTCGTTCCACCAAATGCTGCTGCAATGGTTCCTGTCTCCCAATCATCATCTGTAACTGTATTATTAAAGGGCATGTCTAGGTGAGTATGTGGATCAATTCCTCCAGGGAATAATAGTTTTCCTGATGCATCAATAAGCTCTGCATCTGCCTCTTGAATACTCGAAGCAATTTGTTTAATAATCCCATCTTCAATTAGCAAATCTGCTTTATACGTATCTGCAGCTGTTACAATTGTTCCCCCAGATATAATCTTCTTCATAGCTATTCCTCCTGTTCACAATTTATTTATCAAAATCCTTCTTAAGGATTGATAAAACGCTATCAAAATACAAAAAATTCAAACTATTAAAGTTGTAACTATCCTAGTAAAATGATACAAGTCTATTCTCTAGAATGACGAACTTAGATTGATGTCTATTTTTAAATCTAGTGGAACGCATATCTTGTCTGTAATTTAAAATATGAAATAAATTACAATCTCATAACCTATTTGGCTAGAATAAACACTATTAAAATAATTTTTTAGTGCACAAAAAACTATAAATAAAGGAGCCAGGTTCATTATTACCTATACAAGATGTAATAACAAAGCCAGCTCCTTCTCTATCTATTTAATTATTGCTAGGGAATGCAAATGTCGAGTTTGTCTTTTCTGTCACTTCAGGCCAACGCTCCGAAACAGTTTTCGTTTTCGTGTAGAACCGAGCTTGATCTGGGCCAAACATATGACCTTCACCAAAACGAGAGCCTTTGAAACCGGCAAAGTTATGATACCCTACTGGAATTGGTATTGGTACGTTAACACCTACCATACCTACATCAATTTCAGTCGTAAACTTGCGCGCTGCAGCACCATCATTTGTAAAAATGGTTACACCGTTAGCCAATTCTTGAGAGTTAATTAAATCAATTGCTGCGGTTAGAGACTCTACGCGCACCACATTTCGAGCTGGACCGAATACTTCTTGTTCGAAAATATCCATATCCGCTGTAACATTATCTAATAAAGTAGGGCCAACAAAGAAACCATTTAAATTTTTAGCAATATTCAATGTACGTCCATCATTTACTACTGTTGCCCCTTGTTGTTCAGCTTGGTCAATTGCCTTTAAAATAATCTCTTTTGATTCTTTTGAAATGACCGGACCAAAATCTGTTCCTTCTTCTGTGTAACTTCCAACTTTTAATTTACTAATCTTATCTTTTAAAATTTCTACTAATTTATTTGCTGTCTCTTCTCCAACCGGCATAATAGTAGAAATAGCCATACAACGTTGTGAAGCCGCACCATATGCTGCACCAATGAATGCATTTGCCACTTGCTCTAAATCTGCATCTGGCATGACAACCATATTGTTTTTACCACCGCCAAGAGCTGTTACACGCTTCCCATGTTTAGATCCCGTCTCGTAAATATATTTTGCTACAGGAGTTGACCCTACAAATGAAATTGCCTGTATAGTCGGATTTTCTAGTAGTTCATTTACTGCCTCTTTACTACCATTTACTACCGTCCAAATGCCATCTGGTAGACCGGCTTTTTTCCACAATTCACTTACATAAAGAGAAGTCATCGGGACTTTTTCAGAAGCCTTTAAAATAACAGCATTTCCGACCGCAACGGCCATTGATGTTTGCGCTAACGGTACCATAATAGGAAAATTAAATGGTGAAATTGCAGCAACAACACCTAAAGGATATTTTGCTGAATATGCATTAATTTGACCGCCAACATTTACAGAGTATTCTCCCTTTATTAAGTGAGGTGCGCCAATTGCTAAATCAACTGACTCTAGTGCACGAGTTACTTCTCCACGCGCGTCTTCTAACGTTTTTCCGCTTTCTGTACAAATAATAGTCATTAATTCATCCATATTTTCTGTTAACAGGTGACGAAAACGCATTAATACTTCTGCTCGTTTCGCAACTGATACATCCCGCCAAGCAGGGAATGCTTCTTTAGCAGCTGCAATTGCTTCACGAGTTTCTTCTGCTGTTGCATGTGGTACTTCCGCAATCACTTGACCCGTTGATGGATTATAAACATTTGCATAATTACCACTTTTTCCTTCTACTAATTGTCCATTAATGAAATGCGTTAATTTTTTTACTAAAACTGCTTCTGCCATATTCAAATCTCCTCCTTTTACTTAATACTGTTCACTGCTTCGATGACGGTATTTGCTATAAAGTCCATCTCTTCAAACGTAATTGTCAGTGGTGGAGATAATGTTAAAACGTTATTGTAATTCGCCACTGTAACACCATTTTTCCCTATAATTAATCCTTTTTCTTTACAATAGGAAATGACAGCATTTACTTTTTGAATATCTAGAGGATTTTTAGTCTCTTTATCTTCCACTAGTTCAATTCCAAGTAATAACCCTTTACCGCGAATGTTACCTACTAACGGATGATCACTTAAACTTTCTTCTAAAGATCGCATGAGCTCTGCGCCTACTATTGCTGAATGCTCAAATAAATTTTCACGTTCCATAATTTCAATGTTTTTTAGTGCTACTGCACAAGCTACTGGAGAACCACCAAAAGTATTTACATGACGTAAAAACTCATAGTCACCATTATCAGTGAATTGTTCATATATTTCTCTACGTACCGCAGTAGCTGATAATGGCATATATGCACTTGTTAATCCTTTTGCCATCGTCACGATATCTGGCTTAATCCCATAGTTTTGGAATCCAAAGGCTTTACCTGTACGACCAAAACCACAAATTACTTCATCAACAATTAGTAACGTACCGTGCTTTTCACATACCTCTTTAACGCCCTCCATATATGAATCATTTGGTACGATTACACCGCCACCGGTAATGATTGGTTCCATAATAACCGCAGCAACTGTTTCTGACATTTCCCAAGTTATCATTTGATCAATCGCTTTTACACTAGGTAAGGTCGTCGGATCTTCATGTTGCATTTCCTCGGGATATCGATATTGATCTGGTGGCGGAACATGTAAGAATCCCGGTGCAAGTGGCTCATATTTATATTTACGTTGTGCTTGACCCGTTGCAGCAAGAGACCCCATCGTATTCCCGTGATAGGCACGGTAACGTGATATAATTTTATAGCGATTTGTTTCACCTTTTTGTTGGTAATATTGACGAACAATTTTAAAAGCCACTTCATTTGCTTCAGACCCACTGTTCGAATAAAACACTACATATTCATCGCCTAGTAATTCACTAATTTTTTCGCTTAACAAAATAGATGGAGTATGTCCATAAGACAGCGGTGTATATGAATTTTTTATCATTTGATCATAGGCTACTTCTGCAATTTCTTTACGCCCGTAACCGATATTTGTACACCACAAACCTGCCATTGCATCTAAATATTTGTTTCCATCAATATCCGTCAGCCATGCACCTTCTGCTTGTTCAACAATAAAAGTTGCATCTGGGTTATACGGTTTCATCGAATGCCATACGTATTTTTCATCATTTGCTTTCCAGTTATAATCCACTGATTTGCTCATGAACATTCCTCCTAGTTTTCCAACCTTACCTCTATTTTCTCTTATCCGGACTGTTAGGGCACTATACATTGTGTAAAACAATTAAATACACTTATTTCACATTTAGATCATTTTGGTTCATCACCGTAACATGGGGTTGATTATTGTTTTATCAGTTTGTCTAGCTATTGGCGGGCTACGGCATGACCGCATTATGGCCACGTGGTACGTGTCCATACTACTGTCTTTAATGCCGCATGCGAGGCCCGCCAATACAAAGTGTTGTACATTTTACCCAGTTAAATGCGTCTGATAATGCCGCTTGCGCTATCGCGAGGCGGCGGGGATTGATCAAGTTTATCCTCTATTCTAAGTGAATTTTGAATCCTATTTCGTCATTGAAATGAAAGTGAATGCCATGGTATTCCAAAATAGAGTGCCGCGAAGCGCAGGGGGCGACCCCTTGGGGATTAAGCGTGCGCGGAATATCCACTTGTTGCTTGCCGCCGTAGAGGCAAGTAACAAGTTAGATGGAGCCACGCCCCCAGGAAAGCGTCCCCCGTAGCGTAGCAGAACGGACTAGATTAAAAAGGAATCACTTTGAATCCTAAAATTATGTCATCCCCAACTTATGGTGATGAGCCATCATTTTTCCATACTTATTAAATTTTGGCTCGTCATCAAAAGCATAATCTCAAGGCATAAACGATTTTCATAATTCATAAAATCACTTCCAATGATCTGTTCAATTTTTTCAAGACGATGGTAAAGGGTTTGACGGACAATAAATAATTTTTCTGCCGTTTCCTTTTTTAATCCATTACATTGTAAATACATAGTCAAGGTTTGCATTAAGTTGCTGTTATGTTTTCGATCATAAAGACTAAGTTTTTCTACTTTTTCATTCGCCATATGCATAAGTATTTGATTATTTTGTAGCACTTTCACCATATGATAAAGTGTCAGGTCATCATAAAAATAGGAAAGTTCCATGTTCTTCAGACGGATTTGTAATGAATCTTGTGCGGTTTGATAGCTTTCTTGTATCTCATTATAGTGGTACACATATTTTCCTACTGCAATTAATGTATCAAGTCTATATTGATTAATAATTTCATACATCGCACGTTTCATACGCTCTTTATACGTATTTTCTTGAAGTAGATCACCTAAGATGAAAATTAAATATTGCGATTGCTCCACAATAAATGTATAAAAACCTTCTTTTTTTAAGGACTGACGCAAATTAATTTTATAATTCGTTAAATCCTTTTTAATATTTTCTCTTCTTAACTGATGAAGCATTACCATCCAACCATTTTGGGTTAGTTTTGGATCAATCTCTTCTATAAAATAAATCATTTCTTCGTTGCTATTTTGACCTTCCAACCACTTCTCAAAAAATTTTCGGTGCTCACTTTCAAGCTTTTCTTCTATAAATAAGTCTCTTAATACAAATTGAGACAAGGTCACTACCGTTCTGTCCAAAATTAGAATGTCTAAATTATTAATTTCCCTTTTTTCACAATAAATGTATACCGTGCCATACACATGATCAAATAAATTCAATTCATTACACGCAGTATATTTACTATTCAATCCGTTGATATAATCTTTGAGGTTTTCAATTTTTTTATCTGGTATTGCTATGCTTGTCCTTTTGTTCACATCAAAAAATACATTTACATTTAAATATTTTTGCATGTATTGAAGAATTTTTACTTTGTCATTTACCTTTAAAGCATACCTATTTATTTTTTGAGAATAATCTTCAAGCTGTTTTAAAATATCGTATTGTTGATGAATAATTCCGGTATGTAAATCCTGTGTAATCTCGATAAAAGGGACAACTTGTTCGAAAACAATAAGAGGAAAATCCAATTTATTTGCTAAATTAATAACGCTGTCGGGGATGATTTCAATATACATTCCTAACTCAACACAAAGACCTGCCACATCTAAATCACTAAGTTGTTGGACAAATTGAAGAAAACCTTTTTCATTATCTTTTAAAATAACGCCAGTGGTAAGTATCAACTCATTGCCTTTTATTAATTGTTTTACATCAGTAACTTCCATTATATGAATCCATTTAATGACATGGCTTAATCCCATTTTACCTGCGACTACTTTTGCAACTTCAAAATGTTTTCGATTTAATACTTCTTGAACCGTTAACATAAGTGTTTCCTCCCCAATTGACATATTGTCCATACGATTATTGCAATATTTTACAATCCGTATATATAAATATGTTTTAAACGAGTGATATAGTATAACTGTATTTCTGACTTTAAAAAGGAGGTTACACTATGTTAAAAACAAATCGAGAACGACTAAAAAAATATATAGAGTTATTTAGTCAAATTGGGGCTACAGAAAATAATGGCGTCACACGATTAAGTCTTTCTGAAGAAGACATTATTGCTCGCGACAAATTTAATGCCATTTGCAAAAACCTTGGAATGGTGGTAACCGTTGATGACATGGGTACAATGTATGCAACACTTCCATGTAAAACGGACAATTCACCTATTGTGATGGGTTCACATTTGGATTCAGTTATAAAAGGTGGGCGCTTTGACGGCGTACTCGGTGTGTTAACCGCCTTGGAAGCAGTAGAAACAATTATCGATGCAAATATTGAACTTAATCATCCTTTAACTATCGTTAACTTTACAAATGAGGAAGGCGCACGCTTTGAACCTTCACTAATGGCCTCTGGGGTACTTTCAGGAAAATTTGAAAAAGCAAAAATGTTCACTTCAACAGATCGAGAAGGGATAACATTTGAAGAAGCATTAGAAAAGAGTGGTTATAAGGGCGAAGAAACTAATCGTTTAACTGAGGCACATGCATACTTGGAACTTCATATTGAACAAGGTCCTGTTCTTGAGCATTACAATAAGGAAATTGGTGTTGTTGAAGGTGTTCTTGGAATGGTATGTTATGATATCACATTAACTGGGGAATCCAATCATGCAGGTACAACCCCTATTTCCATGCGAAAAGATAGTATGTTTGCTACCATGCAGATTATATCGATCTTACAAAACAAATTAAAACAACTTCCAGATGATCTTGTTTATACGATTGGACGTATTAACGCATATCCAAATATTCATACAGTAATTCCAAACACTGTAACATTCTCATTTGAATCCCGCCATCAAGACCCTGCAGTCATTAAACAAGTAGAACAAATCATTTTTGACTTACCAAAAGAAATTGAGAATTGTCAGCTTAGCTACACTAAATTATGGAGCCGTGAGACAGTTTATTTTGCACCTGAAGTGATTAATGCCGTAATGGCAAGTACAGATGAATTAGGTTACTCCAGCTATCAAATGTTTAGTGGAGCGGGTCATGATGCGCAATTTATCGCAGGGTATATTCCTTCTACAATGATTTTCGTGCCTAGTGCAAAAGGTTACAGTCATCGTGAAGATGAATATACATCATATGAAGAGTGTTCAAAGGGTGCTGATGTACTTGTCAATGCCGTATTAAAAATTGCTAAAAGTACCATTCCTTCAACAAATTCCGTTAGTGTAAATTAATGGATCATCACCATAAGTTGGGGATGGCAAAATTTTAGGATTCAAAGTGATTCCTTTTTAATCTAGTCCGTTCTGCTACGCTACGGGGGACGCTTTCCTGGGGGCGTGGCTCCATCTAACTTGTTGCTTGCCTCTAAGGCGGCAAGCAACAAGTGGATATTCCGCGCACGCTTAATCCCCCAAGGAGTCGCCCCCTGCGCTTCGCGTCACTCGTTTTATAAATGATAGGGATTACTACTTTATGCTACCGAAAGTATTAAAAAAGCGATTTCCATCTAACGGAAATCGCTTTTTTCATATTCTATTTTTAGTTCCATTTATATTTAGACCCTAAGTTCAAATTACCCCATACTATTCCCACACTTCTCACAAAACATTTTAGGTTCATCATAATGCTCGTTACAGTTACTACAACAATAGGTTTGTGTAGACAGTATGTCTTGATTTACTTCTTCTACTAATGAATTTTTTTCATCAGATTCCCTAACCACTGCTTCTTCAACGCCGACTAATTTGCCGCGTTCACTTAATTCTTCAATTTCCAGTTCTAGCCGCGCGATAGCCTTTTCTTTTGTCTCAATTTGAGTAAGTTGATAGTTTACCATAGTAATCGAAAACAGATTATTTCGATTCATATTGACGATTTCCCCAATTTCTTGTTTGAGAAACTTTATTTCGTCTTCTAACACACCAATTTGTTTTCGTACTTTAGATCGATCAACAGCAAGTGACGTTTTGCTACTAAGTGTACTGACTTTTTTATCTACCTTTTTCCTCCAATTTTGAAATGCCCCTTTAACTTCAACCATAAAAGACCTCCATTTCAAACGAAATATTCATCTAGCAATCAACATGGCCAGCTACTGTATCCTCTTTTTACAATATGTATCTCCTTATTAAAGTATTACCGTGCGTCGTTTAATTTGTTTTCTACCGGCGTGCATCAGCAATTGGTGGGGTGGTTTTTGGTTATTATTGGAATTAAAAACAGGGTGACTCAACATTTATGAGTCACCCAACTTTGTATTTACTTTTTCTCCTTATCATCTTTTCCGGTCTTTTTCTGTTCATCATCTTCCATCAAATCACGGGTAGACGATTTAAATTCACGTAATGTTTCACCAACAGCTTTTCCTAATTGAGGTAATTTTGCTGGTCCAAATAAAATTAAAGCAATCACCAATATAATGATTAATCCTGGTACACCAATACTGGGCATAGAAAGTACTCCTTTCCATATGTCGTATGATTATTTTGGCTGAATGACTAAACCGCCACCATTTTTTAAGAATGCCATCATACCTTCTGTCGCACGATAAGTTAATGCACCCATTGTCGGTGTTGGGTTCATCGGTCCGAAATGCGGAAATGCCGAAGATCCACATACAAATAAGTTTTCGTAATCCCACATTTGTGAATAGTTATTGACGGCCGAGTTTTTTGGACTCGAACCCATAATAGCACCACCCCCATCATGTTGGAATGTAAAGCGACCACTGAAATGCTCTTGCATTGGGTGAGGCACAACAAGATCTGCCCCCATTTCTTCTAATTGCTTTACACATTTGTCAGACAAAAATTCATGACGTTTAAAATCCATCTCATGATAATCAAATGTGACACGAAGTAACGGATCTCCATAGTCATCTTTATAAACAGGATCTAAACTTAAGTAGTTATCTTTATAAGGTAAAAATGCACGCTGCGATACCACCGATAAAGTTCTATTGTAGTAATAGATTGATTTATCTTTAAACTCTTTCCCCCATGACGGCGTATCAGGAGGAACTGGATTGTTCGTGATTGGCTCATTTCCTAATAAGTGCATTTCAATTTGACCACCATGAATAAAGTCAACATTCGTATGATCAAAATTATCAGCATTGAAATCATTGTAAGCAGAACCCCATGCGCCTGTACCTATGAAATTGTTGAATTTCTTTTCTTCAAAGTAACCAGTGGCACCTAAAATGGTATGGTGATCCGTATAGTTCTTACCAATAATTCCTTTACCTGTATCTGGGTCATAAGGTTGACCAATTTTAGATAGAAGCAGTAACCTCACATTATTAAAAATATAGCTCGTTAGTGCGACTACATCCGCTAGTTGATCAAATTCTTCACCTGTTCGAATGTCGCGATAACGAACACCTACAACTTTATTACCATTCTTTAAAATACGTGTCACCAACGCATGTGTTCGTAATTCAAACTTTCCTGTCTTTTTGGCAGTTGGAATAACTGTCACGATCGGATCTGATTTAGCACCGTATTCACAACCATAGCTCCCACAGAATGAGCAATATTGACAGGCATTTAATGTTTCACCATCCGGATTTGTATACACTTCAGATACATTTCCTGCGGGTACTCGGTATGGGTGATAACCTAAACGGTCAGCTGCATCATGAAACATCTGTAGTTGCGGTGCCATTAATAATGGCGGTGTCGGATACGGTGCCGAACGAGGACCGGCTAAAGGATCTTCTTCCCCCGAAATACCAGCCATTTGTTCAAATTTTGTATAGTATGGTTCAATTTCTTCGTAAGTAATCCCCCAATCTTGTATAAGCATATTGTCAGGGATTTTACCTGCTCCATAACGTTCAATCGTTTTACTACGAATTTCAAAATCATACGGGAAGTAACGGTAGGCTTGAGCACCCCAGTGTGTACCACCGCCACCTGTGCCTGTACCAAGAACTAAATCACTTTCACTTCTTACAGGACGTGCCTCATCTTTTCTCGTGTTACGAAATGTTAGTGTATCTTTATTTAATTTTTGCATTAAGTCTTTACGAATATTGTATTTATACTCGTCATGACAAAGTAAAAAATCTTCAACCGATCGTTCTTCTCCGCGTTCTAACCCAACAACATTGTAACCAGCTTTTGTTAACTCGGCAGCAACAATTCCACCTGCCCATCCCATTCCAGTTGTCACAACATCTACTTTTGGTAATACTGTAACCATTATTTTCCCCCTACCCTTTAATGTTTATGTCCACCTACGGAAATTGGATCGATGACTAGGAACTCATCTGATTGTGCATACGCAAGGTATGACATTTGTGCACCTGGGAACTCTTTCATTTTCCAGCCATCCATATTTTTGTTCCCTCCGTATAAAGGATCACAGAAGCATCCTTGTAAAGTTACATTCCGCAATAAACCGAAAAATGCAGAAGAGGAGATTAAATTCATTTCAACTTCACCCGCTTCAAGCTTTTGTAAAATCGCAATTTTTTGTTCTTCGTCTAATTCCGTAAAACTACTCGCATCATACTCGCTTTTTGCAAGTTCTTTAAGCTTCCGCGCACCTTCGATAAAAATAGCCCCATTCGTTAATGGTGTATGGCCCTCTTGGAATGGCTCTTTTCGATATTCATACGTATTCGTACCCCATTGACCTGCCAATTGTTTGTCTAAGAAGTAAGGTGCATTAAGGGCGATTGCACCAGGACCGTTTGAATCTTCTGGATAAATCACATCCATTGCAGCGGCAATCGTATCGAAATCGGATGTGCGGCGAAAGAACTGTAAGGCTTCTGTAAAATCAGGTTGTCCTCCATTCTGCGTTGTAGTGACTGGTCCTTGAGTTCCGTTTTTATTTGTGAAAAGAGACCCTAACGTACCACCTAGTACTAGCCCTCCCACTGCAATACCAGAATTCTTTAAAAATGAACGTCTCGACGACTTTTTATCTAAAATCTTTTCTTTTCCCTCGTCCATAATTTCCCTCCTATTTTTAATCTCTTACTTAATAAAAATAATCATTCATTTCAGCAGTGAATGAATACCTTTTTATCCATTATTTCTATTGTTTGCATTAAATATTCATCTATTTTTTCTTTCTATTCATTTGACCTTGTAAAATCAACAAAAAAATCCGTCCTGCAAATTTGTGCAAGACGGATTTTTTCTAGTCACTATTAAGATGTTTATTGGAAATATACTGTCAATTAATCGATTTTTTGACCAGTAATTTCTTCTAACTTCCCGTTTTCTTTAATTTTCTTAAGACCTTCGTTTAAAAGATCAAGTAATTCTTTGTTTCCTTTTTTCACCATAAATCCGTAATACTCTTTTTCAAACTGATCTGATTCAATTGCTTTTAAACCAGATTTCGGATTGTTTTTTAAGTATTCTAACACAACGGCATTGTCACCAATAGAAGCCGCTGCTGTTCCATTAATTACTTCTTGGAATGCAATAGGTTGATTCTCATATGCTAAAATATTTGTGCTCGTAATTCCTTGTAAATCTTTTGCAGCTTCATGACCTGTTGTATTTATTTGTACAGATATTTTTTTGTCTTTTAATTCATCTAATGTTTTAATCGGTGAATCTTCTTTTACAACAATCATTAATGTTGCTTCATAGTATGGATCTGTAAAATCAAATGTCTTTTTACGCTCTTCTGTAATTGTAATACCAGATGCCCCTAAGTCTAATTCTTTATTCGTTACTTGTTGGAATACTGGCTCCCAACCTACATTTTTAAATTCAACTTCAGCATCCACTTCTGCACCGATTGCATTCATGACATCTACATCTATCCCAACGATTTCACCCTTGTCAGTCATCGATTCAAATGGTGCGAATGTGGCTTCTGTACCAACTGATAATTTTGAAAAGCCTTTGTCGCCTTCAGCACCTGAAGTATTGTCCTCCGACGTACCACATGCAGCTAAAACTACCGATAATGCCAATACAAGCATTAACATAAATACATTATTTTTTTTCATCATTCATAAATCCCCCTCTGTTTAACTTTTTATAATTATACATATTAACTAATAAAAATACAATATTAAATTTCAATATTCGGAATTCCTACTATATGAAAGGACAATCTCACTCATTTACCTCTTCCGTAAGACCGTCTTTCTTCGTTCGTTATAATACTTTTCCTAAAAAGGCTTTTGTACGCTCACTTTGTGGGTTACCGAAAAGATCTTCTGGATGTCCTTGTTCAACGATATAGCCACCATCCATAAACAATACACGATCGCCTACTTCACGTGCAAAGCCCATTTCATGTGTGACAACAACCATCGTCATCCCTTCTTTTGCCAGGTTTTTCATTACGTCTAAAACCTCTTTTACCATTTCTGGATCAAGGGCTGAAGTAGGCTCGTCAAATAACATAATTTTCGGCTTCATCGCAAGTGCTCGAGCTATAGCAACACGTTGCTGCTGGCCACCTGAAAGCTGTTGCGGGTAATTATCCGCTTTTTCACGCAAACCCACTTTTTCTAATAATTCTATTGCAAGCTTTTTTGCATTTGCTTTATTTAATTTACGAATTTGCATCGGGGCCATTGTAATATTATCGATGACCGACATATGCGGAAACAGGTTAAATTGTTGGAACACCATGCCTACTTCTGTACGGATATCATTAATATTTGATTTTGGATCATTAATCTTGACGCCTTCAATGTAAATGGCACCATCTGTTACTTCTTCTAGTAAATTCATGCAACGAAGGAATGTACTTTTACCTGAACCCGACGGACCGATAACACAGACAACTTCCTTTTCATGAATTTCGTAATCAATTCCTTTTAACACTTCGAGCTTGCCAAAATGCTTATGTAAATTTTCAACCTTAATCATTTAAGCACGCTCCTTTTTCTTTCTTGGGTTGTAATTGATATCGACTTTTCTTTCAATAAGCGTAATAACCTTTGAGGCCGAATACGTTAAGATTAAATAAAGGAATGCTGCGAATAAATACGGCTCCCAAAATCGATAATATGTACCTGCTACAATTTTACTTACATATAAAATGTCTGCCCCAGCAATAATCGTAACTAGTGATGAGTCCTTTAATAGGGCGATAAACTCATTACCTAACGGAGGAATCATGCGACGAAATGCTTGTGGCAAAATGACTTTACGCATCGCTTGGGAATGTGTTAAACCAAGTGAGCGTGCTGCTTCCATTTGCCCTTTATCAATGGACTGAATCCCTGCACGGAAAATTTCTGCATTGTATGCCGCACTATTTAAGATTAGTCCAACAATCCCAGATATCCACCAGCCCAAACCATGTCCGAAAATAGTCGGAATGACCGCTAAATGTATTAATAGTAATTGCACCAGCATTGGCGTTCCACGAAATAAGTCTACGTAAATTTTAGCTGGCCAGTAGATCCACTTTTTCTGTGAAACTTGGCCTAATCCTAAAAATAGACCCAAAATAATCCCACCAATATAACCACATGCTGTTAATCCAATTGTTACGAGTAAGCCTTTTGCATACAGTTCACGGTAGTTCCAGATCATTTCCCAATGAAAAAAATCAAAAATCTCCATCTGAAACCCTCCAATCATTTATTTTTATTTCTTTATAAAATTCCAATTTACTATACTAAAGTATTAAAGGGCTTCAAGATATAAAAGCTTAACTGAATTACTATTAGCTTATTTCATTATATTAATTTCGCATTTAATATACAAGATTTAATTTTCTAAATAATGATTATTATTTCATAATAGTGAATTTTTATTTACTAATTAGCGTATTTTTCATGTTTTTATTAATAATTATTCATAAATAAGCAGATTACCAAAAGATGTAATCGAATATTTATGCACAAAAAAAGCACTACCCGTCATTTCCATACGTGTAGTACTCTTGAATTTATTATTTTAGATTTCACAAGAAATGACTTTGGGGTAAAAAGAAACGGTACAGTGATTCTTTTTACCCCAATATAACTTCATTTCCCATTGTAGACAATAGTACGTATTACTACTTCTACAATTGGTATATAAATATATTAAGACAGTAAAATGGTGCCCATCAAAGGACATGATTTTATAGGCAAAACATGCAATCGATTTTCATTCCTAAAAAAGAACTCTCGACGCAGTTCGCAATAAATTACAACATTTATTAATTTACTAATTCTCACGTCATTTATCAAGTATTATTTCTTATAATTCTCTCATAAAATAAAGAAATATTTAGTTTTGAAAGCTTAAGTACAATTTATTTGGTTTATTTTGTAAAAGAATGGGAAAATTATAAGTGTGGAGTAAAAAAGTGTATAAAATACCGTGTGAGGTAGATGTGGCATACCATTAAAATCTATTGTTGAATTTGTCGTGTCGTTTAAAATTATGGTGCCCTCGGGGGGAATCGAACCCCCATTACAAGAATCGGAATCTTGCGTGTTATCCATTACACTACGAGGACGTTATAAAGTATATTAAATAAACTATACAAACATACCTTCATATGAACTTCTTACTTATTTAAGCGACTTACCCATTATACAGAATAAACAACACATTTTTCAACCTTGAATATCAGAGTTTATATTTGACCATCCTTGACTAATACGTGTATTATAGGTTTACAGCTGAAGTACTTTCCAATTTCAGCATAAGTATACGAATATAGGCTCTAACAAAGGGAGGATTTTTTCAATGAACTTAATTCCTACAGTTATTGAACAAACAAACCGCGGTGAACGTGCTTATGACATTTATTCACGTTTATTAAAAGACCGCATCATTTTATTAGGTAGCGCAATCGATGACAATGTTGCCAACTCAATCGTTGCACAGCTTTTATTTTTAGAAGCTGAAGATCCAGAAAAAGATATTCACCTTTACATCAACTCTCCAGGTGGTTCGATTACTTCTGGTATGGCCATCTACGATACAATGAACTTCATCAAACCAGATGTATCAACAATTTGTATTGGTATGGCTGCTTCAATGGGCGCATTCTTACTTTCTGCTGGTGCAAAAGGTAAACGTATTGCTTTACCAAATGCAGAAGTAATGATTCACCAACCACTTGGTGGCGCACAAGGTCAAGCGACTGAAATCGAAATTGCAGCACGTCGTATTTTATACTTACGTGAAAAATTAAACCGTATCATGGCTGAAAATTCTGGTCAAGATTACGAAACATTAGCTCGCGACACAGACCGTGATAACTTCATGAGTGCTGAGCAAGCAAAAGCGTATGGTTTAATCGATAAAATTTACGATCGTAGCCCACAAAAAAAATAATATTTTTTCAAAGGCATGTAGAAATTCATTTTCTACATGCTTTTTTTATTTATGTAAATGAATCCATTTTTTAATGAAGAGATGATTCGGGCATAGTCATTTGGCAGGTTCTTCGCACGCAAGCCGCACAGGCAAGATAATGTCACAATCCGTTTGTTGTGACATTATCTTTGTGACGAAAGCGAAGCGACAGTCACAATTTAATAGACTATATAGAAGGAGTTTAAAGACCCGCCAATATTTGGTGTATCCATTTTCCCTTTACTTGTATTCACGTGCTGGCGCTTACAGTGGTAGGCGCCAGTCTTTTTATTGGGTGAATCTTTTTATACAGTAGGGTTTATCATAGTGAATTCATCCTTTGTTATAGGGGTGACTCGGGTGTTTCGTTTGGACGGGTGCAGCACACATTCACAAAGCCTCTTTCGGTCTTCTAATGAAAAGGTTATTCAGGTGTAGTCTTTTTGGCAGGTTCTTCGCACGCAAGCCGCACAGCCATGTTGCACATGCCTGTACGACTCGCCTTTGTGCTTCGTGAAAGACCTGCCAATATAAGGGTGTATCCATTTTCCTTTTGCTTGTATTCACGTGCTGGCGCTTACAGTGGTAGGCGCCAGTCTTCTAATAGGGTGAACCCTTTTTATAAAGTAGGGGAAATCACAATGTATTTATTTAAAACATCTAAATACTGTGAACTCATTTATCTAGCCATTATAGAATTTGAAGGCTTTGACAACTATTGAACCCTATCTATCCATATATTCATCCCTTTACAAAAAGAGAATCTGTGACAGTCCCTTTCACACTTAACTCAACGGACTCGCTTTAAAAGTAAACGGCGCCTTTGCTCGCCAACAGCGCCGCCCCTGAATACATGCAAAGGCATAATGGATTACACTTCGATTTGGCAGGCCTAGCCCAAGGCGCAAAGAAGAGTCGTAAAGATATGTGCAACATATCTTTGCGACTCTGGGCGCCCAGCCTGCCAATATACGATACACTTTCATAACATCTCTATTAGAAGATGACTAGCTCTGACAATACCTTCAACCCACCAAATTCAACGGACTCGCTTTAAAGAAAAACGGCGCCTTTGCTCGTCAACAGCGCCGCCCCTGAATACAAGCAAAAGTAGAATGGATTACACTTTGATTTGGCAGGCCTAGCCCAAGGCGCAAAGAAGAGTCGTACAGATATGTGCAACATATCTATGCGACTCTGGGCGCCCAGCCTGCCAAAACCCGATACACTTTAATTACATCTCTATTAGAAGATGACTAGCTCTGACAATCCCTTCAACCCATAAAATTTAACGGACTCGTTTTAAAAGTAAACGGCGCCTTTGCTCGCCAACAGCGCCACCCCCGAATTCAAGTAAAAGTAGAATGGACTATCCTTTGATTTGGCAGGCCTAGCATACCGCAACAGTATCAGTAGTAGGGACACGTACCACGTGACCCTGCTGCTGATATGCGGTCGCCTGCCAAAATACGAAACACCTTAATAGAACATTTATTAGAATTTGACTAGCTCTAACAATCCCCTTGCTCTATCAAATTCAACGGACTCGCTTTAAAGAAAAACGGCGCCTTTGCTCGTCAACAGCGCCGCACCCGAATACATGCAAAAACAGAATGGATTACACTTTGATTTGGCAGGCCTAGCCCAAGGCGCAAAGAAGAGTCGTACAGATATGTGCAACATATCTTTGCGACTCTGGGCGCCCAGCCTGCCAAAACCCGATATACTTTAATTACATCTCTATTAGAAGATGACTAGCTCTGACAATCCCTTCAACCCATAAATTCAACGCACTCGCTTTAAAAGTAAACGGCGCCTTTGCTCGCCAACAGCGCCGCCCCTGAATTCAAGTAAAAGTAGAATGGACTCTCCATTGATTTGGCAGGCCTACTGATATGCGGTCGCCTGCCAAAATACGAAACACCTTAATAGAACATTTATTAGAATTTGACTAGCTCTGACAATCCCCTTGCTCTACCAAATTCAACGGACTCGCTTTAAAGAAAAACGGCGCCTTTGCTCGTCAACAGCGCCGCCCCTGAATACATGCAAAAGTAGAATGGATTAAACCTTTGATTTGGCAGGCCTAGCATACCGCAACAGTATCAGTAGTAGGGACACGTACCACGTGACCCTGCTGCTGATATGCGGTTGCCTGCCAATATACGAGACACCTTAATAGAATATTTATTAGAATTTGACTAGCTCTGACAATCCCCTTGCTCTACCAAATTCAACGGACTCGCTTTAAAGAAAAACGGCGCCTTTGCTCGTCAACAGCGCCGCCCCTGAATACATGTAAAAGTAGAATGGACTATCCTTTGATTTGGCAGGCCTAGCATACCGCAACAGTATCAGTAGTAGGGACACGTACCACGTGACCCTGCTGCTGATATGCGGTTGCCTGCCAAAATACGAAACACCTTAATAGAACATTTATTAGAATTTGACTAGCTCTGACAATCCCCTTGCTCTACCAAATTCAACGGACTCGCTTTAAAGAAAAACGGCGCCTTTGCTCGTCAACAGCGCCACCCCCGAATTCAAATCAAAGTAGAATGGACTATCCTTTGATTTGGCAGGCCTAGCATACCGCAACAGTATTAGTAGTAGGGACACGTACCACGTGACCCTGCTGCTGATATGCGGTCGCCTGCCAAAATACGAAACACCTTAATAGAACATTTATTAGAATTTGACTAGCTCTGACAATCCCCTTGCTCTACCAAATTCAACGGACTCGCTTTAAAGAAAACCGGCGCCTTTGCTCGTCAACAGCGCCGCCCCTGAATACAAGCAAAAGTAGAATGGATTAGCCTATGATTTGGCAGGCCTAGCACAAGGCGCAAAGAAGAGTCGTACAGATATGTGCAACATATCTTTGCGACTCTGGGCGCCCAGCCTGCCAAAACCCGATACACTTTAATTACATCTCTATTAGAAGATGACTAGCTCTGACAATCCCTTCAACCCATAAAATTCAACGGACTCGCTTTAAAAGTAAACGGCGCCTTTGCTCGTCAACAGCGCCGCCCCCGAATACATGTAAAAGTAGAATGGACTATCCTTTGATTTGGCAGGCCTAGCACAAGGCGCAAAGAAGAGTCGTACAGATATGTGCAACATATCTTTGCGACTCTGGGCGCCCAGCCTGCCGATACACTTTAATAACATCTCTATTAGAAAATGATTAAGTTCTGACAATCCTTTCAACCCACAAAATTCAATGGATGACACTTTCGATGTAAACAAAAAGCACAGCCCGGGTTGAATTGCTTCAAATGGACTGTGCTTTGAAATTAGTTTGCTTTTTCGATTAATGCTTGTAAAGCGTTGATTGCTTTTTCTTCATCATGACCTTCAGCACTTAACGTAATAAACGTACCTTTTGCTACTGCTAAGCTCATGATGCCCATGATGGATTTTGCATTCACTTTTTTTGCCTCTTTTTGTAAAAAGACATCCGCTTTATAACGGTTTGCTTCTTGGACAAACAATGCAGCTTGTCTCGCTTGCAAACCAGATTTCAATTTTACTTCTACTTGTTTTTCGATCATTTTGAAATACTCCCTTTCACAACCGTTCCTCGCTATTTATTCCATCTTATCGAAATTAACCGAAAAGAACAATAATAGAATGCTCGATTTATGAAATCGTTACCAATTTTTATTTTATAATATTGTCACCACGACGAAGTGCATCTGCAATTTCGTCAATTTTACGCAGACGGTGATTGACGCCTGATTTACTTACAACGCCTGTTGAAACCATATCACCAAGCTCTTTTAGAGTAACATCTTGGTATTCAACACGAAGTCGAGCAATTTCACGTAACTTATCAGGTAGCTGATCTAAGCCAATTGCATTGTCGATGTAACGGATATTATCCACTTGGCGTAATGCTGCCCCGATAGTTTTATTTAAATTCGCTGTTTCACAGTTAACGATTCGGTTTACGCTGTTACGCATATCTCGTAAAATACGAACATCTTCAAATTTTAGCATTGCTGATGTAGCACCTACTAAATTTAAGAAATCTGATATTTTTTCAGCTTCCTTTAAGTAGGTGACAAACCCTTTTTTACGTTCAATCGTCTTCGCGTTAAGATCAAAATGATTCATCAGCTCTGCCAACGCTTCTCCGTGCTCCTTATATAAAGAATACACTTCTAAGTGATACGAAGAAGTTTCTGGGTTATTGACAGAACCCCCTGCTAAAAACGCGCCTCGTAAATAAGCACGTCGTTGATTTTTTTTCGGAATAATTGACGCTGAAATTATATGATTAAACTCAAATGAATTTGATACAATTTCTAAATCGGCTAATATTTCACGCGCACCTTCACGAATACGGCAGATATACACATTATTTTTTTTCAATCGCATTTTTTTTCGAACTAATAATTCAACAGTATATGGATACATTTTTTTGACAATCGTATATAAACGCCTTGCAATGGCAGCATTTTCAGTTTGAACATCTAAGCTTATTTGACGATTCGCAAAGCTTAAACTCCCATTCATTCGAATAAGTGCGGACACTTCAGCCTTTAAACTGGCGTCATCCGCTTCAACTTGTGTCAATTCCTTCTTTGTTTCTGATGCAAATGACATAATGTGTTCCCCCTTTCCTAGCAAACTATGTAGTTCTTAGCTTACTGAACTATTACGTTAATGGTTGCTTTTGTTGTGTATATTCACATAACCAATCGGCTAAATTTTTTGCATCATGTCTGACAACACCCTTATGAATGCGGGCAATTTCCTTTTGAATAATCTTAATGCCCATCTCTTCAAGTTTCTCAAAATCAATCAAGACTGGCTCTGCATTTTCCTCACGATAAATTTCATGAATTGAAGAAGGAAATTGTGTTGCATTAATAAGTATCGATTCAATAAATGGCTGTCCGACATGCATATGAATCGCTTCAATATGTTGAGACGCTGAATAGTGAATCGTCTCACCACGTTGTGTCATTAAATTGGCAATATAAATTTTTTCACCTTTTGCACGGGCAACCGCTTGCCCAATTCCTTTTACGAGCAGGTTCGGAATAATACTTGTATACAAACTACCAGGTCCAATTAATATATAATCCGCGCGTTCAATTGCATGAATCGCAGCTGGCAGGGGCTTTAAATGCTCTGGCTCTAAATAGACACGCTTTATCGGTGTTTGAGCTAACGGAATATTGGACTCACCTGTAATCATCGTACCATCCACAAGTTCCGCATGTAAGGTAACCTTCTTATTGGCAGCAGGCACTACTTTTCCATGAACATTAAAAACCTTACTCATTTCAGAAATCGCATGATTAAAATCCCCTGTAATATCCGTCAGTGCCGTTAACATTAAGTTACCTAACGAATGTCCACCTAATTGGTTGGATTGTGTGAAACGGTATTGAAACATTTGCTCTACTAGCGGCTCAACGTCCGACAGAGCAGCAATTACATTTCGCACATCTCCTGGTGGAGGAATATCATAGTCATCACGTAGGCGGCCTGAAGAACCTCCATCATCTGCAACAGTCACAATGGCTGTAATGTCAAATGGATGTTGCTTTAAGCCACGTAAAATCGTCGATAGCCCTGTTCCGCCACCGATAACGACAATACGTGTTTTCTTTTTTTTCATTCCATCAATCCTTCCTGTGATTGATATCTCGATGAGTTATGACAACTTGCTCGGTATTTCCTAATAATTTTCCGAAATACTCGGCTAACGTAACAGAACGGTGTTGACCTCCTGTACAGCCAAATGCTATCACAAGTTGTGACTTTCCTTCTTTGCGATAATGCGGGATCATGAAAGCTAACAAATCTGTTAACTTCGTGATTAACTGCTGTGTTTCTTCAGTTGCCAAAACATAGGAAGATACTTCAGTTTGTAAGCCCGTTTTATGGCGCAATTCTTCTATATAATATGGATTTTTTAAGAAGCGTACGTCGAATACTAAATCGGCATCAATCGGAATACCATGTTTAAAACCAAAAGACATCACATTCACTGAAAATGTTGAAATACTCATATTTGTAAATTCTTTCGTAATGCGTTCACGTAATTCAATTGGTTTTAACTTTGATGTATTCACTACTGTTTTCGCGCGTCCCTTTAATTCAGATAGTAGTTCGCGCTCAAGCTGAATTCCTTCAAGTGGTAGTCCTTGAGGAGCGAGTGGGTGTGAGCGTCGTGATTCTTTATAACGTCGAACAAGCGTTGCATCATCAGAGTCTAAAAATAAAATACGTGGTAAAATATCCTCTTCATCTAACAAAGCATCAAGTGATTCAATAAGTGAATCAAAAAATTCTCGTCCACGTAAATCCATCACAACTGCGATACGTGAAATTTTCTTCTCAGAGTCTTTCATTAATGCTAAAAAAGTTGTCAAAAGTTCAGGTGGTAAATTGTCTACACAGTAGTACCCTAAATCTTCAAAACTTCGAACAGCAACTGTCTTTCCTGCTCCCGACATCCCTGTAATAATAACTAACTCATGCGTATGGCTTGAACTACCCACGTATGTTCATCTCCTCATATTATTGTGCGACCGAATTTTGGATTTTTTCGCTAATTAACTCAAAATCCTCTGTATACTCAAATGTACCATATTGCATCCCTTTATTTAATGCGGCGAACAATAAATTTGTTCGATCTCCTGCAGCCATTGGCAATTCATTTATACTTTCTATTGGATGCCAGCCTAGAATGCCTTCGCGTGTTTCTACAAATGGAATTCCTTCAACATCTGTTGCGACAAATGTATAAAGCATCCATTCATCGACAACTTTGTCCCCATTTTTAATAACCATTGTATAAGTCCCTTTTAAATGGACATTTTTTGGTGTTAGGTTTGTTTCTTCTTGGAATTCGCGTACAGCAGATTCATAAATGGACTCTCCTAATTCCATTTTGCCACCTGGCGCAACAAACCAACCTCTTCTTGGTTTTTGTAGCAATAATACTTTCCCATCTTTAATAGCTAATAAATTCGTAATGCGTTGCATCAATAACACCTCAATTCTCCCATTTAAGCATAATCCCATTATACCTTGTAGAACGTACGTCTGTAAAAGTAAGCGTGCCTTAGATAATCCATTTTTTAACTTTTTCATAACAAAAAGAGGTTGCCTTTGCGTCTAGACGCAAAAAACAACCTAAAGACTAAATTAGAATATAAGGGGAATAAAACAATTACAAGTTCAGTTTACCCTTATTTTGTAACAATTCGATTACATTCATGTTAAAGAATTATGTTATTATGCTTGACCGATCTTTTGTTTTAATTCTTCTACAAAATGTTGTGCAGATTGTGCGGCAATACTACCGTCACCCGTTGCTGTAACGATTTGACGAAGCATTTTTTCACGCACGTCACCAGCTGCATAAATACCCGGTACAGCTGTTTCCATGTTTTCATTCGTTACGATATAGCCTGATTCATTTAAAATGTTAAGTGAAGCGAATGGTGCTGTTAATGGAAGTGTACCAACATAAATGAATACGCCATCTGTTGGTACTTCAGATTCTGTACCATCTACAGTAGAAGCTAATGTTACTTTTCCTACTTTGCCGTCAACTTCATGGATTTCTTTAATTGTTGTATTCCAAATGAAATCAATTTTTTCATTTGCAAATGCACGATCTTGAATGATTTTTTGAGCACGTAATTTGTCACGACGGTGTACGATTGTTACTTTGTCAGCAAAACGAGTTAAGTAAATCCCTTCCTCAACTGCTGAATCCCCACCACCGATAACGACTAAATTCTTTTGTTTGAAGAATGCGCCATCACAAACTGCGCAATAACTAACACCGCGACCGCCAAGTTCTGTTTCACCTGGTACGCCTACTTTTTTATATTCTGCACCTGATGCAATAATGATTGTGCGTGTTTTGTATTGTTTTTTACCTGAAATAATGGTTTTATAATCTTCACCATCAACAATTTCTGATACATCGCCATATGCATATTCTGCACCGAATTTTTTAGCATGTTCGAACATTTTAGTCGAAAGCTCAGGCCCTAAAATCGTATCAAAACCTGGGTAGTTTTCTACAGCTTCTGTGCTTGCCATTTGACCACCAGGAATCCCACGTTCGATCATTAATGTTGATAAGTTTGCACGAGATGTATAAACAGCTGCAGTCATCCCTGCTGGACCTGCACCGATAATTATAGCATCATAAATCTTTTCTTCTGACATGAAAAATCCTCCTCTAGCATACAGCTTTCTATATGTTCATCGTATAAGATGACACTCATAAATACAAATTTACTGCCTATTCTTCTATTGGTACAAAAAGATACAGTTCATCATTATATTTTGTAAGTGTTGACACGGAAATATCATACTTTTGTGCAAGTTCTTTTTTGGTCACTTTATTTTCTAACGCCGTATGGAATGAATATTCTAGTGCAGCCGCTAAAGCACAACTATTTTTAAACGCATAGCCCTTGCGATATGCCAATTCTGCTAACGCAAACCACGTACTTAACATTTGTGCGACTTCAAGAGAAATGGAATCATTGGTCTCCACAATTTTTTCTGCAACGTACATAAAGCGTAAGAAGTTTTTTTCTGCCGGATCTTTTTCGTTAAAATCATAGTCCAGCGCATACGCTAAACTTAACTTTTCGAGTACAGAGAACTTTTCCACATTTAAAAGAGTAGGATGCGCAACAATCTCTTGCTTATGCGCAGAACGTTTCAGTAAAAACAAACCGAATATGCGGCTTGATTCGTTTTCATCCGCTAATTGTCGCAATATAAAATCGCGGTGGTTTTCTGCGGAATTCCGATTCTTGGAAACGTCTCCATTTGCCCATGGTTCCAATCCTTCTTTTAGAGGATCAAGCTGCAATAAAATTTTCCACATTTCTTGTGCATATGCCACTTGCCCAGTAAAATAAGCGGATTGTGCAAGCCAAAAATAAAAGCCTGTATCTCCTTCATAGCCTCTTTTATACATCGAACGAAGCCATTTATACGCTTCCCCATATTGACCAACAAGTGCAAATGTCGCACCAAGTTTGTAACGATTATCCCATTCAAAAGGTTGAATTTTTTTTAGTAAATTCAACATTTGTTCTAGCTCAACTGTATTCTTTTCGTAATAAGCAAATACCGTTAAATTACAAAGTGCATGCAGGTTGCCCTTGTTTTTACGCAACACCTCATGTAATAGCGCACGTGCTTGCTCTGCTTCGCCCACATAAAAATAAGCGAGAGCCAAGTTATTATACGCATTCCAAAGGTCTGGAAATTCCTCAATCGTTTTTTCTAATATCTCAATGGCTGCCGGAAAATTTCCCTTTTCCATTAGGCGTCTTGCCTTTTCTTGTATAACGATTTTAGATGCGTCTAATTCATCTATATCTTCTATATCATCCGCAACAAAATCAGCATAATCTAAAATTTCCTCAGCATCTTCTATATAAGCGCCATCTGGTTCCATTTCTAAATATTTTGCTGCATATTTTTGTGCATCAGCAATATGGCCGATACAACCCGACACTTCTGCTAACATGAACACTATTTCTGACTCATTTGGCTCTAAGCTATATGCAGTATGAATCAGCTCATATGCATGGTCAAAATTTTGTAATTCCATTTCTAATACGCCATATTGTAGTAACACATGTGCAT